>CAYYMT010000017.1:0-41952 GCA_964472715.1 uncultured bacterium | reverse complement strand
ACGATATTTCCACAACGATACTCTTCACCGCGAAATTTCAGATAGGGATGCTCCGGGAGTTTATCGGAAACCACATTAACGGTCTTTTCCTTAACCATGATTTTGGTCAGATCAACAATTTCTTTTGTGATTTCGTCTCTGTGGTCTTCAAAATATTGTTTGATTTTTGCTTTTGCGGACATATACCCTCCAGTTTGTTTAGCCCGCTAATCACGCTGATCATCGCGAAGATAATTGGCGTTAATTCGCGTAATCTGCGGGGAATTATTACATTTTAAAAATCAGTATTTCTTTTAGATAATTTTGGAAATTTTGTTCCATATTTATCAAATTTATCAAGGTTTGGACAAAATTCAAATTTAAGCAAGATTTTTTAAGAAAAAACTGGCGTTTAAATTTTAAAGAATTAAATTTGGTTTAATTAGATAATTTAAACTGTTAAAAAAGAAAGGGTAGTTATATGAGTAGCTCAAAAGACTTTATCACATTGGAAAACCAATATGGTGCAAAAAATTATAAACCTTTAGATGTCGTCCTGACCAAAGGCAAAGGAATTTGGGTTGAAGATGTTGAAGGCAAAAAATATATGGATTTTCTTGCTGCTTACTCTGCTGTCAACCAGGGACATTGTCATCCCAGATTAGTCAAAGTAATGAAAGAACAATGTGAAACACTGGCGCTGACTTCCAGGGCTTTTAGAAATGCGCAGCTGCCCCAACTGGCTAAAGAACTTTGTGAATTAACGGGCTATGACAAGATGCTGCCTATGAACTCCGGTGCCGAAGCGGTTGAAACTGCTATCAAAGCCGTCCGTAAATGGGCTTACACGATTAAAGGTGTGGAAAAGGACAAAGCTGAGATCATTGTCTGCGCGGGAAATTTTCACGGCAGAACAACAACGATTATTTCCTTCACTGATGAAGAACAGTACAAAGATGGTTTTGGCCCCCTGACACCGGGATTTAAAATCATTCCTTATGGTGATATAGACGCTTTGAAAAGCGCTATTAATAAAAATACAGCCGCCTTTCTGATTGAACCCATTCAGGGAGAAAGTGGCGTGGTTGTTCCCAAAGAAGGATTTCTCAAGGAGGCGGAACAGATATGTAAAGACAACAAAGTCCTGTTTGTTGCTGATGAAATTCAAAGCGGATTGGGCAGAACCGGGAAACTATTTGCCTGTGAACATGAAAATGTCAAACCGGACATCATCATTATCGGGAAAGCGCTTTCCGGTGGTATGTATCCTGTATCAGCAGTTGTGGCGTCCAAAGAAGTGCTGGATGTATTCAATCCTGGCGACCATGGCTCCACATACGGTGGAAATCCCCTGGCTTGCTCCGTAGCCAGAGAAGCGCTGAAAATTCTGGAAGATGAAAATTTAATTGAAAATTCTGCCAAACTGGGTGATTACCTGATGGAAGAATTAAATAAGATCGATAGTCCTCATATTGATTTGATTCGTGGCAAAGGACTTTGGGTTGGTATCGTATTAAAGAAAGAAGCCGGTGGCGCCCGTAAATTCTGCGAAGCATTGCAGGAAAAGGGTGTGCTGGCCAAAGAAACCCATGAAAATGTCATCAGAATCGCACCACCACTGGTCATTACCAAAGAAGATATTGACAAGGCTGTTGCCATTCTAAAAGAAGTATTGTCATAAATTTTTAATATAGGCCACCGATGAGCGCGGTTTTTCACAGATTATTTTGTGTTTATCTGTGGCTGAAAAAAACGGGAGAGTAATTATGAGTTATGTATTTGAAGGCTTAAAACCCGAAAGATTTTGGAAAATTTTTTATGATTTCAATCAGATTCCCAGAGAGTCAAAGCATGAAGAAGAAGCTGCGGCCTGGCTGGTTGATTTTGCTAAAAAACTGAACCTTCCGGTTAAACAGGACGAAGTAGGCAATGTCCTGGTAACCAAACCTGCAACTCCGGGGCATGAAAATGCACCCACTGTTTGTATGCAGGGACATATTGATATGGTATGTGAAAAAAATAAAGATGTTGACCATGACTTTCGAAAAGATCCGATCAAAATGAAAGTTGAAGACGGATTTGTGAGAGCCGAAGGCACAACCCTGGGCGCTGATAATGGCGTGGGTGTAGCCGCCGCACTGCTGGTGATGGAATCCAAAGACCTGGTCCATCCGCCCATGGAGTTTTTGTTCACTATCGATGAAGAAACCGGTCTCACTGGTGCCAATGCCCTGAAAAAAGGCTTTGTCACAGCGGATATTCTACTAAATGGCGATTCAGAAGAAGATGGCGTTCTTTTCGTAGGATGCGCCGGCGGAAAAGACACTCACATTGAAAAAGAAATTAAAAAAGTTGACGTCCCCAAAGATAAAAAAGCCCTGCGTTTTTATATCGAAGGTTTCAAAGGCGGTCACTCCGGTCTGGATATTCATAAAATGCGCGCTAATGCTGTGATTCAGCTGAACCGTGTATTTGCTGCATTGAATGAAAAATTCGACCTCAATCTCTACAAGTTTGATGGTGGCACAAAGCACAATGCCATTCCCCGTGAAGCCGAATGTTTTTTCATGGCAAAAGATACTGACATTGCCGCGATCAAAGAACAGGTGGCCAAATGCCAGGATACTATCAACGAGGAATATAAATTGTCAGAAAATCCGGCGACATTGGCTGTGGAAGAAGCCTGCTGCGCACCGGAAAAGGTTTTCCGTGACGAGTTCACCAAAACCTTCACTGATCTGGTTAAAGGCATTCCCCATGGGGTCACAATTATGAGCGCGGCCATGCCCGGCGTCGTAGATACATCGACAAATCTCGCCATTGTAAAGGCCGATGAAAAACTGGAAATTCTTACCAGTCAGCGTTCTTTCTCGGAATCCAAAAAGAATGAAATCGCCGCAAAAGTTAAGGCTGTTGCAGAACTGGCCGGGTGTAAAGCCGAACACCATGGCGAATACCCGGGATGGAATCCGAATCCCGATTCCAAAATCCTGAAAACCATGACTTCTGTTTATGAAGACCTGTTCGGACAAAAACCGGAATCAGCAGCAATTCATGCAGGCCTGGAATGCGGCATTATCGGCGAAACACGCCCGGGAATGGATATGATATCCTATGGACCTGATCTGCACAATCCCCATTCACCCTCTGAAGAAGTCGACATTGAAACAGTTGAAAAATTCTGGAAAGTTACCGTGGAAACACTGAAACGCGTGGCGGAAGGAAAATAACATATAGTATACTTCTATAGATTAAACCTCCGAAGTTTTGAAAACTTCGGAGGTTTTTTAATTAGTGGGATTATTGAAATCGATTTCACCGGTTTATGATTTTTAAGTTTGGTTTGTGTATTTTTTAATATTAGTTTTTGAAATATCAGACGGTAGACCAACTCTCATAAAATATCTTGCAAATGCTTGAGACAAATGTTCTCTATAAGGAGGGTTGAGTCTAATACGATATTCAATATTCCTCGCAGTTAATTGTAAGTAAATTTTTGGTAAAGTAAAAATTTGATGAAAATCAACCACTGAGTAATCCATCTCTATATTATCTGAATTATATGAATTCAATAAATGATAAGATGGTTCTTTACCTTGTCGAAGATTCTCTCTTGCTTTTGAACCTTTAAAATATTCATGTTTCTTAATTAGTTTATCTAATTCCCAAACAGGACACAATACAATACTCTCTATTTTATTATTTGAAATATCACATGCTTGTGATAAAATTATTAGATTCGCAGTTTTTATTTCTAAAGGCTCTTCAACATCTTCTTGGTCTCTTATAATCGCATTAAAAACAGAATTATTTGGGATGGGTATATTACACCCATTTAGAATATCTCCTTGCATCAAATCATCACTACGATATAATTCTGTATACCATTCAAAAGACATAATTTGGTCTAGCCTTAAATTAGTTGCAACGGCTGAGGTTTATTAATTTTAATTTTTAATTTAGTTTTCACTTTAGGTTGAATAATTGGTTCTTCATGTATATAAATATTCTGTGGATTTTCTAGCAAAATATAATTTTTTATTGTTGGGTATGTAAAACTCTCTTTTTCTAAATAATTAGAGTAATTTCCAGAAGGGATATATGGTGAAGAATAAGTCTCTAGATCGGTAAGAATTGAAGAAAAAAATGCCGTTCCAATAATAACTAAACTATTAATATTTGATTGAGTATTTTCAGAATACATTTGGCTTCCTTTAATAATTAGGTTCAAACTTATTAAGATAATCCTTTTTTAAAATACTAAAAAACAACTCTTTTTCTTTATCGTGTGCTTTGTTTACTATTTCTAAATAAATTTTGATAAATGATTCATTGTTAAAATTATAAATACAATCAATATCAATTAGAGAGCCGGTAAATGCATTTGTATTATTTTGGATTTTAACAGCATTACCTATTTGTAAAATTTTTATAAAGCCAGAATCTAACAATTCTGTTCGAAGATTTGAAGTTTCATTAATCAATTTATTTTTATTTATTTTTAGTTCTATATTAAGATTATTAAAAATATTTTCATTGAAAATGTTTATATACCTTAGGCCAATTCTTTCAACTTTTTGAAAAATATTAGTACTTTTCAATTTTTCAATAATGTTTTCAAAAAATTCTGACCATCGTGTCCAACCTACATATTCTTGGTGATTTCCAAAAGTAAGTACATTGGGTCCAACACTCAAACTTAGATTATCTTTTATTAGTCTATGTAAGGCTTGATATTTTAATTTTGGATCATTATTTCTTAATTGTTCAGGTATTTGTAAAATTGGTAATTGTTTTATCGAATTTTTTGGGAAAATATCACCTACATGAGAATATACAATTCCAAAAATAGCATCAGAAGGTATGTCAGTTGAAAAACGAATTTCAAAAATGGATTCTTTGATTGGGCATATTTTCAATTTTTTAGGTACTTTTTGCATCATGTTAACTATTATATGATTTGGTTTTGTTATAGTTTCTATTTAACATGTTATGTATAATAAATTAATTTTAAAAGAAGTTTTTTGTAAGAATCGCTTATATAAATAAAAAAACATTTATTTCAATAAATCTCTCTATACGCCTTCAATACGCTTTTCCCATATTCTGTTTTTGGGGAGTCAAAGAATTGGCCGGGAGTGGTTTTATCTATGATTTCACCCTTTTTCAACAGAATAATCCTGTCGGAAAATTGTTGCATAATGGCCACATTGTGGGTCACAATGATCAGGCTGACATTCTCATTTGATACCAAAGAATTCAGATGATTGATGAATAATTCCTGTAATTCCACATGAATGGAACGAAAGGCTTCATCCAGTATAATTATTTTTGGTTGTTGTGCCGCAACCATTGCTAATCCCAGCCGTGTTAATTCTCCGCCGGATAATTCATTTGGATATTGCTGCATGATCTTCACAGGACTGGCAAAGCCCACTTTTTTCAACAGCTCACGGGCTCTGTTTTTTGATGAGATCAAATTGAGCTGTCTACCGATCTTAAGCATCGGATTTAAACTGGAAAATATATTTTGAAACATCAGCGCTATGGACTTACCACGGATTTTGCTGAGCGTGTTTTTGTCAGTCAGATCATAGAGATGGTCATTTTCGCGATAGGCAATTGAGCCGGATTGTTTTAGGTTAGCGGCAGACAGACCGAGCAATGATTTGCACAAAAGGCTTTTTCCGCTTCCGGAACCGCCAAATATGCAGAGTTTTTCTGCCTCATAGAGTTTAAAGGAAATATCTTTGAGTAAAAATTCTCCGGTATCAGAGTTTTTGACTGACAGGTTATGTATCTCAAGCAAAGGATTATTCATATTGTTTCCATCTGGAAAATTGATTGGCTTCAATTCCGTAAACCCGGTCATTAAAATATTTGACCAGGGGTAGTTTGTGGGTGATAAAAATAAATGAGAGGCTGCAGACTGTCCTGATAGTTAATAAAACATCCAGCAGTTTCTTCTCATTAATAATATCCAAAGAGGAAAAGGGTTCGTCCAGAATAAGGATCTTCGGCTCACTGACCAGGGCGCGCACCAGGGCCAGTCGTTGTAATTCTCCGCCACTAAATTGATGAGGATATTTGTGAATGATGTCCGGTTCCAGGCCTGCGAGATTCAGATATTCCGTAAGCTGTTCTGTTTTTTGCCGCCGGGTCATTCGCCGGTTGAATCCGACCAGCAGGCTTTTTTCCAGGGAAACCATGGAATTAAAACTATAGCTGTAATTTTGAAAAACCGGCTGGACACACCGGCGATATTTTTTTTTCTCGTGAGATGCTAATTGTTTTATCTCTCTCCCGTGAAACAGGATTTTTCCCCCATTATAATCATGAAGACCCAGCAGAGAGTTCATCAATGTGGTTTTTCCGGTTCCGGTTTCGCCGATAATGGAAATTGAAGCGTTGGCTGGCAGTGAGAAATTGATATTTTTTAAAAAGAAGGTGGGTTTTCGCCGGAGACTGAAATTGCGGTGTTCAATTGCCAGGTTTTTTACTGACAGAATGGGAGCGGTCATTTTCGAAACCTCTCTTTGCTGATCACATCTCTTAATCCGTCGCCCAGTAAGTGAAATGCCAGGACTGTGATGACGATAAAAAAGCCGGTTTGAAGGATCAATGAATAATTATTAATGGGATAGCTCCTGGCCTGATTTAATAATGTGCCCAGGCTGATCTGCGGCGGCTGAACACCCAGACCCAAAAAGGATAGTCCGCTTTCGATGATGATCATGGAACTGGTTTGCAGGGCAAAAGATGCTGTTACAATGCCAATAATATTCGGCAGTAAAAGGCTGCGAAATATCTTGAAAGGATGAAGTCCCTGGCAGATTGCCGCCTGGTAATAAAGCGACCCTTTGATGGCTTTGATTTCCGAGCGAATAATTTTGGCCGGCTCCATCCAGGATAATATTGCCAGTACGAAAATAAACCGGGCAAAGGAAAATTCCGTAAATCCAAGCATCAGGATAAAAACGAAAAATTTTGGAAAAGCCAGAAAAATATCGCTGAAGCGCATAACCGCAAAGTCTGTTTTAGTGCCGCTCAATCCGCTGGCCACCCCGATCATTAAGCCAATCAAGACCGAAAACAGGGCGGCTATCAGACTTATCAATAGCGACTGGCGAGTGGCGGTTAATAGCCGTATGAAATTATCCCGCCCCAGACTGTCTGTGCCCAGGAGGTGCTTCAGGCTAATGGAATCCAGTGT
Source organism: uncultured bacterium (assembly GCA_964472715.1). GTDB lineage: Bacteria > Fidelibacterota > UBA2242 > UBA2242 > JAFGTP01 > JAFGTP01. Next base: position 34,760 of record CAYYMT010000017.1, on the reverse strand, counting down.
GTTGGACAGATCTTGCCCGAGCGGATCCATATTCAGGAACAGTGGCAAAATAAGACAGAGAAATAGTAATACTGTTAATATTATTCCGCCTGTCCGGCTATGTTTATTGCGTAATATTTCAGTGTAAATAGTTTTCATTGATCAGTTCGCTTCGTATTTGAGGATTGAAGAGAAAAATCATCATTTCCAAAATTGAATTTAAAACCATTACTAATAAAAAAGACAACGTGGCTCCTCCTATGATCAGGGGAATATCCCGGGCTAAGGCGGCATGGACCATGGTCCGCCCCAAACCCGGAATAGAAAAAATATATTCAATGGTAACGGCGCCACTGAAAAGCATAGGCGTTAAGCCGGTCAGCAGAGCCAAAAACCGGGGGATGAGATTGGGAACAACATGATAAAAAATGATTTTGGGCATCGATAAACCCATAGCCCTGGCTGCCAGAATGTATTCACTGTCCAGAATATTGATTGATTCATTCTTAAAGTATTTATAAAAATAACCCGCCAGGCCCAGTCCCAGGGAAAAGGATGGCAGAAAAAGATGATAGAGCATTCCCGTTAACTGACGCCAGTGACTAACCTCTTCTAGCTGATATTGAAAGAGATGTGCTGACGGAAACCAGCCGGAGTTCACCGCGAAAAATTGTAAAAGGAATAATCCCAGCCAGAAAGCAGGAAGTGAGAATAAGATGATCATAATAATGGAAAGAATGTGATCCAATTTTGTATGCTTGTGTATCGCTGAAATCAACGCCGCCGGAAATCCGATAATTAACCCCCAAAAGCTTGCCAGCAAAGTCAGCCGGATAGTGGGCTTGAGGGACTGTAAAATAATTGTTTTGACCTCCCGGCCGGATTGCAGGGATTTGCCAAAATCAAAAATAACAGCGCGTTTGAGCCAGGTGATTATTTGCCCTGTAAGAGGCTGATTGTCATTATAAAGACGCTCCAATTGTTGTTGCCGCTCAATATTAAAACCGGTGGATAGATATTTTGAAGCGGATGATCCCGGCGCGATCCTCACCAGCAGATACAACAATACAATCCCAGCCACCAGCATCGATAACATGACAATAACCCGGTATGGAATTATTTTTTTCATGGTATCAAAATTTAAAGTCTTCTACATATTTCATAGTTGAGAGAATTGAGACCTTGACATTTTTGACCCGTTGATGGTAGAGGAATACTTTTTTTCTGGCGAAGAGCCAGGTATAGGGCTGATCATGGGTCAGAATATTGATTGTTTGGGACAGGTGAGACTGGTATTCATTGATATTTCCCGCATTCAGGAGAAGATCGTTTTGTCGGTCGAATTCTCCGGAATAATAGCCCGTTAGATGAAAAGGATGTAAATATTGCGAACTGTGAAACAGCGCGGTGAAATCCGGTTTGATGCCCGCATTCCAACCAATTAATACGGCATCAAATTTTTTATTGGGAATGATGTCCGAGACGAGATAATTGGCTTCTACAATTTTGGGGATCATTTTGATCTTGAGCTTGCGGAATTCCTGCTCCAGGATCATCAGGATTTGCTTTCGAAAATTGTTGCCGGCATTGGTGTACATCGTGAAAACAAACTTCTGTCCCTTCTTTTCCAAAATGCCGTCACCATCCTCGTCTTTCCATCCCTGTTCCATTAATAATTTTTGGGCGCGCCGGAAATTGCGCTCAGGAAAACCGGCAGTTTGTTGCGTCGCAAAATCCCGAAAAAGAATATGGGGTGCATTGATCGGGTCCAGCAGCCCGCAATCCATTTGCTGACAAATTTTTTGTTTGTCCATTGCCAGGGAGAGGGCTTTTCTGACCGCCCGGTCTCCAAAAAGAGGATGAGGCGCTATTTTCGGAATGATCTTCCCGGGCGCTTTGGGAATGGAATCGCGGTATTGACGGAAACTTTGTTCATCGACTAAATTCCACCCGATAAAATCATAATCCTTGCCGGAATAACTTAAAGTAACAATAGAGTCCTGTTCGATGCTATTATTGATGGTTTCAGGAGGCATGTCATTAATAATGTCGATTTCACCTGTCAATAATTGCCGGGTGAGCACATAGGGTTCCGGAATGATCTTAAACAGGAGTGTTGAGAAATTCGGCTTACCGGGTTTGAAGTACTGGGCATTTTTTTTCATTACGATATATTGCTGTGGAATCCAGTCGTGAATCTGGTAGGGGCCGGTTCCCACCGGGCTATGAGCAAAAGCTGAATTAAAAAGCTTCGCCGGGGGAATTGATTCCAAAAGGTGTTTTGGTAAAATCACACCCTCCACCGCATCCATTATCATAAAGGGGGTTTTTTTTGAAAATTCAAACTGGACAGTGGAATCATTAAGGGCCCGGACAGTGTCAATATTTTGTTTAAAGGAAATGCCGTCCCAGGCCACTTTTTCATTGGTCTGCAGCCGGTAGGTAAAGGCAACATCGCGGGCGTTGAACTTTTTTCCGTCATGCCAGTAGACATCGGTGCGTAAGTGAAAAGTAATCGTCAGGCTGTCTTTACCAAATTGATAGCTGCGGGCCAATTCCGGCGAAAAAGTTTGCAAATCTTCATTTATTGCCAGCAGATGATTGAAAATCACAGTATTGATGTCCCTGGAAATATTGTTCAGCGGGAAAAGGGGCATTAAATTTTCCGGCTCATTACGAATACCAATGGTGAGGACATCTTTATTTTTTTTGGGATTATTTTTCGCGCAATTAATTATAAAAAAAACGGCGAAAACAATGATTAAAAATTTCCGGTTCATTTATTCCTGTCATCTCTTACGGTATGAATAATTTTTTTAATGTAAATATTTATCTTGTCCCGTGTTAAAGGTGGGCTGATAATATGGTCAAAAGTGCGGCAAAATAAATTATGTTCATCCTGGGAGAGAATTATTTCCGGTATGAGTACTGTAATTGTATTGCGTTTATGCTGCTTAACCTGCTGTGCAATTTTTAATCCTTTCATTTCCGGACTTTTGAGGTTGGTAATAAAAATGCGCGGCCGGATTTTCCTGAAGGATTCAAAGGCTTTGTCATAATTCTTATACAGTTTAAGATTGACTTCATAATCAGAGCATATGTTTTGGATTAATTCCTGTTGCACTTCATTCTCTGAGATGGAAATGACAGCAATTTCGGAAAAATTATTGGAAACATCCACGCTACTTTGATGGCCGGTTAATTCCAGCGCCGGCATTTTAATAGTTATGGTGGTTCCCACACCGATTGTACTATCTACTGAGATGAAGCCATTATGCCTTTTGATTATGCCATACACTTCACTCATTCCCATGCCGGTGCCTGATTCGCCTTTGGTGGTGAAAAAAGGATCGAATATCTTTTCTTTCACTTCGTCGGTCATGCCGATACCGGTATCCCGAAAGATAATATGAGCAAAATTATTGTGGCCCCTGGAACTTATTTTGATCAGCCCGCCATCGGGCATCGCGTCAATTGCATTAAAAATAATATTAGCAAAACAATTGCGGAGGTCGGACTTGATCCCCTTGATGAATATATTGGTATCCAGGGTTAAAATGGGCTCAATGATGATTCCCTGGTTCAGAGTTTCGATTTTCCATTTGGGCTCTGTAATATCCTTAACCTCAAGCAGCAATTCCCTGAGGTTGATGGTGACTTTTTTTTCATCGCTTTTATGTTTCGCGAAATCCTGAATGCCCCGGATCTTTTCTGAGCCGTCATAGATAGCTTTTTTGATCAGGTGGATATGCCGTTGCATATCATCATTGCCGGCATATTTCTGAAGCATATTGATGCGGCCGCTGATGATTGTCAAAATATTATTGAAATCATGGGCAACACCACTGCTGATACGTCCCAGGGCCGACAGACGCTTTACCTGTGAAGATTTGTTTTCAATGGCTTTTGTGGCGGAGATATTGCGACAGGTGGCAATATAAAATTCCGGTTTTCCGCCATTGTTGGTAACCGGAAAAAGTCTCTCTTCAAAATATTCATTGAGATCTTTATCGTAATAGGAGTAGGGGAGGATTTTTCCTGATTCAAGGGTGGCTGCCAGGGGACAGTCATCACATGAACTGTTGCGTTTTTTCAGGACGTCAAAACACTTGTATCCTCTGACCTTTTCTCCCTTGCCCAGAATTATGTCGGCAGCCCGGTTGGAGGCCAGAATAGTATGATCCAGATCACAGAGTAGAATTATATCAGTAATAATATTTTGCAGACTGGAAAAAATTTCTTGATACTTTTTGTGATTAAAATCAGTCATCTCTGTTCCATTTTTTTCAGGAGTTATCAGAGTAGTAAAATATAAAAAAAAAGCTAAAAGACAAAAGTCTTTAAGCTTTTTTATTGAAAAATAGTCAACATTATTAAAGATTATTTATTATTTTGTCTGCTTCTTTGACCCTTAGTGAACTGTCACAGAGGGCAAAACAATCTTTTGCCTTTGCGAAATAATCCCGGGCCTGTTCTTTATTTTCTTTGTCAAGATAGAGATTGCCGAGGGCAATATAGGTTTCCCCCAAATTCAACTGGTTGTTGTTGATCTTATTGATTTTAACGCTGTTTTCCAGGTAGGAAACAGCGACTTTTTCATTCCCTTTGGTGCGGAACAGGATTCCCAGTGCCCGGTAGGTGTCGGCAATACTCAATTTATCGCCAATTTCAGAAAACAATGTGAAGGCGCTGGTTAATAATGCCATGCTGCTCTGTTGCTGTTCATTGTAGATCAGCACCTCGCCTTTGACCAGATAATAGAGCGCTTTTAGGAATTTGTTTTCCGAATCTTCGATTATCCTGGAAATGTTGATCAAAAAATTCAACGCTTTTTGGTATTCCTTTTTGAGTTTATAAGTACTGGCGATATTGATGTTTACCTTACCCATCAGGTTTTTTAAATTATGAGTTTCGGCATACTCTTTTACAACAAAATATTTTTTTAACGCTTTTTGTGTGTCACCTATGACGAAATAGTAATTTCCCAGGTTTATGTCACAATTTATGATCAGGTTGTTCAGCATGTGTTCTTTGGCAATTTTGCGGGCTTCTTCAAAAAGATTTTTGCCCGCTTTATAAAATCCTTGTTCCACAGACAAAATACCAATGGAATTTTTGATTTTGGCAATACCGGCAAAGTCCGATAAGGATTCATATTGGGCAAGACTTTCATCAAAATAGTGTTGCGACTGTTCAAAATCATTCTGATAAAAATAAATCTCGCCCAATATACGGTAAAGTGAGGCTTTGTTTTCTTCACTGAGATATTGCTCATAGGCCTTGAACAAAATCGTGATCAATTCCCGGGAATAGGTCAGTTCGCCATGATCAAAAGACATTGTGATGATGTCTATCAGAAATTCAGTAAACTTTGGATCAGTAAGGTTTTTGGCGGCGAAATAGGTAATAGTGTCAAAATCTATTTTTCGGGTGGCGTTTTTGACATCTCTTTCCGGAACCAGGCTTTGATAGTCCTCCTGCTTCCAGATATTATTCAAATATCTTTCACGCTCCTGCTTGAGATCTAAAATTTTTGCGACAAAGGAATTGCCGCAAAAATTTTCCGAAACAGTCAGTATATTTTTAAAAAGATTTTGATTATTCAATGTTCTTCACTTTCTCTTTTTATAGTTTTTTAGAATCCCCATCCAAATCTTGTGAAATGATCAATTTCCGCTTCGACAACTTCTTTTTCCGTGTCTATCTCAACATCGGGGATTTCAACCCAAAGTCCACTTTCTTCATCAAACCAGAAAGCGCGGATCTCATTATATTCATTTTCATTGTCCACTTTGATAGCTGAAAATGGCAGTTCGATGGTAACCGCCTTGGCAAATTGCTGGCTGGGTAGAAATTCAATGCCGGCAAAATTATCATCAGTAATGGTCAAACTGGCCTGGATCAGTCGTTCATCTTCTGGGAAAGCATTGGGCGGAACAGTTAGTTTGCATCCGTACATGTCCGCTGTGGACAGCACGCCGCCGGCCTTTGTAAATATTTTTTCACTGATAGTTGTCTTGTCCAGTGTATTAAGGGTTTCTATTACTTTGCTGTCCCACTGAATGAATTGAATCTCACTGGCAGCTATTCCCTCCGCGGAAATCTCCGGGTTTGTGATACCAGATTCACTACAACCGGTGACGAAAATGATCGCCAATGACATTGTAATTATCGAGGTAAGCAATACTTTGGTTTTTGCATTCATTTTGAACTCCTTTTCATAATAATTAATTTTTGTGCCAGCCCTTATTAGACAAAATCAATGCCATTGGTGTAATATATTGTAAACTATCGGTTTAATTTAATTTGTTATTTTTAAATATTGCGGTAAACTGGTTGATATTGGTCATTACTGGTTCATATTATCCAATTTTAGTATTTTCATGATCGATTTTATATTTTTTCATGCGATATTTTAGTTTTGAACGGGAGACTTTTAAAATTTCCGCCGCTTTGGTTTGGTTGCCGGCAGTCCGGGTCAGGGTATCGACTATTAGTTGTCTTTCCATTTCATCCAATGAAAATTGACCGGGGGAAAGATTGTTGGGTGACATCTGGTTGGTATTGGTTTCATCGCTAAAAATACTATCACAGGTCAGATAATTATTCTCTTCAAACAAAACCGCCCGTTCAATTTTGTTTTTCAGTTCACGGACATTTCCGGGCCAGGAGTATTCTTTCAGGCAGACTTTGGCCTCTTTGCTGATGGCACGAATGGATTTCCGGAATTTCCGGCAGTAATGTTTCAGAAAATGGTTTGCCAGCAGGAGCAGATCTTCATCCCGATCCCGCAGAGGAGGTAAATTTATAGTCGCCACATTTATACGATAGTAAAGGTCCTTGCGAAATTTGTTTTGCAGGGTTAATTCTTCCAGGTTTTTGGAAGTGGCGCAGAGAAACCGAACATTAATATTGATTTCATTGAGCCCACCGATTCTGCGTATCTTTTTCTGCTCCAGCACTTTTAATAATTTTGCCTGTAATCCCAGGGGCATATCCCCGATTTCATCGAGAAAAAAAGTGCCGCCATTGGCCATCTCCAATAAACCTTTTTTGGTGTTCAGGGCACCGGTAAATGCGCCCCGTTCATGACCGAAAAGTTCTGATTCCAGCAGTGTTTCCTGAATCGCGCTGCAGTTGATCTCGATGAATGGTTTGGTTTTATGAAGGCTTTGAAAATGCAGGGCGCGGGCCACTAATTCTTTACCTGTGCCGGTCTCGCCTTTGATCATGATTGTGGTGTCATGGGAGCGGCTCAGTTTTTTGATATAATCATGAACCTGCAGGATTTTATTGCTGTTTCCAATGATCTCATTATCAGCATAAATGTCACTATTTATGGTTTTTATCGTTAGATATTTATTGATGGTTTTTTTAAGTTTATTGAAGTCAAAGGGTTTGGTGATATAGTCGCAGGCGCCCATTTTAATGGCTTTGACAGCAGATTCGATTCTTTTTTGACCGGAAATGACAATAATGTGGAGATCTTTATCCTTGACTTTGTCTAAAAATTCAAATCCGTTCATTCCCGGCAGCACCAGATCAAGCAGTATAATATCGGGATGGATATGATTTAAGTCTTTGAGGGCTTTTTCAGTCTGTTCATAAGTATAGAATTGAAAATTGGTATTGCTGAGATTTTCCTGAATTGTGCTGATTATTTTAGGTTCGTCATCTATTATGAAGATTTTATTCATTTGGAACTGAATCCTGTGTTAAGGTTTAATACATGAAATCCTGATTGTTTCATAAAAAAATAAATGTCTAATTCATTCACTTGACAAATTATTAAAGGCTGTAAAAAAAACTGTACTAATCTAAAAAGAAAAGTAATAAACACGAAATAATAACCGTAAAAATATAAAAGGAAAGCAAAAAATAAATTTCTTGTAAATATCCTTTAAAACTATGATTTTATGGATTGGTATTTAAAATGCAATTCGGGAAAGAAAAATGAAAGATATATTCGATGTGATAATAATTGGTTCCGGTCCCGCGGGGATGTTTGCAGCCGAAGAATTGGCCGGCAAAGAGATCTCCGTACTGATCATCGAGCGTGGGGACGAACCCAGTTTGCGACAGGATATGAATTTTGGAATTGGCGGCGCCGGAACGTTTTCCGACGGCAAACTCAACCTGACCAGTAAAATCGGCGGCAATCCCGCTTCCTTTGGCCGCACTGAAGATGAAATTGAAACGATGATCCAAAAAGTGGACGATGTTTTTACAGCGGTTGGCGCAAAAGGCGGTTACTCAGGCCTGAATGATAATGGCAGTATGGAACTGAAACGGAAAGCCCATTCCGCCGGCGTTGAGTTTATCTATGGAAAACAACGCCACATAGGCACGGATGTCCTGCATATTATCATTGATAATTTTTATAAAAAACTGTCTGCCGAAAAAAATATCACTTTTTTGAAAAATGAGAAGGTGGCCAATATCGCCGGCAGCTCCGAAGAATTTGTTATTACAACAGAAAAAAAAGTATATATTGGTAAAAATGTCATTGCGGCACCGGGAAGGGCCGGCTCTTACTGGCTGCGGGAACAGGTGAAACATATTGGTGTGACCACTGCCTACGGCCCGATTGATGTGGGAATACGGGTGGAATTTCCCTATGAAATTTATGACAAAATCGCCGATGTCATGTATGATGCAAAGTTTCGTCTCTATTCAAAAAGTTTTGATGACCTCGTACGCACATTTTGTACAAATCCCAGGGGCTACATTGTCAAAGAAAAATATGATGAGTTTGTGCTGGTGAATGGCCACGCTAAGCGGGATTCCAAAACAGTCAACACCAATTTTGCATTGTTATCCAGGGTATCCCTGACAGACCCGGTTGAAGACAGCACCAGCTATGGCCGTGATATGGCGCGGATGGCTATGACCATTGGCGGTGGTAAACCCATTATTCAGCGGTTGTCTGACTTGCTGAACGGACGGCGGTCCACCTGGGGCCGGCTCAATAAATCCGCAATTGCCCCGACCCTGACCGATGTCACGCCGGGAGATATAGGAATGGTCTTTCCCCATCGTATCGTGCGAAATCTGATCGAGGGAATCACCGTCCTGGATGAAATTATCGGCGGGTTGCTGTCAAATAATACACTGCTATACGCACCGGAGATAAAATTTTATGACACCAATTATAAGGTGACCAGTGAAATGGAAACAACCTGCGACAACTTTTTTGTTGCCGGGGATGCCAGTGGTCACAGCCGTGGTATTGTCTATGCCGCTGTGACCGGAATGGTTGCGGCTGAAGGTGTGATGAATAAATTGGGATAATTTTAAATTGAAAGGAAATATACTTGAAGAATAAAAAGAGAACCGTAAGAATAATACTGCTGGCTACTGTGCTGGTTTTGGCTCTGTTGGTAGTGACGCCGCTGGGCAGAAAAATGTGCGTCGCCGGGAATAATCTGTATATGAAAATGAATGTCTTATCCGATATTATCAGCCTGGTGAATGAAAATTATGCCGAGGTACCTGACTGGGACAGAATATTTGACGGTGTTTACAAAAGTTTGATGAACGAACTGGACCCTCATTCTATCTTCATCGATAAGGAAGAACTCTCCAATGTTGAAGAAAATTTTGATGGTAAATTTGAGGGGATCGGTATCGAATTTGACATTCTTGACGGCTACATCACCGTAATTTCACCGATTGCTGATTCGCCTGCCGATAAAGCCGGCCTGCAAACCGGGGACAAAATCGTTAAGATTGACGGCGAGTCCGCTTATAAAATTGAACGCAAGGATGTTCCTGAAAAATTGCGCGGCCCAAAAGGGTCAAAGGTGGAGGTGACAATTAACCGCGAAGGCACTGAAAATTTTGATGTGACGTTGATCAGAGACGAAATTCCCCTTTACAGTGTTTCCGCTTCCTTTATGTTGGATGAGGAGATCGGTTATATATTTGTCAATCGCTTTTCGTCCACAACCTATGAAGAAGTTCATGAAGCTTATAAAGAACTGAAAGCTCAGGGGATGAAAAAACTACTGTTTGACCTGCGCGGGAACAGTGGCGGTATTTTGGGACAGGCGGTGAATATTTCCGATCTGTTTATTGAAGGCAAAGAAGTGATCGTTTCCACCAAAGGCCGTATTCCCAATTCCAACTCTGTCTATCATTCCGGTCGTATTGAAGGTGAAGAGCAATTTCCCCTGATCATAATGATCAATCGCGGCAGTGCCAGCGCCAGTGAAATCGTGGCCGGAGCCGTTCAGGACCTTGATCGTGGTATAGTTGTTGGTGAAACCAGTTTTGGCAAAGGCCTCGTACAGCGTCAGTACCGGCTGCGTGACGGTTCCGCTATCCGGGTAACCATTGCGAAATACTATACGCCATCGGGAAGAATGATACAGCGGCCATATGAAGATGGGGATATGATTTCTTATTATGAAGAATTTGCCGTTGAAAATCGCGATTCACTGCTGGCGGCCCAGGATTCCGCCAGGGTCAGGCCAAAATTCAAGACCAAAAGCGGGCGGACCGTACTGGGCGGTGGCGGCATTACGCCGGACTACCATATTGATGATGACTTTGACATTACAGAGTCCGGGCGTGTTATTCTGACGGCTGCCACAAGGCCGCTGTTTGTCTATTCGTCTGATTACATTTCCGATCATAAGGATTTATCTGAAAATAAAGAGGAATTTATTCAAAATTTCCAATTAAGCGAAAAAGACTTCAATCAATTTTTGGAACTGGTTGAAGAGCAGGAAATTGATTTTAAAACCGATGAGGTGGAAAAAGATAAGGAATATTTGAAACTTCGCATTAAGGCGGAAATGGCGAAAGAACTCTGGAGTTATGACGAGTCATATAAAGTTTTACGGCTTGGTGATGACTATATAGAGCAGGTTATTGATTATTTTGACGAAGCAAAAAAGATTTTAGTTGAATAGTAGATGCGGAAACATTAATTTATAGTTGATTTTTTGAAAGCATTGGCTTAAAATTATCAGAATTAATATAAGTCGTTTTTTAAGATTAGAAATTAAAATGGAGGATGTTAACTAATGGTTGAATTATTTAATGACGGTGGAATAATGATGTGGCCGATTTTAGGGCTTTTCATTTTCGGTTTAGTCGTAACATTGGAAAGAATTTATACGTTGACAAAATCAACAATTGTGACAAAAAGTTTTATTCCAAAAATGAACAAAACGCTTAAGGAAGACGGTGTTGAAGCGGCATTGGAATTATGCGAAAACACACCGGGTCCGATTGCAGAAATTTTTCACGCCGGACTTTCCAGATACAAATATGGCGTAAATGCTGTAGAAAAAGCAATCTCGAATGCCGGAACAGTTGAAATGGCTTTTCTGGAAAGAGGTATGATCTGGCTCTCTACAGTAATTGTACTGGCGCCAATGCTTGGATTTGCCGGAACAGTTGCCGGTATGGTTGTCGCTTTTCAGGATATTGAAGCGGCCAACAATATTTCTCCTGCTGTTGTAGCGGGTGGTATTTCACAGGCGCTTTTGACAACACTTTTCGGACTGATTGTCGCGATGATCATTCAGTTCTTTTACAATATTTTTCAGTCTCGTGTCGATAACATCGTTGTAAATATGGAAGAAAGTTCTATTAATCTGATTGACACAATTTCTTTTGACCAAGGAAAAGAATAATTTAAACTTTAAAGAGAGCAAACATGGCTGTATTAAAGAAAAATAAAGATCGTGATGCTTCAATACCCGACGGGTCATTGGCGGATATCGCGTTCCTTATCCTGATTTTTTTCATGGTTGCCACAACCATTGACATGGATAAAGGAATTGGTATCATTTTGCCGCCGGAAGGTGAAGAGGTTGAACTTAATAAAGACAGGATCACAAAAGTTTTGGTTGATCCGAAAGGTAAAGTTTTCCTTGATGGTGAAATTGTTGATATGGACAATGTGCAGAGAGAAATCGAAAAATTATTATTACAGAATTCAGAAATGATTTTTTCTGTCAAAGCCCATGAAAGCGCCAAATATGAGGATTACATTGCGGTTTTGGACCAATTGAAAATGGCAAATGCTGATAAGAATATCTCAATTGCACAGTGATATTGTTTGCAAGGAAGAAACGCTATGAAAAAATGGAAAAGAAAAAGTAAACAAAAAGCTGAAATTCCTACAACAGCGATGCCTGATATTGTATTTATGTTGATCTTCTTCTTTATGGTATCTTCTGTATTAAGAACAGCCGAGGGGCTCCCTGTTAATTTGCCCCAGGCAAAAAGGATACAAAAACTCAAATCAAGGGTGAATGTAACTTACATTTGGGTGAACAAGGCTGGAATGATTAGTATTGATGGACAACTGGTAAAACCGGAAAACATCAGAAATATAGCCTTTGTGAAACAAAAAGAAGCACAGGGTGATTTAACAATATCACTACGGGCTGATGTAGATACGAAATATGAGGTGATTGATCGGATTCATAAAGAATTAAGAAAAGCCCAGGCTTATAAGATCAATTATTCAACAAGAACAGCATCTTAGGGAAATTATCATGATACTTAGAAAAAAACCAGAAGTAAGTTTAAAATTAAAGTATCCACTCATTATTAGGAATGCACTGGTCATTACACTGGTTGTATTTATTGTTGGACTGTATCTGTTCCCTAAATTTGAAAGAGACGCGACTGGCAAACAACAAGCACAGCAATTTATTGAGCAGGAAAACGCACCGGTCACTCAGCAACAGATTCAACAAGTTCAGGCACCATCCAAGCCTACTATTCCGGTTGAATCGGAAGATGATGATTTAGATGAAGATATTGATTTTGAATTACAATCATTTGATGATTATGAAGTGGATTTTAGTGACGCACCACCACCGCCACCGGACGAAGAAGAGTCGGGAACGCGCGTAAGGTTTATTCCTTACGATGAGCCACCGGAACCAATTGGTGGATTTGCCGCAATTCAGAGAAATGTGGTTTATCCGGAAATTGCACAGGAAGCCGGAATCGAAGGAACTGTTGTGATACAGGCTTTTATCGATGAAAACGGTGATGTCGGTCGCTGTGAAGTTTTAAAGGGAATTCCAAACACAGGTTTGAATGAGGCCGCGATTAAGGCTATTAAGGAAACCCGGTTTAAACCGGCGCTCCAGCGTGATCGTAAAGTTGGTGTATGGATTTCAATCCCGGTTGTATTTAAGCTGAAGGGATAATTTAATTTTAAATTAAGTTTATTATTTTTTAAAAGGGCTGCTTTGTTATATGAGCAGCCCTTTTTCTGTTTATGAAGCAAAATTATTGACTGATGTAAATTTAACTCCGATTAAAAGTATAATAGTTATTAAAATTCGGAGTTATTTTATTTTTACAGTAGAGGACAATAGGAATTGTCCTTTATATTATTTGGGGGGAGTGCCTAAATAAATCATAAAGATAGGCGGATCAGCAGGCTTCAGCCTGCTTCACAAATGGTGTCATAAGGAAGGCGGTATTAATTATCCCTGGCGCCGCGATAGATCCAGATATCAATAATTCGAATATCTTCATTGCTCAGCGGTTCGGCATTAAAGGGCATCGGCGAACCAAACATCGGGGTGGGGCTGGCGATCTTATCGATCAAAATGCTACGCTCAGGATGTTTTGGAATAACCACAGGGCCGGAATCACTGGTGTCATACATTAAGGTTTCATAGGAACTCAAATTCAGATTGGCGCTGGAATTCTTTTCACTGCTATGGCAGGCGAAGCAGTTATCACGAAAAATTGGTTCCACATCAAATCCGTAACTGATGGTATTGCTGGCCGTGCCGTCACAATTCATCACCAAAAATAAAGATAATAAGGTAATTATTGTAAAATATTTCATAAGCTATTCCATGGTTCTGTAAAAACTAAAGGAGGTGATTTCTCCGGCGTCCCCCAGGGAACTATAACTCATATCCAAATGAAATTTCCTGAGATTGAGGCCAATACCGCCGCTTATGCCGGCTGTCAAACTGGCCAGGTCAGTCCTGTTTTGCAGGTCAAATTTACGGCTGGATGTACCCAGCGTTATGTTAAAATACTGGTTGGCTTCAAACTTTACGCCGGTATTAAAGATCAGCTCATAATCAGTATATTTTAGAAGGTCTAAACAAATGATAGCCGGTAAATATCTTAATTTTTTAGAAACGCCCAAAGTCCAGAGGTTGGGTAAGGTTTCTGTTTTTCCAGCATAAGAATCCAGTTGCCAATCAATATTTTTCAGGCTCAATCCAATGGACAAGTTTTCTTTTGGATAATAAAATTGCATACCCACGGAACCACTCAGGTTTGTGGCTGAGGCATTGTCGATTTTGGAGTTAAGATAAGACCCGGACACTCCAAAGGAAAAATAATGACCGAAGGATTTCGCCATGACCAGTGATAATTCTTTATCATTAGCGACAAACTCACCCATTGGATTACCGTCAATATCCTTCTCAGTAAAATCACCGAAATTCATATAACTGATACTGACCGCATAGTTAAAAAACCGGTTCTTAAGTCCAACATTCAGGGTCGTGGTATTAATATCCAAAACAAAGTTTGTATAATTAAGATGGTAAAATTTTGGGGAATTGGCCATTAAAGCGGGATTTTGGAAAATGCCGTCAAAACTATTATATAATGTTGAGGTTGCCGCGCCGATACCCCAGCCCGAAGCTGTTTTTGCATGATTATTTAATTGATAGAGGGCCTGCGCCTTCAGTGTCGTGGTGCCGGCTGTCACGATTATTAAAAATGCTGTTAATATCTTCTTCCAGTTTTTCATATTTCCATCTGTTTATAATCGTCTTGTTCAAGATTTGTTTCACAATAACTGAGAATATAAAAATAAATGGCAGAAATAGCCAGATAATATATTGCAGGTCAATCAGGTATAATTTTCCGTAATGCTCCTTTATGTAAGCCTGCCAGTAGTGGTTTAACTGGTCTTCGGAAAGATTTACCGTATTGATCAGTGTGACTGCAAAATTTTTTTCTTTTTCCATGGATGCCAATATTTTCATAATGACGGTATTGCTGTAATTTGCTATCAAAAATTCAATTACCGAGGCGGATTCGACATATTCCTGGGTTGCGGAAATATATTTTTTATGTTCAATAAACCGTAAATCTCTGAGATCGTGTATATTGTCCCGCAATAAATATTTTGACAAGAGAATTTTTTTACGCAAGCCAAAACTTTCGGAGAAATATTCCGCAAGCCCTTCGTTGAACCAGTCGGGGAAGAGGTTTAATTTAACGCTATGGTTTTGCAGGGCGTGAATGAGTTCGTGGGCAATCAGTTTTTCATATTCCGGTGTGGTCATAGCGGTGAGGTCCGGTGTTTTTAAATAGATTTTATTGCTGCTGGTGATCAGGGCGCCGGGAATACGCCGGGGCAGTCCGGTGACCTTTGTAAAATTCCGGTGGCTTTGGAAAAGCAGAATGTGGATATCAATCTCATCCGTACGAAAGTATTGGTCCAGATGGGTCATTTTGCCGGATACGATTTTTTGAGTCATCTGTATATATTTGGAAGAATGATTGTAAGGCTCTATTGTGATTTTGCCGGCTATCAAAAGTGAAAAGGACAGCAGGATTGCAATTAAAATTCTCATAACAGTCCTGTCGGATCAACATCAATGGAAATATTTACGTTCCCCTTTTCCTTTTGCAGGGCTTGATTGGAAATTACACTACCGATCAAACGATTTAACCGGCTACCGGAGGTATCTTTTTCCTTGCGGGATTTTAAGAGAATAAAATAGCGGTATTGATTTTTTATTCGCGATATAGGATTTGAGACAGGGCCGAGAATGTTGATTTGATACCGGTTGTTCTGCTGTAGAATATGACTGGATTGCAAGGCTACGGCGCGGACTTTTTCATGGGATTTGCCGGTAAAATTGATTGCTGCAATACGGCTGAAGGGCGGATAATTCATCAGGTTCCGTTCGGAATATTCATTATTAATAAATTTCTTTATATCCTGCTGAATCGCGCAATTGACTGTAAAATCTTCGGCATTATAGGTCTGGATCACGACCTCACCGGGGATTTTTCCACGACCGGCCCGTCCGGAAACCTGGTAGAGCAACTGAAATACTCTTTCCCGCGCACGAAAATCCGGCAGAAAGAGTCCGACATCAGCATTTAACACTCCCACCAGTGACACATTGGGAAAATCCAGCCCTTTGGCAATCATCTGTGTTCCGACGATCATTTGTGTCTGACCGGTTTCAAAATCTTTCAGCACCTGATGCATATACCCTTTTTTGGCAGTGGAGTCCATATCCAGACGGGCAATATTGGTTTTGGGGAATTCGCGATTGAGAATGGTCTCAATCTTTTGTGTACCGAATCCGGGGTAGAGAAATTTTTTGTTACCACATTCGGGGCAGACACGGGGAATTTTTGTGGAGTAATCGCAATAATGGCAAACCACCCGTTTGATATTTTTATGATAGGTCAGTGTAATGTCACAATGCTCGCATTTGGGCGTCCATCCGCAATTGGCGCAAAGTAAAAAATTGGAATAGCCGCGGCGATTGTGCAGCAGCAAAACCTGTTGTCCTCTATCCAGTTTTTCATGGATTTTTTGGACCATTAATTTTGAAAAGGGCATCAGTGTACTGGTGGAACCGGTAAATTCTTTTTTGATATCAACAAGATGGATGCGGTTCGTGGCGACTTTGGTGTAGCGTTTGGTAATTTTGATCTTCTCCAGTTTACCGGTGAGCGCATTATAATGGGATTCCAAACTGGGTGTGGCTGAGCCGAGCAGGACCGTTGCATGACTGAGAAATCCGCGTAACAAAGCGGCATCGCGCGCATGATACCGGGGCGCCGGATTCTGCTGTTTATAGGATTGTTCATGTTCTTCATCAACAATGATGAGCCCGAGATTTTGCATAGGCATGAACAGTGCACTGCGGGCGCCGATGACAATTTGTATTTGCCCGGAAGCGATCTTGTGCCAGATATTGCTGCGCTCTGTGGCAGTGAGTCCGCTGTGCCAAATGGCAATATTTTCATGAAAAGCGCCGTAAAAACGACTGGCCAGGTGCGTCGTCAGCGCAATTTCCGGAACTAAAATAATCGAGCTTTTTCCTTTTTGCAGCGCTTTTTCGATCAGTTTGATATAAACTTCAGTTTTTCCACTGCCGGTGACACCGTGTAATAAAAATCCTTTATACTTATCTTCATCAATGGTTGGGGATACCGTTTCATAGGCGGCCTGTTGCTGATCATTCAGCCGGATTGTTTTATGTTTTAAATGGAGCCCGTCAACAATCTTGTCCATGGTCACATCTTTAGTTTCAATGCGAATAATCTTTTTATCCACCAAACGTTTGATTGCCTGGGCCGAAAAGAGATTTATTTGATGGTCATGAATTATCTGATGTTTTTCTAAAAAATCTATGATTTCAATTTGCCGTCTGGCATTGGACCGGATAGATTCAGGATTATAATCATCATGAAACCGAAGAGTACGCGCTGACTGCTGCTTTTTGGTTTTATCCTTGAACAATGGCTGTTCTTCAATCATCCTGTGTTTTTTTAAGTAATTCAGCCCCTTGTTGATATACTGCCTGTCAAATTTACCTTTCAGGGCCGTATATTTTATGCCGGGTTTTTGCCGGATTTCCTGTATAATATCTTCAAACCGGTGGAAAGAGTTTTGATTTGATACCGGGTGGAATGTACGGAATTTCTGGAGTTTGATTTCCGAAGGCAGCGCAGAATCAAGCACCATACCCGGCGGAGCCAGATAGTAAGTGGAGATTTTTTTGAGAAATTGGAACAACTCTTCGGGAAAAATCGGGGTGCGGTCAATAATGTCTAAAATTTTTTTGCATTTATATTCCGGTGTATTATGGTGAATGTGGTCAACAAAAGCGATAATCTGGCGATTGCGCAGGCTGACTAAAACGCGTTGCCCCTGAAAAAAGCTATCGCCTTTTTTTTCTGCTTTGTAGGTAAATGTTTGCCATAATTTTGCCGGAAAAATCACTTCCAGATAAATACTTTTTTCTTCCATATCAGGAATTTATAATTATTTTTACTTACAGAAAAGATATAAAGCAAATTAGTTCATCAATCAAAAGATGGACCGGGGCGGAACCCTGCTGCATGGGCAGGGTATCTACCCCGGTGAAAATCGTGAAATTCTTTTTGCAGTTGTGACACGCAAGGAAGTTGCGCGTTTACGTGAGCTGGCCAGGGATATTGATCCCGGGGATTTTGTGATCATTTCCAGTATACGAAAAGTAATGGGCAATGGCTTCCGGCCGCGAATTTAGAAGATACGAATGGTCAGTACAGGACATTCGGAATGACGCAGGACTTTTTCCGCTACGGAACCAAAGATCAGGTGTTTCAGAGCGCCGGTACCATGAGTTGACAGGACGATCAGGTCAATATCCTCTTCTTTCGCGTATTTAATAATCTCATGCGCGGCATCGCCTTTTAATATGGCATGTTTGACATTATCAGGTCCTTCGACATTTTCTTTAATGATCTTTTCCAGTTGTTCATTGGAATTCTCTTCAAGTTCCTTTTCATAAGACTGAACATTGAATCCAACCGGGTGCGGGGAGGCCGGCAGGACAGGAAATGGGGCAATGACATTGACCAAATGCAATTCAGCGTTGAATTTATCGGCTAACTCTTTCGCGCTGTCCAGGGCTTTTAATGAGTGTTCGCTGAAATCGAGCGGACATAAAACTTTTTTTAGAGGTAACATATCAAAATCCTTTCGTTAATTTTTATTTACAGTGCAATATAATAATATGCAGAATAAGCTGAAAAATCAACAGAGTGGAGCAATCTTGTTTACTGATTTACAGTAAAATATTGCCAGGCTGATTCGGAACCTTCCAGGTCAGTGGCATCGGGATTGGTAAAGGCGATACAATCGATACGCCAGCGGTATTTCATTCCTGATTCCAGGGTGGAAAGCTTGGCAGTATGATCAAAATTGTAAGATTTTTCTACAATTTCCTCAGTAAAACCGGGGCTGTTAAAGCGGGTGATCCAGATTGTCCGGGCGGAGGGGAATTCTTCCAGCCGGATCACGATTTCATTGGTTCTGGCGGTATTTCGCCATTTAAAAACAGGAGTTGTGGAGACTTCTTCTTTATCCATAGGCGAGATCAAGGTTGCTTTTTCAATAAGTTTATATTCAATTGTATCGGAAGGAGAGCTGAGATTACCATCATAATCATAGGCCCGGAGAAAATATCTGTAGAGCCGGTTTATCCGAACATCTTCATCGTGATATAGGGTGTCAAACTCGGGATTGTGGTAAATATTAATGCCGGCAACCTGTTCAAAATATTCCGTTTCATGAATATTTAATTCATCTTTGATCTCGGCGCGGTAAATTTTATAGCCTTCCAAATCCCGGTCTGAAACCGGATACCAGTGCATAAAAATGCCATTTTTTTCAGGCACCGCATCAATGCCGGTTTCAATAGAATCCTGAGGCTGGGATTTCGGTACCCAAATCGGACTACCCGGTGGTTCCTGCTCAAGTGGCAGGTCACAATTGCAAAAGATGCAGAAGAAGGAAAACAGGATAAATATTTTTTTCAAAACCATAAAAGAATTCCTATACGATGACTATTTCCCATGGCGTGGGAATGAAAAGCATAATTTAAATTGTGCTGAATATTAAAAAGCCTGAAAAACAGGCCGCAACCGCCGCTGAAGCCATTATAATTATGACCGGCGCGAATGGCGACAACACGCTTTATGGAGTATTCCAGGCCGGCATTTATTTCCTTCTCATAGCGGTTATTTCGGGATAAGGATAAAGCCAAAATGGAATCAAAAACCGGCAAGGGCTGCTCAAAGGCGATTGAGGTTTCTAAGGTTGGAGAAATTCTGTCCAAATGCTGAGTTTCCCAATAAATATTGGTTTCCGTCAAATCCTTCAGCATTATTCCAAGCGATATGTCACCGAGTCCATTGCCGATAAGTTCGCCAAAATCAAAATGACAGCGGGCGCCAAAATCCGCCCCCAGTCCATAGGCTTGCGACTGATCTAATTTTTTATGCAAAAATTTAAGATTGACACCCACCGGGATTTTAACACTAAGATTTTTGAACATCCAGTCTAGAAAAATATTGTAATGAAACATGCGGGCAAAACTAATGTACAAATTGTTTTCCACATTGGAAAAACAGCCGTAACCGGTGCCGCGGTGTTTCAATATTTCCCTTTTGCGCTCCTCTTCAGTATAGTCACCGGACAAAAAAAGGTCCGGCCGCCTGGGAATATCCATCACACTGTAGCGAATCCAATTGACTGCTAAAGTATAGTCTGAGGCCTTTCCTAATGAATAGCCCAGGTAATTCAGGCGCGCCAATCCGTATTGGTCCATATACATCAAATTAACGCTGTTATTAATTTCATAAGCGAGTCCGGCGGGATTGGATAAAAAACTGTTGCTGGTTTTGTTTAGAGCGCCGCAACTGTTGCCCATGGCCAACTCCCTGGCGCTGACTCCGAGATTCAGATAATCATTGGCATAATTGCCACTGAATGCTCCGGTAAACAGGAGTAAAAGGATTAATATAACGCCAAAATATTTCATTTGAGTTTAGCGATAACCCCTTTCTTGCTGATGGATTTATTTCTTGTTTTGGCGACCATTTTGTAATAATAGACACCATTGGCAACATTGTCACCGAAATTATCTTTGCCGTCCCAGCATATCTCATGATAACCCGATGCTGTCATAGGCTTGTCAGCAAAGATGTTGGTGTCGTCAATTGTCCGGATTTTCCGGCCGGATGTACTGTAAATATTGATTTTAAATTCTTCCGTATTTTTGGTTGTTTCAAAAACAAACCAGGTCCGGGTTTGAAAGGGATTTGGGTAGTTGCCGTAATCCATGATCTGAAGATTTTTAAAGATTTTAAATTGAAAATTTTCCTCAGTAATATTACCGGCGGCATCATGAATCGAAAGATACAGATCGTGGGTGCCGGATTCCAGAGTTGACCGGTAGGAACAATTGACATCAGTAAAATTACTTAGGGTATCCCTGTAGATCAGTTCATTGAACGGGATGGGCGTCTCATCGATCAGCAGTTTTATTGTCTCCTCAGAAAAATTGATTCCGTTTTCATCATGAAATATGAAGGATATCATAGGGAAGGCATCAACATAATTTTGAGTTAAAATATCCTGACCGTCGAAATTGATTTCCACATCGGGCGGCTGCTGATCCGATACGGCAGCCAGGCAATATTGGCCATTGGGATTGGTTTGTTCTGTGATCCCGGTCCGGGATTCGGCAACAATCCAGCCATTAAGCCGGGAATTATATTTTATTATTTGGGAATCATTCCGGTTGTCTTTAAATCCGATAAAGGCGGGGTTGTTAAAGGATAATTCTTTTGATAATCCAACATGATATAATGTATTCAAAGAAGGCTCTATGCCAGGCTGGGTAATTATATCCATTTTGCGGCTGCTAATGTCAATGACAGCAGAGTCCGTAATACTGTTGGGTGGCAGATAGACAAAGAAAAGGGAATCGCACCAAAGGGTATCATTGGACCGGCCAAAACAGGAACTCCCCAGTTTTTCCGTAAGCTGATAATGATCGATCTCAAAATTAAAATTCTTTGAATTGTTGCTGAGGCTGGCCTCGTTAATTGTGCTGATAATTTTAACAGAACCATTGATCCGGCGGTCTTTTGGCTTGATCGGCAGAAAAATCTTCTGCTTTTCCATTGGAGCTAATACTTTGGTTATAGAAGACTGAATTGTGGTGTCCGGAGTTCGTAAAGTTGTTGTAAAATTGGCCGGCACTTTTTCATTTCCCTGTAGAAATACCTCCGCTTCAATGGCGGGAAAAGTGATTCCGCCCTGGCTGAGGGAAAGCAGCTCGATATCCATGGGCTTGTTAATATGCAGGATTTGCGGCGAACTTGTGTGTTTTTGATGATTCCGGTACCAAACCAGGCGGTGGGCAATATGCCGGGGGCTGGATTTGGGAATAAGGGGCCTGGCGGTTTGATACTGACCGGAAGGCATTTGCTGACACCTGATTTGATGAATTGAGGCGGCATAGTCAGAAAATGCATAGATGGTATCAACGCCCCGGTTTTGCAGGATACCGGTGGTGGCAGCAGTATCAAGTTCCCAGAAAAGCGAATCAACAGGCTGAAGAAATTCCACAGTCATAGACACACTATCACCAAAATCAATGGATGCCGGTGAAATAATCAGATTTTTATAATGATTTTGGCTGACAGAAAAGGGAACAAATCCGGCAAAATCCGAACTGTTATCCGGATTGACTCCGGTATAATTAACCATACCGTTTTTGATCGCAGAGTCGGGTAAAAATATGCTTGTGGAAAAATCTTCGCCTGTGAAATAGTAGGGGATAACCGGTGTAATGGGATATTTTTGCTCATCATAAATTTGTAATTTCAGATTTCCTTCATCAAAGGGCAATTGTCCGGAAAGGGTAATAGTCTCTTCAGGAGAATAGACAGCTTTGTCAGCTTTCAGATAATTCTCTGTTTTATCGGGCAGGGAGAGTTTGATGGTCGGGTCTCCGATGAGATTGTATTGATAGACCATTGAATTTTTCAGATAGCCATAATGATTATACCGGGTCAGATAGTTGATCTTTCCTATATCAATGATTTCGCCGATGGTCAGGCGGTGATTTTGTAAATTATCAAGTACCTCCCGCGCCAGTAGAAAATCATTGATGACCCAGCCGACTCCCGAACTTCCCAATATTCCGATCGCGCCACCGGAACTATGTTCTGTTATTTCTTCTCCCAGACTCCGGCTTGCGGCAAAATCGGCTGTAAAACAGGTAAAGCTGGTGATAAAGGGCAGATATTGATCATTGTTCAATAGATACAGGTCTTCCATTCTAAACAATGAGCGGTCAGCCCAGACAGCGCCACCGCCATGGCCAACAAAATTAAGAAAGGAGAGTCCCCGGTTGATTCGGTTGACCAGAGTATCTGTACCGCCATAAAACCGTGAAGAGACATTGGACGGATTGACCAGTATCCGGCTGATGGACGCCGGCGACTTGATATTGTACTG
Organism: uncultured bacterium; assembly: GCA_964472715.1. Taxonomy (GTDB): domain Bacteria; phylum Fidelibacterota; class UBA2242; order UBA2242; family JAFGTP01; genus JAFGTP01. The sequence continues at coordinate 11,716 of CAYYMT010000017.1, read as the reverse complement.
GGTAAAATAATCGGTTTGTTCCTTAAAAGCATCTTCTTCACCCGCAATGAATAAATATTTGTTCCGCCAGTGGCCGGCGGCCGGTTCCTTTGTATAGGCGATTCGTTTTTCCATCAGTCGCTCTAACTCTTCCATGGTTGAGCAGGCCCAGCGGCCAATGGCTATATCGGGAATATTATCATCGCCATTGAGCAGGGAGTACCAATAATCGCTGGCTGACCCGCCCCATTTATAGGTTTGGTAAAGCATGGTGGGTAATAAATCCGCCTCGCGGTCATTCAGATTCGCGTCGCCGATAAGCAGGCAGGATTGGGGAAATTCAGCCCAGGTTTCATAGGCGCGTTTCAGAAATTCCTTTATGGCGAAGGGGGATTTTATTCCATTGTTAAATTGATTGTAAATATCATTTACAGTTACAGCATAACAATCTATTCCTTCCTCATCATAAAATTTCATCAACGACTGAATGCTGCCTGAAAATTTGTCTGCCACAATGCACAAGTGGCGACAGCCATCAGTTGCAAGAATATTGTGGAGCGTGTCCAGATAGCAGGTGTCCGGCGGTTGGATTGCGTTATTACCGGCGGCAATATAATTGGTGAAGCCGGCAATCTCGTCCTGAAAACGATAGGAATATGAGTCATTATCACTATTATAGGATTTTTGAAAATTGGTCAGTTTGGTCGCGCCGTTTTTATAGATGGCAATATTATCGCTGCTGAATTCTTTTATTTCAAATTGGTAGCGGCCGTCTACCTGGTTGGTGGGTCTGTGAAATTCGAGATAATCTTCTTCCGCTGCAAAATTTCGAAAATAATTGATCTCCAGCCAGTCCAACACAATGACCGCCGACTGGTCCTGTGTATTATGTTCCATATTGATCGTTAATACATTCTTACCGGGCCTGAGTAAAGTATTGGGGATATAATAATTCGGGTCCTGCTCAATATAACCGGGGGACTGCCAGGGCCAGGTGTTTTTACCGATATTTTGGCCGTTTATCAGTATGGTTGCAGTGGGATCGACATATTGGGACAGGCTCTGAAGTTTTACTTTTACACCAATATTTTTGGTTGTATTGGTGTTTGGAGAGGGCAAGTGGAATTCAAAATTTTCCGAGCTCCCGCTAAAAACCTGCCTGCCGAAAAAATACTGGTCATGTTCAGTGCTTAAAATATTGGAATAAGTAAATCCCAGCCGTTGAAATTTTTCATTCTTCTCAAAATGATACAGGTCGTCAAACTCCACCGGCTTGATCAAATCCCGCCCCCGGTAATCAGGAGCCACAGATTCCAGGCTAAACCGTAGTCCCTTGTCAATATTCCAATAGAGCTGATAAATGTTGGTGTCAGTGAAAGGATCATGTTCCGATGTATTTCCGGTGGAATTCGGATTTCGGCTGCCAATAAATTCAATATAATCCCGTTTGTTAAAAATTCGGTCTTTCTCACCATGGACATAAATGGGAATTTGTTTGCCATGATTATACAGGGTAAAGCTTTGCGGATCTATTTGCGCGACAGGCAGGCCGGCCTTTTTTAATAGTTTATAATTGATCCTGTAAATTCCATCCCGGGATATTTCCAGACCGATGAAGGGTTTTTCAAATAATGGATTTAGGGGGCTTTTATTCAGCGTTCGCGGAGGTGCAACTTTTACAGGAGAATCAAATAAACTGGTGAGGCTCGCTTCAGTGCCGGGTTGTGCAGGCGAAGGATTGGTAAACTGTATGCTGATGCTTGCTTTTTTGATAATTCGAACCTGCTGTTCTGATAATAATTGAATGGGGTAAAACCAGAGGGTGGTAATGGGAAAATTTTTCACAAGACCCTGGTATTTTGTTTCAATAATTTTTTCCGGAAAGGGTGTCGCAATAGTTTCATCGGCAGCCTCTGTCGTTACTGTAATCCCTTTGGCCTCATCCTGAAATCTGGGCACGGGATGGTCAATCGTCACTATTTCGGATTCTTCAATCCGTAGGGAAGCGTGAATATTCTTGTGATAGCCATTAAGATTTTTCGCCAGTACCGGCAGCCGTGGATGACCGGGAATATTGATTGAACCCAGACCGGCTAATTGAAACAGTGTAAATTTATTTTGGTTTTGAGAGTGAACCTGCAATTGAATAGAATCGATAGAAAAATTGATAATCATTTCCTGGTCAGATGGATATTCAAGATCAATTTTCACCTGGTTGTGCGGCTCTGCCGAAAACAGAATTGCTGCAGATAATAGCAGTAATATTAATGATTTTATTAAAAGTAAGTTGTTCATATTCATTTAATCTGAAGGCGGTGCCAATTAATGAATATAAACTATGCCTGAAAATAAAAAAAAACAAGTGAATAATTTTTATTCACTTGTTAAGAAGATCGTTAAACTAATGATTGGAATATCAACTGTGGTGATTTTGTATTAATTCCTTGCAGAGGGTAGAATCCTCTTTATAGGCGGCAAGTTTTACCGCGGCCCACAAATCAGCCTGTTTCGAACTGGCAATGATACCCAGAAAACCAAATCCGACGATTACACCTAGAATGAAAAGAAAAAATGACAAAAACATATTACACTCCCATTGATTATTTTTTCTATAAATGTTCAATTTTTATGCCAGTTTCCAATCACCTGGTTTTAGATATCCGTTATAACTCTAAGATGTAGTTTAATTGTTTATCAACCATTGCCATAATTTCCCGGTAATCCGCATCCAGCCGCCGGTTAATATAGGAAACCAAAATGCCGATTATAAAAAATTTAATTTGTGTCTGTATCAGACCGGCGCCTTCTTTTTCTATTTTTTGTTGCGCAATTGCAATCTGCCATTCCTTTTCTGTGATTTTATCTAAAAAGTCATTGATCATTTCCACCGTCGGTTGTTTATGCGCCAGATCCGAAGTTTTTTCAATATAAAATAACTCGAAAATCCCCGGGTATTGCACAAAATATTTTACATAAGCCAGGTTGATAGCGCGGATCCTCTCGATACCGGCGTTGGTTTTCCCGGTCTCTGATTCGATAAACTCCCGGCACTCCTGTTGAAAATCCCTGACGCATTCGAATACCAGGTCTTTGGCATCCTTGAAATAGTTGTATAGGGTCGCGTAGGAATAGCCGGCTTTTTCGGCAATATTGCGGACACTGGCATTTTTTAATCCTTCACTCCGCAAAATTTCCTTGGTTGCCTGAATGAAATATTGTTTCATTCGCTGTTCCTGAATTTCTTTTCTGTCCATAGAACCCTTTCTTTTAACATTGATTATATATTTAACAGCGTTAATTTAGTTAACAATGTAAAGTAGAGCAAGAATAAATTTACAATTTTTCAAATTAAAGAAAGGTTTAGCATTTTGGTTTTCTTTTCCGTTATATTTACCTGACTGAAAACCATTAAGTTACAAAAGGTGAATGATGAAATTAGCAAAATATTTTCCTATCCTGATACTTTTTTCCAGCATTCTGTCGGCCCAAAATAAGGCCCCTGAAGAAAAATTCTATTTTAAATCACTGACTCCTGCCGGCAAAGGAGTAGTGGCCACAGACAATCTCAAAAACAGGCTTTATTTGGTCACTTCTAATGATATAGATACATTACTGACAGCCCGGGGAAGCGGAAATTATTTCTCCCTTTCTCCCGATCAAAATACCATTGGCGTGAAGATCATTGATAACGATCAAAAAGAAACGCCGGTCCTGTTTGATCTGAATTCAAAAACCCTTAATCCGCTCCATAAGCCGGTGGATTTAGCCGGCCAGGTGAGTTTTTCTACCGGAGGTCTGGCTGCATTTACCATTGGCGATAGCCTGCATTTGTCTGATGGCAGACGCTATGATCTCGGTAATTACAGTAATCTGGCACCTATATCCCCATCGGGCAAACTGGTGGCTTATAATGATAACAATGATCAAATCCATCTGTTGGACCTGGAAACCAACCACAGCCGGCAAATTACCGATCCCGCCTACAGCTATTATTATCCTCAGTGGTCACCGGATGGAAAATTTCTGCTGCTGATTCGGTTTGACGGACAACTGTGCAGCTATAACATTGAAAAACAACGGCTGCGTAATCTCACTGAAGGTCACGCGCCGCAATGGCAGGACAATGAAACCATTATTTTTTATAAAAAAGAAATTCAGCGAATGCAATTGATCAATACAGATTTATACAGCATTAAAGCGGACGGTGCAGAATTAATACAATTGACATTCACCAAAGATAAACTGGAGATTGAACCGGCAGTTGATTTTACCAACCAGAATATCCTTTACAATACTAAAAATAACAACACCATTGAAAGGCTTTCCACAGCTAACACACTGAACAAGCAATCAACGCCTTTTTTCCAAAAACTCAAAGACCTGACACCCCGCTTTTTTGATAATTCTGATAACTCCCCTTCACTGCAATCCGATCTCGATATTCCCTATATTCACCAGGTTTATGATGTTCCCAATTGGTTTTGGGGCTATTATGCCTGCGCGCCGACAACCTCGGCGATGGTTCTGGCCTATTATAAAATTCTGCCGAAATGGGAAACCGTTTGCTCCTCACCCCAACGACATGTGAGTGACTGGGGACGCTATGTTTGTGAACAGTATGAATATAATGAATGGTTATATGACGATAGTTCTTCACCCAATGGCAATAAACCGGGGTATGGCGGTTATGGCTACATGTGGGGCACCGGTGGCAGTCCCAATTCCCGTATGCTGAAATACCATGAAAAGCATGGCCTCACCGGTGATCAGAGTTGGAACGCCAGTGGTAAATGGAGTGACGCTGTCAATGATATTGCTGAGGGCCATCCCTATTCTCTTTGTGTGTGGTTAACAGGTGGTGGACACCTTGTACTCGGACGCGGAATTGTCGAGAATAAGCATTCTATTGTTGTGAATGATCCTTATGGCAATCGCAATACGCCCGGCTATCCCTCTTATGATGGTGAAAGTGCGATTTATGACTGGCCCGGCTACAACCATGGCAATGTCAACCTCGCCTATGCCGGATCAGGATTACCCTGGGTGGTGCGCTCACGGTATGATGTACCGGCGCCACCGGATTCCATTGTCGATGATTTTCACCTGGAACAGGGGTTTTATTTGCATACCCGGGAACCGGCTTCCATGGCCAATTATTATGATAAAAATGCCGGTTATAACGGCCATTTCTGGTATATGAATTCCCAATCGGACCAGTCGATTCAATTCGCGGAGTGGTCACCTGCAATTGAGAACGATGGCAATTATGAGATTTCTGTTTATATTCCGGCCCTGGAAAACAAAACCGCCAATGCTGTTTACCAAATTATTAAGGGTTCAGAAATGGAAACCTTTGCCCTTGATCAGTCTTTGTATAATGATGAATGGATTTCCCTGGGGATTTATTCTTTGGAAGCGGATAAGGTCAACAAACTGAAACTCACTGATTCGACCAGTAATAATACGGAATTTGTTGCAATCGATGCTGTGAAATTTAATTATCTCGGGCAGTGGCAAATGGATTTTGCTGCCGATAAAATTTCAGGGCCATCACCGATGACTGTTTCCTTTTCTGAATCTATTGAATATTACTCTGATAATTGCAAGTTTTTCTGGGAATTCGGGGACGGCACTTACAGCACCGACCGAAATCCTCATCATATTTACAAAAAACCCGGAACTTATACAGTCACTTTAACCATGATCATCGGCAGTAAAGAATACACCATCCAAAAAGAAAATTATGTGGAAGTTCGGCCCGCTCTGGCAGGTGATTTCTCATTGACCAGCCCTGCAATTGATTCGACAATTATCAATTTGTCACCGGCATTTTACTGGGAAAATCCTGAAGCCGACTGGCAGCAATTTAATATTTACATAGACACCACATCAAACTTTACGAATTTAACACCTGTAACAACTGATACAAATTATTACCAGCTGCCAGGCAATTTAACCGATAACCAGGAATATTTCTGGAAAGTAGAAGCCATTAGTCAACAGAATGATACTCTGATGTCCAGTATTCATTATTTCCGGATCAACAATGCCAACGAACTGCCGTCGGAATTTTCACTGACTTATCCGCCAAATAATTCTGTGGTACGATCAGATATTTGCAATTTTCAGTGGGAACCCTCACAAGACAATGATGTTGGGGACCAAATCACCTATTCACTGAATCTCTGGCAGGGCGATGACAGTATGATGATCTACCAGGGACATAAAACTCTGTTTAGTGATTCACTGACTGACAATCAAATTTATTTCTGGAACGTCATCGCCGATGACGGCAATGGTGGTCAAACCGCAAACTTTGGAGACAAGCACCGCTTTATCATCAATAAATTCAATGACAATCCCTCGCAGGTCGAATTGCTGTCACCGGAAAATAATGCGACAATCAGCACCGATAGCCCTGTTTTTCAATGGTCACCATCGACAGATATTGACCCTGAGGATTCTGTCTCCTATGAATTATTTATCTTCCTGGCCGGGAATGAGAATGGCGCCCGTATCGAACTGGACACTTGTTTTTACAATGACCAAAAATTTGTTTACGAGCGACAATATGGCTGGTCTGTGAAAGCCATGGACCAAAATGGCGGTTTTACAGAATCCGATACCTTTTATTTTGATTTCAGTACCACCGCCACTGAGGAACTCGCGACGACTCCGCGGGAGTTTCAACTGCATCAAAACTATCCCAATCCTTTTAATCCGGAGACCACAATCAAGTTTGATTTACCAAAAAAATCACTGGTTACCATAAAAATATATGATATCAAAGGCAGCCTTGTAGAAACGTTGGTAAACGAGCAGTTGTCAGCAGGATTTTACAGCCGTATATGGCAGCCGGAAAATATCAGTTCCGGTGTTTATTTCTACAGAATTGAAACCAAAAGTGGTGATTTTCATGAATCACAAATTCAGAAGTGTCTATTTATCAAATGATTATTGGATTTTAATAAGTTAGCGAACAAAACCCAATGACTAAAAGTTATAACCACCGGTCATCGTAATGACGAAAAGTTATAACTATTGGTCATTATAAAAACTTTTGGTTATATTTTTCACTTCTCCCCGGCAAACAAAAATACTTCATCATCCAGCTGCTTAAAGACGCGAAAACCGGTGGATGCCAGGGAATCGTAAATCTCGTCATTTTTTGGAAGTAGATGACTGACTACCGTGGATTTTTGGCGTTTATGGATTTCATTGGTTTTTTCTCTGCCATCAGGATGAATGATATAGTAATGGCCGCCGGGTTTTAAGACCCGAAAGGTCTCACGAATGACTTTCATGCGGTCAACAAAATGGGGAAAGACGCAGTAATTCAGCACGATATCAATGGAACTATCCCGGAATGGTAAATGCTCAGCATTGCCCAGGAAAAGCAGATCATATTGATATTTTACCAGTGACAGCATTTTCGCGGAAATATCCATGCCGAGGATTTCCGCATTCGGATATTTTCTGAGTAGAAAGGGAAACAGGCCGCCGGTGCCACACCCGACATCCAGAATAACCTCAGGACTTTTGCATTGGAGCATGTCAACGACCTTTGAGGCATTCTGTACATCTTTTCGCGAAAAATGCCATTGAATTGATTTGTTATCAAAAAATTGAATAATATCCTGATAGTCTTTCAGGCACATTCTATCTCTCCGGAAAATAAATTAATCGTTTTACAGTCGTCACTAAGACACACGCACGATCTGGTTCCCAAATTGAATTTGGGAACCAGAATATCATGTTTATTAACGATAACTCGCCGTAACACCAATAGTAAACATTCGGCCCGGCATTGGAAAACCGTACATGATCTCGTAATCAGTATTCAGAATATTGTCGATTTCTCCATAAAAATTAAGGTATTCGTTGAATTTATAATTGGTATGGGCATTTAGCAGAAAATAACTGTCAGTTTCTTTCAGTACAGGCGGCGCGTAGGAATAGGGATTTTCGATGCTGTAAAGGCCGGAGACAAACTGCGCTTCCAGGCGGGAAAAGACTTTTCCCTGATAATTATGACGCAATCCAATATTAAATTTTTGTTTTGGGCTGTTAGTGATCTTTTTGGAAATATCATTATAGGAATAGGCCAGGTTAATGCTGAAAGCCGGCGGCAGCAGCAATTCACTTTCCACTTCAATTCCCTGCATATCAACAGTGCCGACATTTTTATACAGTGGTGACATCGGGGCCGGCATGGTCTTTTCGATCAAATTGGTCAATTCCGTCTGATAAACTGTAATACCGGCGCGAAACCATTCGGCAATTGACTTCTGAACTGAGGCCTCATAGGTTTCGGAAATTTCTGCCTCCAACTCTTCTGTTGACGGCATAAACAGATACATTTCATTAATTGTCGGGTTGCGGTAGCCTTTGGCGTATTGTAGTTTGAGGTTCCAGTTTTGGGGTAATTTCATAACAGTTCCCAGGGCTGGAATAATTTCGTCACCGGTGACTGAATGGTTTGTATAGCGCACACCGCTTTCCAGGATTATCCGGTCTAAAAAGACATGGTGAAGGTTCACCAAACCGCTGATTTCCGTTGCGTCTTTTTCTTTCCAGTTACCACTGATCAAGGCTTTGCCGCCAAGTTTGCGGCCATCTATCCCAACGGTGATATTGCTTGTGTTGGCGTAATTATAGGTCTCCGTAAGAATTATACCGGTCATAAAATCATCAGATTCATAGCCGTCCCAAACTTCATGGTGCCCCTGGTTGTGATGCAGTTTAAAAGTACCGGACAATTTTTCATGATTATGAGTCAGGGTAAGATCGCCGCCAGTCCTGCGAATATCAAAAAAATGGTTTGTAAAGGGATTGCTGACCTGGCCCGGGTCCCAGACTTCATAGTCAGACAGGTAGACATTGGCTTTGGCTTTAAAATCCTGATTGATTTTATAGTTGGAAACCAGGTTCAGGTTTATGGATTCGTAATCATCATTTCCCGTTTCACGGAATCCGTCACTGGATTTATATCCACCGGAAACTGAATAGCCAAAATTTCCTTTTCCGTAAGATTGATTGATACCGATATTTTGTGTGTTGTAACTGGAATATTTGACCGGGACGTTAACTTGAAATCCATCATCCTGTACATCCTTGGTAATGATATTGATAACACCACCCATGGCATTGGAACCGTACAGTACAGAAGCCGGGCCGCGGATCACTTCCACTTTTTCCACATTATTCGCCATATAGGCATCGCCCAGGGGATGGCCAAACAATCCCATGACATCCGGACGGCCGTCAATCATCACCAATACCTGGGTATTGGGGAAAGCGCCCACACCGCGCATGGTAATATTGCCACCGGAACCACTGCTGATACCATATCCTACATTAGTTCTTTTTGATACAAACAGGCCGGGAATATTGTCGGAAACAATATCCAGCAATGGTTCCTGTTCCTGGTTTCTCAACAAACCAGTGTTTAAGACTGAGATGGTCAGGGGCAGTTCTGTGATTTTACTTTCTGTGCGAGTACCGGTAACAACGATCTGATCAAAATAGATGACATCGAGTGTATCCACATAGCCTGAGGCCATAGCAACCAGTAATAAAACTAAAACAACGGATTTTTTTAAAAAATACATAAACTCCTCCTCGAGTTACTTATTTCCGGTTAAGGTGAATGTTAATTTGCCGTGATTAACGCCTCGCAGCGCCACCATCGCATCGGCCATGGCCTGGATCTCTGACCGTTTGCCTTTCAGTACAATGACTTCCAGGCAATTGTTGTGGTCCAGGTGAATATGTAATTTGGATAATACTTTGTTGTGATGATCGTGTTGAATATCATCAAGTTTTTTACTCAGGTCCGGGGTGTGGTGGTCATAAACCAATGTCAGTGTACCTGCGATTTCATCATTGGATTCGATATGTTCTTTGAGCAAAGATTCCCGAATCAGGTCCCGCAGGGCTTCTGAGCGGTTGGCATAGCCTTTTTTCAGAATGCTGTCATCAAATTTTTTCAGCAGATCATCGGGTAGCGAGACACCAAATCGTTTCATATTATACTCCGTGAGTAACACAATTTTAAATTTCGTAACACTTTAAGGTAAGCAAAAAAAATTAAAAGTTGTACTTTTTTTGGAAAATATTTTCAAATTGCATCATTTATCCTGTATATTCTTCAAAAATATTACAGAGGGCCTTATGAAATACAATTTTGATGAAGTGATCAACCGCAGGAATACCGACTCGATTAAATGGGACGCGCGGGAGCTGATCAAAAAAGCCGGAATTACGGAACGCTTTGATGATGAGAGTATACCGCTCTTTGTGGCGGATATGGACTTTGCCTGTCCTCAGCCTGTTATCGACGCGCTTCATAAACGGGTCGAACAAAAAATATTCGGCTATACATCAGAAAGAATTTCACCGGCCTATACCGAGGCTGTCAAAAACTGGTTTAGCCGCCGCATGAACTGGCAGATCAGGGATGAAGAAATTGTTTATTGCCCCGGCACAGTTCACGCCTTACATCTGGCGGTGAAAGCCTACACCAATCCCGGCGACAGTATTATTATCCAGCGACCGGTTTACGCGCCCTTTACGCAAGCCATTGAAAAGAATAGCCGCAAAGTGGTAAACAATGAATTGATCAACACGGATTGCTATTACACCATCGATTTTGATGACTTGGAATGTAAGGCAGCCGGTGAAACCACCACCATGATGATTCTCTGCTCACCTCATAATCCGGTGGGCAGGATCTGGAGCCGAGAAGAGTTGGCGAAAATTGCTGACATTTGCCGCAGAAACAATGTGATTTTAGTCAGTGATGAAATCCATGGGGATTTGATTCGCGCCGGTCAGACCTTTTATCCCATTGCATCCGTTAGTGATTATGACCAAATGGTTATTTGCACAGCCATCAATAAAACCTTTAATGTAGCCGGTTTGCATTGTTCAAATATTATTATCAAAAATGAAGAATTGCGCTCGAAATTCCGGCATGAATTGGGATTATCGTCACCGTCACCTTTCGGAATCAGCGCGTTGCTGGCGGCCTACAATGAAAGCGAGGATTGGCTGGAACAGCTGAAAAAATATATTGACGGGAATTTTGATCTGCTGGAGAAATTTTTACAGGAAAAATTACAGAAAGTAAAATATCGCCGCCCGGAAGGCACCTACATTGCCTGGCTGGATTTCAGTGGTTATGGATTATCGCCGGCAGCAGTGCATAAGAAAATCTATGTGGATGCCAATGTGATATTGGAAGATGGAAAGATTTTCGGTGAAAAATCAGCGGAATTTCAACGTATTTGCCTGCCCACACCGAGGCCGGTTTTGCGTGAGGCATTTGATCGAATCGGGAAAGCATTTCAAGGAGTATAATGATAACAGGGAGGTTTGTTGTAGGTGAAACAAGGGGTTGCAACCCCTTGCTCCTGAAATTGAAGAAGATATCCCGCAGGGATTAAACAAAAATAACCATGGGTGCCAACCCATGGACATAAGAACAAACAGAAAAAGAACTCCGAAGGAGTTCAATAAATTATCCGGAGCTTTTAAAGTATTCCAGTCTTAATTTTCCTTCTTCAAAGACACCATAGGTATCATTTTTCAGCCAATCCCCGCAATTGAGGTAGGTCTTATTACCCGCATGATATTCCTCCGGCAGGTGGTAATGACCGAGAATTACACAATCGAAACCCTCGGCAAATTTTTTCCCGGCAAAAACTTTCAGATCTTTGCGGTTTTGGCGCAGAAT
>CAYYMT010000016.1:0-42457 GCA_964472715.1 uncultured bacterium | reverse complement strand
CGAACCAATGGCATAACTTTCTTATGAGAACGGATGCTTAGGTATTACGCACAACGTTTGGCGGTATGGTTTAGTAAAGGCTGACCACTACCGACCAATCGAAGAACAAAACTTAATTCAGCCTTTATTAACGATACCGCTTGTTGTGTGTCTGGTGCGGGATTAACCTACAAAACTTGATTAAATGAACGAACGTAAAAAAATAAAAAATAGGGAGGGCTTTATTGTTGCTTGGTGGAGCGCAGGTATTACCTCCGCAGTAGCCTGTAAAATGGCTCTTGAATTATATGAGAATGTTGAACTATACTACATTGGCATTTCGTCAGCACATAAAGATAATGACCGATTCAAACAGGAGTGTGAAAATTGGTACGGCAAAGAAATTAAGACATTAACTAGCCGTGAGTATAAAGACCAGTTTGAAGTTATTGAAAAAACAGGAATGGTTAACGGGCCAACTGGTGCAAGATGCACACTTGAATTAAAAAAGCAAGTACGCTTTGATTTTGAGAAAATGAACGAAATAAACCTATTCAACAATTACGGGATATTAAACCAGGTGTGGGGTTTTGAATTTGACAAAAAGCAGATAAATAGAGCTATTCGATTTGGACAGCAATACCCTTATACAAACCCTTTATTCCCATTAATTGAAAAAGGTATTTCTAAAAATGAATGCGCTGGAATGATACTGAATGAGGGTATTGCACTACCGATAATGTATGAGCTTGGTTACACAAATAATAATTGCATTGGATGTGTAAAGGGTGGTAAGGCTTATTGGAATAAAATCCGCGTTGACTTTCCAGATGAATTTGATAAAATGGCACAAACTGAAAGGAAAGCAGGATATAGCTGCATAAATGGAACATTCTTAGATGAACTGAACCCCAAAGCTGGAAGAGGGAAGAAAATTATTATGCCTAATTGCGGTTTGCTTTGTGAGGTTGAATTTGCAGATATTCCAGATAAATCTTTAGAGGATGTTATCGAAGGAAAGAAAACTATATATGAGGCAATTGCTGCTTAATACAAATGGTTTTGCAAAAACCAAGGCGGGCGAGCATTTTTTATTTTTTGGTCAAATAGCACAGACCTTTATTAAATGCTCTATCGTAGCACTTGCACACAACTATGTATATGTGTAATTCGCAATCGCGCAATTAATATAAAACAATATGAATCAAAAACTTACACAAGAAGAAGTTGATAAAATACAAAATTTGTGTTTTAATAATCCGGCCAAAAGCTGCGCGATTGCGCAAATAATTATTGATACTTGTCAGGTTGTAAGTTGTTCAAAATATGCAAGTTTAAAAGGTAAAAATAAAAGAACAATTCAATACCAGTCCGACAATTTGACCGGGCTGAATATTGAAAATAGAAAATTTATTTCTTTGAATCAGTAATTGCTTTTTTCTTTGGTTTGATTACCATTACTGCGTCCTGCCATTCAATTACAGCTTCTTTCCCTTCCCGGAGAACGTCTTTAATGCTATTCTCTTTTAGCTTCCCATCCTTGCTGATACTTTTATTCGCTTCTCCGAAAACATCAGAAGTTTCAATCAATGCCATTCCTACCTTCTCGGTTACTTTTTCCATGTACCCGAAAAATCGTTTGACATTAAGAATTACTCCTTTTTTTCTTAATACGGTTACAATTGCACCGAGAACTAATGCTAAACCAGCCCCTTTAACCCAGTCTGCAATGTCTGTAAAAACTGATAATAATTCCATAACTTTATTGTTTTGGTTTTACATAGTTCTGATAATGGTATTCTGCAATACTTCCGGCTTCGCCCAGGGTAATTTTTCCGTCTGCAAGCCGCCTCAATATAAATGCTGACAATTCGTGCCAGTAGTCTGATTGCTGTTCATCATTTGCTGATTTCAGCGCATTGGTAACAGCTATCATTTGTTCGTTCACATCTTCAATATCTGTAATGCTTTCAATGATATTTAACTGTAAGGCAATTTTCGGAATATATTCCTGTGTAACTTCCATCACCTTATCAATAATTTTATCGTCTGTATCACCGGGGATTGCAAACTTTACAATTTCCAGCACAGACTTAAACTGCTTGTTTTCCACTGTCCGTTTAACTCCTTCGACAATGTTGACAGCCACAGGAATGTATTTTTCAACTTCCTGTTCAAGTTTCGAGAACAAGCCCTCAATGAATCCCCATATTCTTTGAAATAATTTTTTCATTGCTTTTCTTTTTTTGATTTATAACTCATTATCATTTGATGCACAATTATTAGTGTCACAACCGCAGCATAAGCGATTGATACGACTAAGTCCTGATCGTGTACTATTATTTCCATGTCATTTCATTTGAAAATGCCCGATATCCCATCCCCAATCATAACCCGATACATTATCCGGGTGTAAACTTTTCCAGTACTCCGCAAGTGGCCTGAATGCCTCTCTGTCCGTTCTGTATTCTCCGTTAATAAATAGATTTAAATCAATTGCCAGTTTTTTTAAATGCTGACCGTCCATTGTTTTTGACAATCCTTTTTTTACATATATTTCCTGCATTTCTTCCGGCCTCTGCAATTCTCCCCCGGTCAATTCATAACCGTTCTTAAAAGCCCAGGTAATTAGCAAGGCCACATTTTTTAAGAATATGCTTTGTTTTTCTCTTAATGTCATTCCATTTTATTTTTAGCGGAAATGAAATTTTAATTTCAAAATCCATATCGGGTATTCCGTTAATCGGTTTATAGTTCTTCACGGTTCCCGTCTTTGTCAATTCCCCAAATTCCTTTTATGTCGAAAGCGAATATTTTCTCACCGTTTTCAAGTTCAACGTACTTGTCAACTACATATTCGTTGCTTTCAATTCTGCCCGCTACGGGCTTGTTGGTAACATCGGGGGCGTAAATCATTACCCTGCGACCTACTGGAAGTTTGTTGAAATCCTCAATCTTTAGTGTTTTCATTTTTCTTGTTTTTACGGTTTTTGTTTGAAGATTGAAACCCTCGGATAATGGCAACCATCCCGGCCAATATTGCAACCGTCCTGGCTCCGCGTTCGAGAATTAAATCAATAATCCCTTCTTCTACAATAAATGGCATAAAATCAATCTGAGAAATTAATCCTGTAAACTGACTTGCCAAGTAGCTAAACATCGAAATGAATGCTAATACGATAGTCTTTAAAGCGTCACTGTCAATCATTTTATTTTCGGTTTTCACGTTTGATGCTTTTATTTATTTTTCGCCACACTGGTTTAATTTTTAATTCCCAAACAGCAAAAGGGAATATATATGCCATTTGCATTGTAGTTTCAATGTGAAACTTTAATTTCTGCCAACGTGTATAGTTATTCCAACTCATTTTTTTAATTATAAATAGCTCCAGTAAATACCCGTGAAGGCCCCCATAGTCCATTTTCACCTTTTATCCTATACGTTATTCTGACTTCATCGGCATTGTCTACATCAATTTTATTACATATATCAGATGATGAACTTACAGTGTATTGAATACCGAGAAATGGGTCGGCTATATCATTCGTTAAATTCCTTGTTATTGGCAATGAGACAGTGGAACCTCCCCAATTGTCAGTCACAATAGAATAACCGCCGTAACCATCACCGTCATAGTCAGGTGTTATCGCTGTTATTTGAATACAATCAGCGGTTGAACCGGAATATGTATCACTCATTGTTACTAAATCAACAGAAATAGTAAAAAATCCTAAGATAGAACCATCTGAATAAGGGCAATTAGATAAGTTTTCCGAGGCATACCCACTCAAATAGGTAGGTGGTACGCCTTGTGATAACAATAATCTCTTTGCTACTGAGATTTGACCATCTACAAAAAATGGTAATAATAATGCGAATATTAATATTTTAATTTTCATAAATAAATCCATAATATAAAGTTGAACCTGTTCTCCAATAAACTACTGTTGTGTGTCCATTACTCGTTATTGCGCTATTTGTACCCATTATCTGCTCCGTGGTGTACCCTGTACTCCCGTTAATATTAAAAGTGTAGGTCGAACCATTTTGAACCTCAATTGAACCTTCGCCGCCGTCCGGTAAGTTTGTTACTGTAATGGTTGTGTTTCCTGATAAAGTAATGTCGCCTTTATAGCCTGAGTTCACATTCATTGTTACCGAAGTGCCGGAAAGCGATTGAACAGCCCTTCTTAATCGTAATTCATTATCAATATCATCAAGATTGTCCTGTACATTCGTATTGTTTGAATAAGTAAATTCATCGTATGTTCCTATATTTCGCGCCCCAGCTTCGGTAAATGTTATTGCTCCAAGTTCGTTTTCTGTATAATACCTCGCATCTAAATTAACACTATTCCCATCTTCAATACTCAATGAACCTCCTGAAAATGTCAATGTCTGATCGTCTGTTCCGGTTCCTGAAACCGTTGCCCACGTATTATCACCTCTTAAATAAGTAGAACTGCTTGCTGTTCCTGTTACCGAGGTTAAATCAGAAACCGACAAACCGCTAATTGTTGAACCTGTGTGTGAATGTGAATCATTATCTACTGAAATGTTTCCCCAGGTTCCGCCTAAATCGCCATTTGGCGTAGTCCCTACTACTATTTCATTGCTTAATCCCGCATCTGCGGTTCCTACCAGATAGTTTACGTCCGTTGGTGCGCCTCCTCCTGCATTATCATCTACATAACCTTTTGTGACTAATTTATTATTGTTGGTTGTACCTGTCGATACGCTTGTTAAGTAAGCCGAACCTCCTACCTGAATCCCGTCAACATCAATTCCTTCCGGTTCAATTACAACAGAGGACGCTCCTGTATTTTCCGTAAAATCAAAACCTAAACTATTATCATTGTAGTTTTCAACTTCGATATATCCGGTTGTTCCTGTGTCGTCAAATCTTATTGAAGGACTTGCATTTGATAATAAAATATCTTCGCTATTTGCAGGAGATAAAGTTGTACCGTTATCAGTCCACAAACTTGAACCAGCAGACGCGGAGCCGTAACTTATTTCTTTTGTACTTGCATCGTAATATAATTGGTAAGATGTAGTTGAATTTGGCAACTGATAAGCATATATACTCCCATCTCCTCTTATGTCGAATAAATTGGCATTACCATCACCATTTGCCACAGAAAACGCCTGAGTTAAATAAGTAGTTCCACCTCCCCACACTTGCAATCCTTCACTGTTTCCTGAACTAATAAACAATCCTATGCCACTATTACTTGCAGTACCTATCCCTACATTTCCACTTTGATAATTAATACCGTTGGCATCTGTTGACCACTCTCCTCCACTTAATCCATTAATGTAAGCGTCCCAATTTGTTTTATTAATATGTGTTGCGGTTGTATCAATCAAACTCTTTGTGAATTGCTGTCCTGAAAGTGTGAGGTAATCCCCGGTTCCGGTTAAGGTTGCTGCATCATGTAAACTTGAACTTGTAATAAACCCACTCGCTGAATTATCGTACAAACTCAAATCATTATTCACAACTAAATCAATCGTTCCGTCTGTATCCTGATAGGTAGCATCAATTAGCGTTTCTGTATTGCCTGAAAACATCCCGCCTGAAATATCCTGAACCTGCTCGGTGCTTAGTTGTGTATCATCGTCTGTAAACGAACCGCCTCCATCTGATAGAGTTACCGTTGAACCTACCTTTGAAATGGTTTGCAATTCGTTTGAAACATCCCCGTCAACTTCTGAGGTTAAATAGCCGTTGTTGCTTACGTAACTATCAACTGTCGCCTCCGATAGCTGTGTGTTGGTATCTTCAAACGTTACACTGCCCCCGTCTGTTAAATTGATTGTAAATACCCTTCCTGTTGAATCAATGCTTAATGTTTGAATCTCATTCGTAACACTTCCATCTACTTCACTTTGCAAGAAATTAGCCTCCAAATAATCTAATGTTACAAATATGGTATCAGTCCCATCTATTTGTGTAGTGCCTGAAAGCGTATCAGTTCCAATTACAAGAAGTGAATCAGCAATTAAATACATGTTTCCACGAACTCGATATTCGTTTACCTGGCTAAATCCGGCAACTGAAATTAATAACAATAATATGGTTAGTAATCGTTTCATAAAATTGTATCGTTTACCGTTTCATTTTGGAAATAAATATCCCAATTAATCAATGTATCAACCTCCGGGTAATTTATCCACTGCGAAGGTGTTACGTTTAGCTCCTTTGCTTTTTGCAGATAAAACCAAAACTGGAAACCTCGCGGCTTTTCTTTTATTACCTGTTGTTTTTTAATTACCTGTTGAGAAAGGATTATCCGGCCCGATGCCATTATTTTAAACAACTTTGTGTTTAAAGGTTGATACAAAAATCCGTTAATTATTGTATCATTTTTATATGAAACCATATCCCACGCATTATCCACTTGTTCAACTGTTACAAAGTGAGGGTAATCGGTTGTAGTGTAAACCACTGAATCATTTGTAACTGTTCCAAGTTTCATAAAATCGAACGCCTGAACATCTACGGTAATTGTTTCTACTGTTTTCCAAATTGTATCTTTTGGAATATTAAGCTGCGCCTTCAATCCAATTGAAATACATACGAGAAAGCATATAATCATTAAGTTTTTCATAGTCTTTATCTTTTTTAAAATTTTCCATTACAAAATATACACCACTGCCGGAGTTATATAGCATTCCCACTTCTGTTGCTGTTAGTGCGCGGTTGTATATCATTACTTCGTCTATTAATCCGTCAACAGACGAAGTAGTTGAGCCAACAAGTCCACCAATAGTTACGGGTGTATTTTGGTTAACATAAGAAGATATTGATAGAGTTTCAGAACTCCCATCATAAAATAAAGTTGCCTCATTTCCGTTATCAACATTCAATACAATATGATGCCAACCTGTTTCAACTGTTTGTGTAAAATCGTGAAGTCCTGTAACGTTCGTTCCGTTTGACGATAAACTAAGTCTATATTGTTTATTACTTGAGTTTATTCTTAGCGCCCAAACTCTTTTATCATTAACAGCATCATACATTGAAAATGGATAAGCATTGCTTGAATAATTCGTTATATCACTATCAATCCATAATGAAACTGCAAACTCATTTTGAAATAAATCAGCAACGTAAGGTATTTTGACATTATCACTTGTCCCATCAAAATTATAACACCCTCCTACTTTTCCTGAACTTGTATAAGTAGCACCGTTAACAGTACCGTCGTTGTCATGCATTGTTGCGTCTAAGGCATTGTTTTCAAACTTCCAGTACCCAACCAATCCGCTTTTTAATTGCGCTGAAAGCGAAAGCGAAAACAGTATTAATGCTATTGTTATTAATTTTTTCATATTAAATAATCAAATTTAATTTTATGACATTCGTTGCAATAAATTTCTTTTCCACGTCCAAAAACTTCTTTTTCGACTTTAATTTTTTTTCCACAATCAATACACTTTATGCTCCTATCCATTCCATTTCAATTTTTATGATTGTTCCAAATCGTTTGTATCTTATCACTGTGTAATAACTTGCAGTCCCGTCAACTTCATCAACTGAAAAGTATTTTTCTGTTAATCCTGTTGTTCCTGCATCGCTATAAGCTGCAATTGTCACCGTTCGACTTCCAGTTGCATCTTGTCTCACTAATATTTGCCCTTCGTTTCCTACTGCTACATTGTGAAGGTTGAGCGTAATATTTCCGGTTAGTGTAATCACATCACTTGAGCCGTTTGTGCTTACGTCTATCGTTTCTGCCGTTCCTTCACTTGTTGCGGCTGCGACTTCATCGTCAATTACGTTTGATGAACCGCCCCCGCTTCCATTTGCTGCTGCTGTAATTCGCCCATCGGCATCTACTGTTATGTCTGCTGCCGTGTAGCTTCCCGCTGTTACGGCTGTGCTTACAAGTTCATCTGCTCCTACTGCTCCCGTTGCTATTGTTAAGACAGTTGCGCCTGTTACGTCTCCGGTGTGTGTTTGATTGTACAAATTTGTTGAACCTTCGGTTAAATCATCCGTTGATACCTGATTTGCGCCTGTTCCGAAATCAATGTGGGTGTCGTTTACGTTATCAGTACCAGTTGATAGTATTGCATTGTTCCAGTCGCTCGAATTATCTGTTATAGAGCTTAAAACCCCCGTTGTCGTTGTAACGGTTACTATCCCGCTTGAAAGTGCTGAAAGTGCCTGTTCTTCCGTTAACGTTGCGTTTGCTGTTTGAGTGATATAAGTAGCATCAGCCGGGGCACCTCCACCTCCTGCTAATCCGTCAACTGTTCCGTCTATTTCGTCAATAGCGGCTTGAACATCGGTTGCAGTCAGTCCGCTTGTGGTGTTTGAATAGTTTACCTCTGAGGCTGTTTGATCGTCTGTTCCTGTACCGTCCTGTAAGCTGCCAAGGTCTACTGTTTCATTTGTTCCATTTTCTATACCTATTGTTAAAGTAGTACCAGATAATCCACTGCCTGAAATGTTCTGATTGTCGGTATTATCTAAATAACCAGACAAGTCAACTGAGTTTCCTGATTCAATAGACAAGGTATTTGTAACTAAAGACAATGTTTGGTCGTCTGTATTAGCTTCGTAACCGTCTTGCAATGCTGATAAGTCAACTGAATTACCGCCAGTAATTGATAAGTTTGGAGAGGTAAAACTAAGGGTTTGTTCATCTGTATTATCAAGGTAAGAAGATAAATCCACTGTTGATATATGGTCTGAAATACTCAATGTATTACCTGTAAGGTTAATTGATTGAATTTCGTTAGTGTCATCTGCATCATAATCTGTTCCGGCTACTGCTGCTGAAATATTGCCTGCTCCATCGGCCTTTACAAGTCCGTTTATTGCCCCAACTATCGGGTCGGTTTCGGTATAACTTGTTAAATAACCTTCAGTAGAATGGTTGCCCCAACTATAAGCCGTATTCCAATTGCCTGAATTATCTGTAATAAAAGTAAGGTTACCACTTGCATCTGATTTTAATATTCCAAGTGCTAACTGAGTTCGTTTTATTACTGAATCATTCAATAAGCTAAATGCTTCATTAATCTTCGCCGTTGCAGAAGTTACTGCCTCACTATCTGTTATGTCAGCAATTTGGCTAAATCCCTGAAAGCTGATTAATATTCCTAATATTAAAATTAATTTTTTCATTATCTATATTTTAAAATTTACCCCACCTTGTATTAAAGTCCCATGTTAAACCAGTGTCCCAAACTCCCGCCGGAAATAAGTAGTCTTTAATAATTTCAACATAAATGTATTCTAATACCACATTTGCCAAAGGCTCTGAACTGTCAATGTTTAAACTAAATCCTGTGTTAGTCGGTTGGCTTGCATCAGCCCACCCCCAAAGCAATTTACTACGCCTGTAATTGCCTTTAAAACTTTCGACACGATAAATCTGAGGTTCCTCTCCAATCGGTTGCGTTAAAAACGTATCGGCAAATGTTACCGAAACCGCCCGGCTTGTTAAATCTTCCAAACGCCCGGCCTCAACATGAAGATTGGAGTTTTGAACGGAATCAGGTATTTGTGTTAACACCCATGCCTCAGTTGCCAAATCGGCTGAATCCTGAGCATACAGGTTGGCTTCTTTCCAAAGAATATCATTATCAATTCTATAGGCATAATCCAAAGCCTTTGAATCTAACTTTTCAAATGTATGCGTCGGAAGCGATGGAGAATCCCCGTCTCCGGCTGATTGATAAACATACCCTATTTTATTATTAAACGGCGCAAAACCTTCACCAAAAATATCAACTACTGTAATTGTAGGATAAGAAGTTGTATCAATTATCTCATATCGTAATCCCCTGTTATCTACAAGATAGTTTCCCATTCGCAAAGGAAACGCCCCCGGTTCACTTAAATCAAGCGGCGTTACCTGTACCGTGAAAGTATCAGTATTTACAAATGTTGAGTTTTCAATATTTGTACTCCATGCAATTTCCGGCAAATATTCAGTTTGACCGAACGAAAAAAAAGGAATAATAAGTAATATGAATATTAATCTTTTCATTCAAATATAATTGTGATTCTTAATTCGTATGCCGTGTAAAAATTACTAATTGATTCTATTGTCAGGTTATTGCTGTCAACATTTAATATACCTGAATAAGCATTATCAAAATTTCTTAATTGCCTGTATAAACTTCCAGATGTATTATAAGCGATATTAACAGCAGATGAGTAACGCCCTAAACCGTGATTAATTTGCAAATCGCCTCCCGAAGTTGATAAACTCCAACCACTCGGTAAATCAGTAGCAGCCGTTGCACTTCCTGAAAGTGTGCCATCTACTGGTAACGTGATTCTATAAACATTTTGTATACCTGATTCATTTACTAAATTATTAATACTATCAGCAGTTAAATATTGACTCGTCGAATCCGATAATAACACATATCTGTCGTCAATATTCATAGAATCAATTCTTGATCCTGAATACCACCAAACAATTTCACCTGTTAATTCATTCCATGTGAGACTATCCCATCCATTACCAGAACCTGTCGTGTTTAGAACATATTGTTTTGTAGCTAATGTGGTATCATTAACATCGACTTGTGTTGTTGCTCTCAATGAATCTTCTGTTAATATAAATTCTTTTAATGCTTCAACTGTCCATTCTTTAGTTTGTGAAAACACTGAAACAGATATTAAAACAAAGATTATGGTTATTAATTTTTTCATCATAGATTATTTTTATCAAAAATACAAAAAATATAGTTTTTATAGATATAAATATTCAATTATTACTCCGGTTAAACTTTCACTACTATGAATTTCAAGTTCAAATCCTGTTGTCGAGGGTTGACTTGCATCAGTCCAACCCCATAAAACATCTTTTCGTCTATATGTCCCGTCAGGTTGCTCGGCTATTCTATAAACATTTGGTTCATACCCATAAGGCTGTGAAGAAAAAGATTCATCAAAAGTTAATGAAACTGTCCGTGAACTTAATCCGCTTATTCTTCCTGCCTCTACATGCCCGGATGCTAAGAGCAATGAAGAAAATGGAATTTTTTTAGGTTCAGACCAACTTTCAGTTGAGTTATCAACAGGCAGATATATATTAGATGGATCAATATAGTCTGCGTCGCTTGGCAACCCCTGACTATAATCTGTTAAATCTGTTATTCTTTTTTGTACGTAGGCCATAACTTAATTTTCATAGTTTCCAAAATCAAAATAAATATTTTCTGCTCCTTCAAAGTCAGATTCTTTCTGAACCATTAGATAAAAACCATCCAGGCTTGTTGTCTCTCCTGATTTCAATGAAATATCAGCCGGGGCATCAATCTTCCTGAAAGCTAATTTGAGTTGAGTTATCTGTCTTTCAGGGTCAAGCTCTAAACTTTCAGTCATTCCGCGCCCTATTCCTGTCTGAAAAAATTCAGAAGAATGTAAATTTGGAATGCTAAAGTCCTCACACATTAAATTTCTTAAAGTTTTCTCAAAATCTTTTCCGCTAACTCCGTTTATAGTGCCTGTTTCCCATACTCCTTCATACCTCATAAATCCTTTTTCAAGAAAATTTGATGTAGCAAAGTATCCATTAGGCATTTCAGTTGTATTATTCTTGCTTGTTTTATCCCTTATAACCTCATCATTACTATCGATATTCAACCATATCAAACCATTCTCTAAATCATTTGGATTTTCTTTAGCATATTGTATATCAGTAGAAAATATTTTTGTTTGATGCTCTAAGTTTAAATCTTTGTTTCTGGAATTAGTCACAATCTTTTCAAATGAAACTATATTCTCTTTAAATCCTTTATATCCAGAATTAACAGCTTCGATTGTGAACTTACGAAACATATCAGAATCATCGAATGAATAATTATACGTTTCTTCAAGATACTTTTGATAAGTTGAATCTTCAATTAAATTAGTAGTTATATAGATACCGGAAGATTTATCTAAAAATTTAATATGCTCTATCCTTAAATCATATTCCTCAGTAGAAGGATTGTATTGTATAAACCAATATAGATTTCCCTGCCCTGTTACTTTAAAGAAATTCCTAAAATCTTCCATAAAATCCTTAAATGAAAGTTCAAGTTTAGAACTATCTTCGGTTGTGTCTATATTTTCTTTTAGGTTAATCGTTGGCAGAACAACAGTGTCATTAAAGTAATTCTTGCTGTTCGTAACATAGTTTTCCCCCTCTTGAAGTATTGGAACATCTTCTTCATAATCATTCCATAGGAACGTTGATTTTACGTCTCCTGACGGATAAGCTGTATTGTTATATATATACTTTATTAAGGTATAAAAATCAATTGCGTTACCAAATGATTCTACTGTATCTTCTGTTGGATAATTACGTTTGGAAGTTAGTTTGTTCGACCATTTAAAATATCCATTATGTTCGTATGGGTCTCCATCGGCAATAACCTCATTACCTAAAGTCCATTCTTTGTAAACACCATTATAGGGCAATCTTGTCCACAATGTATATCCAACCTTACCGTCTGGGGCAGATTCTCTTATATGCCATTCACCTTCTGGATTAGGATCAACGGGTTCTCCATTTTTATCTTTTGTTATTACTTCCTCTCTCGAAAAAACACAGGTGCACCAATAATAGACTTCTTTACGAAACCATTTTCTTATAGTATCTCCCCGCCATACTGTTACTTCTGAAAGTTCCCAATCTTCCGCTCCTAAAATATCAACAATTCCTTCACCGTCCTGGCTTTCATACAAATATAAACCAGTCGATTTTTCCTGCATCCCATATTCAAGACTACCAAAATAAGAAGATTTAGGGGCAAATGGAGTTTCCGATCCTGAATCTTCAAAATAATCTTCTAAATTTGGCCTGTCGCTTAACCTTATCAATTTATAAGCGTAACTATCAATTCCCCATCTTTTATAATTGACTAAATTTCTTTCGTTAAACTGAACTGTTATTTCTTTTGTAGATACATTTATTGGATTTCCGCTTACTGATACATTAATAGAATCATATCTTATGAAAGAAGGATTTAATATGTTATCCTGACCTGTTGCTACAATATAAATAGATGCACTTTCGCCTTGTGATATTGACAATGAAGTTTTTTCTGTGATGCGTACTTCGTGATTTACAAAAGTTAATCCGATTGCTCTTGTTGATACTAATTCGCTTGATATTTGAGTTAATGAAGAATCATATTTTTTTATATAAATAGAATAAGATTCAACAAAATCAACTGTCATTTTTATAGATATATCAATATCTAAAATATATCCTTTTGTAACTTTATATAAAAATTTATTTTCATCAGGATTAGTAAAACTATTTACTGTTTTTGTTTGCTGAATATTTGAAGATTTTATCTTAACCGGCAATGGATGTTCAAAATTATTATAATTTATTAATTCATATCCTTTACCGAAATTAGCATTAGAAACAATTTCACCGCCAATAATTCCAACTTCTTCTTCCCAATTTTCAAGCAATGGCGTATATTCATCAAGCGTGGCGGGTTTAACTCTTATAATCTTAAAATGCTTTCCTGATTTGAACTGACAATCTTTATGAGAAAAATAACCCTCAATAGTTCTTTCCGAATCTACATATTTTATTTTTATCTCCTGAAAATAACCTGCCTCAGATATTAAATCATATCCCTTAAACTCATTTTCATCTAACTCACTACTTTCTTTTGGATTATTTGAAAACGTTACCTCCCCCCACTTATAACGCCAAAAATACTGTCCATCTTCACGCTCATACATGAAACGACCAATATCGGAGACAAATATTTCTTCATATCCTTCTCCAACATCTAAATAGACTTTATATTTCTTGTTAAATCTCATCTATATTATTTCATAAAGTTATAGAAAAAATCTATACCTCATTAATTGTTTGTAAATAATCGTTTACCTTAAACCTAAAGGTAATTATAACCAAATCAGTGTTCCCGTAAGTTTCAGACTTTTCAGGGTTCTCTATATCATAAATTTCATATTCTTCTCCCCCTAAAGTGGTTGTTACTGTCCCATTATGGGAAACAACTCTAAGTCCTGAAAGAAATTCTAATGTTTTCCTGTATCCGGTTATTATGTATTCTACAATATGGTTTCTTGAAGTATGCAATGGAATATTTCCATAACTTTTTTCAACTGTTTCTTCTGATAATTCATAATCTTCTGTATGATCTTTAGTTTGGAGATAAACAGTATAGCTGTCACCGCTTATATCTAAAGTCCTTCCGCCTATCATTAAATCATTTCCAAAAGAAACTGTAATCTTCAATAAATCAGAAATATCATCCTGCCAGCAGAATACATCTGAATAAACATCCGTTCCATTATAGGTTATTTTTAAATAATAAGCCCCTTCATCTTCTCCGGTTGTTGTTGCGCCATTTAATGATATTCGTGTATAAGCTGTTTCGTTATCCGTTTCATCGTCAGAAACCACACAACTTCCGGTTTTTATCGTTTCATCGTCAATGTTGTATAACACATAAGAAGCAGAAGTAAACACCCCATCCACGATAAATTTAAAATCAGGCACAGAATTCGTCTCAAAAACGTGTATAATTTTTTCATTGTCAGTATTGTAATACTGCCTATTGTCTTTGTCTGAATAAAATCCTATTGTATTAAAGCTATATATCATACCTTAAATTTCATTTTAAGACC
This sequence comes from uncultured bacterium, assembly GCA_964472715.1. Classification (GTDB taxonomy): domain Bacteria; phylum Fidelibacterota; class UBA2242; order UBA2242; family JAFGTP01; genus JAFGTP01. Next base: position 27,839 of record CAYYMT010000016.1, on the reverse strand, counting down.
ATTTTTATTAACTATTCTATAATTGCCTGAATATTCCACAACATCTTTGTTTTCTTTTTTGTCACGAATATCTTTAAGTAAACTGTTTGTGCTTTTTAAATCAATCGAACTATCACCTGATTTTCCACTAAGTATCATTTCTGTTTGGTCGTTAGGTAAAATAGTTGAACCAATAAATGATTTATCTGAAAATAAAGTAGGCGCATCCGGTGTTAAAAGAGTATCGCCACTTTTTGTTATAATCATCTCTCTGTCTTTTTCACCTGCTATAAATGTGCCCGGTGCATCTTTTGTACCTTTTGCAAATTGTGGAATTGGTTGTGCCAAAACAGTTGCCAACTGTAATGCACCAATACCTGCTATAATAGGTGCAAGTGGAATACCTGCAATACCCATTTGCCCTAAAGTTTTCATTATTGCCTGTGCCGTGTTAATAATTACACTAAAAGCCGAACTTGCTTTTTCTGCTACTGCTTGCCTCCTTTGTAGCTCTCTTTTACGTTCATTATACTTAACTTCTGCTATGGCTTTTTGTTCTGCATTTTCCCCAGCCAACTCAGTTTCACGCCTAAAAAGTGTTTCATTGGCTTGCATTTGCCTTTCATTTAAAGCAGAATTGAAATCAAAAGCAGCCTGATTTATTTCTTTTACAGCGTTTAACGTTTCACGTATTTCTTCACGCTTTTTCTTTTCCTTTTGTTCTGTTAGCCGTATATCAGCATCAGCATATTGTTCCCTAAGTTTTGCAAGTTCTTGTTCATATTTTGCCCTTTCATCAGCAGATAATTCCTCAATATCAAGAATTTCCTGAATAGCATTACGTTCAATATCAATCATATTCATAGCAGACTGAGCCATGATTAATTGCTTGTCCTGACCACGTTTCCTTGTTGATTCAAATTCCTCTCTTGCTCTTTCTCCTTCGGCTATCCTTGCTTCATCTGCACGTTCGTAAATGGCTGATATTTCCTGATCTGTCTCATATTGGATACGTTCATCATTTAATTCACGTAATTTTGCATTTAGATTAGCACGTTCAGTGAGGGTTAAATCATAGTTCTCCAACTGAAAATTTATAAATTCTTTTTCAATTTTGTTTCTTTCCTCGAAATCATTCCTCGCTAATGACAATCTTGTAGCATAGTCTGCTTCTGCTGCATCAATCAGTCTCTTTCTTAATCTTTCTGCTCCTGAAGTATAGTCTTTTTCAGCTTTTGTTTCTCTTTTAGAACTATCTTCTCGAATACCTGCCAATCTATTACTTACTTCAATTTGTGCTTCCGTTAATGAAACAGCCCTGTTTGACCAATATTCACGCATTTTCCCTTGTTCTTCTGTTAATTCGCCAGAAGAATTCATTATTTCATAGTTTTCAGCAACTTTTTCAGCCGTTTTTCGATCAAGCTCAAGTTCTTGTAGCTTAAGTTTCAACACTTCTTCATAAGTAGTAACTCTATCGTTTAAAAACCTATTAGAAGCTAAAATTGCATCTTTTAATTCCGTATTTTCAGTATTAGCAAATGATTCAGCAGCTTTACGTGCATTATCAAGTTCTTTTTTAAATGTTTCAACATCAAATGGAATTAATGCATTACTCTCGTCTTGTAATGTCATTTTTCTTCTTTCTACATATTGCTCGAATGTTGACATAGCCAAATTAAGTCCAATACCTGCTTCTTCCATTTGTTCAATCCAATCATTCATATACTTCATATCAGAAACAGCATCTTGACCTATATTTTCTATTTTGTCAAAATCCTTAATAATATTCTGAACAGCGTACCCAACTTCATTTGATAATGCTTCAAAAGCATTCAATGAAGTGGTCATTCCAAGAGTATATCTTAATTTTGTTATCTCATTATTTAATGAATTAATTATTTTAATATAAGGTTCTGATGCTTGTAACTCATCAACAAATGAAATCCATGAGGTTCTCAATCTGCCTTGTGCTGCGGCCAATGTATCTACTTTATCAACAGATTCAATTCCATACGCTTCTTCTAATGCAACTGCAAACTTAGGAAGTGCTTCCGACGAAAGAACTTCTCCCGCCTTTAACATCCCATCTAATTCACGCACTGAAACACCCACTGCATCCGCCATGATACCAAATGCCCCAGGCAATCTTTCTCCTAACTGCCTACGCAGTTCCTCTGTGGTTACCTTTCCTTTTGAAATCATCTGTTCCAAAGCAAGGAAAACACCATTTAATTCATCTGCTCTCAAACCTAAGACACCTGCTGCTTTAGACGCAGAATCAAATATTTGTTGCGTTTCATGTGCTGACATATTGGCTTGCATTGTAGCAGCCCTAAACTTAATATATCTTTCTGTTAACACAAGGATGTTTTGTCCATAATTAACAGCTGTTTTTGAAAGAAATAAGTTTGTTTGAGCAAATTCTTTTGAATCAGTTATTACTGTTTTCATTGAAAACTCAAGTGAATCAAGTTTTGTAGTGAGTTTTAATAAAATGGACGTAAAAAACCTAACAATTTCAGTTAAGCCGAACATAGCAGCACCATAAGCAAGTGCTGATTTAGCAAGGTTTGAAAATGTTTTACTCAACCCACCATTGGATTTAGTTTGTTTTTGTGCTGATCTTGCGGCACGTTCCTGCTCTCTGGCTACCTTTTTTGCAGCTTGTGCTGTTTGATTAAGTTCTTTTTCGTATTGCCTTTGTGCTTGAGCACCTTGTTTGATTATTGCATTAAAAGACTTTGTGTTTTTTATGTGTTTAACAAGAATTGCATTGCCGTCTTTTTGTGCTGCGATGGCCTCTTGCTGTGCTTTTTTTGCCGCTTTTTGACCTGTAATTTCTTCTCTTTGTGCCGCCCTTTTCTTTTTTAATTCCTCTCTTGTCTTGGCAATTTCTTTATTGTAATGAGATTCAAACGCTTCCAACTGAGCAGTGATCTTTCCTAATTGTTGATGTTGTTTGGCAAGTTCTTTTTCTTGAAATGTCATTTCTTCCAGACCAGAATTTTTAACGCTTTGTCCGGTTTTTTGAGCAGACTTCATAACTAACTTATATCCAGCAACTATTTCCTGAAACACTTTTAATGCTTCCGGGGAAATTATATCATCCTTTTGAATTTTGCCGCTCATTTGTCTCTTTTATATCTTTAAGTATTCCTATCCATTCCTGTAACAGAATATCCCCCTTAACCTCGTATCCCTGCTTCCTAACTTTTGCCAACATTGTAAAAAAGTCAACAGGCATCTTTTCTTCTTCCGGCTGTTTTTTTAATTCATGGTTTGTTATCCTACCCTGAATCTTTTGCCTTATTTTCTTTAAGTCCCCTTTTATGCCTAACTTAGCCAGGGTGTCAATTGCTTCGTCATCTCCTAATTTTGCAAGCTCAAAAGCAGATAACATTATAAGCAATTCAGCATCCCACCTTACGTCTTTACGTAAATCTTTCAAAAACAACTCAAAAGCGCTTTCGTCAACTTCTCTGTAATATCTTTCAACTATCTGCTGCCATCTCTTTTGAAGAATTTCCGGATTCGCTTTCCCCAGAAGGTGCATCGACTTTATCCACTTCTCGTTCATCTCCTGAACTTCCTTCTTTAGATTTTGGCTTTTTTTTAGGCTTTTCTGTGCTTGAACTATCTCCGCTAAGTTTCTTTGTATTTGATAAAACGTTCTTGCGCTTATAGTTTCGAAATCTAATAACTTCGACAAGTCCTTTGCCTCTTTCCCTGAACCCTTTCGGTTCATAGTCATAAAGCCTTCCAATGCCTCTTTCAGTCCACGAATAAATTTGAATATCTTCTTCATTTGCTATCGCTGATTTTACTGCAAGTTTCCTTATTCGCTCTTTATCTTGCCTGATTGTATTGTGACAATTGCATCCCATAATTAATATCCTAATTGTTTTTTAATAAGTTCCTGAATGACAGGTAAAATATGTGCTTTAAACTTGATCATCCGTTCTTCATTTGGTTCATAAATTTCACTCCCATATAAACCTTCAAGTTTTTCAGCCTTACTGTCATTAGAAAATATCTCAATTTCCTTTTCTTTAATAACAGCATTTAATTGTTCATAGAAATCTCCTTCGTTATAAAGATTCATGTGTGGCAAAGTAGAAGATTTTATCCGTCCTTCATTTAATTTCATCTCAACATAACTCTTACTTGCATGTGAATATTCCTTAGTTTTTCCTATTTTTGTTTCACCTTCTGTAAGTTGTTGTTTTATCAAATTTATAAGAACGGCTTCTTCATTACTTACAACACTCTTTATAATTTCCCAAACATCTAACTTCTGAAATCTATTAAGTTGCTCCTCAATTTTATTCATAAAAAAGTAGTGGGGCGATTAAATCCCCACTAATTTTAAATTTCTGTATCAACTGCGCCAGAAGAAATAACCAAAATATCATCTGACCTGTCAACAGGTGATTCTAAATCAATTGTTCCTGACATAGTGGTTCCAGCAATAGTATAACGTCCCCTGACTGTGCTGCTCTCAGAAACGCTGTCTATTGTTCCACCGCTTACAACCCAATCGGTTGTCTCAGTTCCAAGCCCTGAAATTTCTTTCGAATCACCACCACATTCGGCGGCAACGTCAACAACTATCTCATCAGCAGTTGCAGTATCCACGGTTAAGGTAACTTCTGTAAGTCCATCAACATCCTTAACGTCCCAATCCATTTCACGGCTATAATCGTAATCATTAATATCACGATAATCAGCAAGGTCAATTGTAACCATAATCATTTCAGGGGTTCCATCCATTGCCGGCAATGTAGCCTTAGCGATATTTAATTCATCTACCCTGATAGGAACAATGTTGTCCCCTGAATCAATAGTACATCCCCTAATTACGTCTCCGTAAATAAGGTAAATACCCTCATTAAACCCCCGGAAATTTGCCAGTTGTTTTTTAGTACATTCATTGAGATCAAAGTAAGCTGTAAACCGATAATCTCCCTGTTCCATTAACTTTCTGGAACCATCGGGATATTCATGGTATTGCGGCTCTGTTGAATTGTCCTCAAAGTTTTTCATGTTGTGTAACGGAAATACATTCTCTGCTTTCACTTCTTCTATCCAAGAATCTTGAAGTAAGAAATTTTCAGAAGTTTCCGTATGTGAACTTCTTGCAAACATTAATCCGGTTGGTTTACCGAACCTACTTTTTTTGTTGCAGAAGTTTTGTCCTGTGTAACCAGTTGAACTACAAGTCATAACATCTATTGTTTTTATAAGTTAAATTAATACTAAAGCTAAAATTTATATATGGCTGCATATTTCTGAATTGTATTCTGTCAGTATTAAAATCTGAAAACACGTTTTCCAATCCTGTATTGATAGCAGAAACTTTATCAAATTCCTCAACTGCCGCAAGTGCTATTAGCATTGCCTTCTCATCCTCTCTTTGCAAAGAGCCGTTATCAATTTTATCAAGATTTACTGAAAAAATAACATCACATCCTAAAGAAATAGTCCCAGGAATTTCCCTTGTATTATTTAGATAGAATGCTACTTCACCATTGGTTTTATCATTAAGAAACACTTCCTTGTAATCTTTATCAGAAACGAACACATAAGGAGCATAAACCCCGTCATTTGTCCTCTCACGATAAACCTTGTGATAAATATCAACATCCCATGAATAATTATCATTCAGAAATGAATCTATCTTATTGATACAAGAATTTATCTCTTTATCAACCCCAACGGCACTATTTTTCAAATACTTAGCCATTAAACTGAGCTTCTTTTTACTGTTAATCGTTTTGGTGACTTTAAAAACCTGTCGAATGATTTTTCAATGGACTTTTTTGCCTCTTTTATTTCAGTCATATACTTCTTTGCTACGGTGTTAGTAGATAAATCAGCAGCCTGAAAATCAAGATAACTCTTATCAACCCCTATTTCTCTTTGTTCAAGGTTGGTTCTTACATTTGAGTTAAACCTTAACATCTGAATGAAATCCATTTCGGCTTGTGCCTGAAACGCTCTCCCAAAATGCAAAAGATTATTTTCAACGTAATCACCTGAATCCAGATAAGCAGATACATTAAAATTCAATCCGTTTCCGTATGAAGTTTCAACATAATCTGCTCCTTCCGGTGTATCTCCCTGTCCTATTAAGGGGTAACAAACAAATCCATTATATCGCAATGGGTCATTAAACGCATTCTCGGAATATACATCCTGCGATGGAAAGACAAATAAAAACCTTCCTTTACCAGAAATAGTATAATTAACATCCTCAAATTCCAATAGTCCGTTATTAGGATTCAAAGTTATTGTGTCAACTATACTTTTCTGATTAACTACTGATACTGTTACAGGATCGGTAGTATCTGCCTGTAAAGACATTTGATTAATTTTAATCTTTACATAATCTGATCCTTTCGGTTCAAAAACCCATGCGGCGTAATCATGCGGCAGTGTTATTAAAGTATCACCAACATCATAAATAAATTGGTTCTCAATTAGTTTTTTATGAAGTGACAGTTGTGAAAGAAGATTATCCTGAACAGTCCATAACCACGACTTAATCCTAAGACTTTCTATATTTGTTTCAAGCCAATAATCAGTATCAGTAGGTAAGTTGTCTAAATTGTCATCAGCAATAGACTGATACACTTTATCTTCATAACTTACTATGTCTGATTTATCTTTGCTTGTAGAAAATTCAGAATACGAAGTAGTCTCATCCCAACCTGAAAATGTTAAATCTTCATTCGGAAGAACTGACAATAAATTATTTGCAGTAAGAATAGGAAGCACACCCCGGTTCAGGTAAAGACCTGATTCAGGGGTGCTTCTCAACTCACTGTCTAAATTTACTGAACTCGAAAAATCCTCTGCAAATGTCAGTATCATAATCTAATTATTAAGCCGGAGCGGTAAATACAATCGAGCCAGCGCCAGCGCCAACTCCGCTTACAAACCAACTTGTTCCATCGCTAACCAATTCTACAAAATCACCTACTGCTTCTGAACTTTCGTCAAACTCAATGGTGTTTTCATTCTCAGCAGCAACAAAAGTGCTGTTTACAATTGCTCCGCCTTCGATTATATCGTCATCAGCTACAATAGTCCACGGTGAAGTATCAAACGCAGCCCCGATTATGAATTTATACCTAAATCCACTTTCGGGAGCCGGTAAGGTTATATCAGCTCCCTCATCGGCAGATAATATAAATATCTTACCAGAATCGGCTGCTGTTAACGTGGTATCTTCATCTATCGTTTCAATAGTTGAACCTACCCCGTCATTAGCCTGTTCCTCTATGGCTTCGCCATTACTCTGTGTTAACAAATATCTTTTCATAACTAATTACTTTTTTAAGTTGTTAATCCTACAAGTTTAACAATATCCTGTGCCCTTGAAGTTAAATCGCTGTTGTAACGATAAACCACATAAAACCGGAACCATATTGCCATTTCCTCAAAATGTGTCATTTTAAGGTCAGTACGGTTCCCAGGAGTTACAAGTGCAGTAGCGTCTGTTGCTTCTGTATTTACATATACGTTTGCACGCATTTTCATATAAGGAAGCTCAACATCTGAAATAGACCATTCTTTTCCTGAAATACGAGTTCCATTACGGAAATCATAAGGGAAATTCTCATACAACCCTAAAGCACCGTCTCTTACAAAGAAACCGTTAAAGTTTGCAGAAGTAGATATTTGATCTGAAATATAACGCCTGTCATCTGGCATGTACAACTGTTGCCATTGAAGGTTTTTCGTATTGAACTCACTATATTTCATACTTTCAGCATTGTTCACAACTAACCCGGCGGGTGAAGTTACAATCCGATATGCTCCAGGTAATTGATTGGCAATCATAAGTTGTCCCAAATTATAAAACATGGTGTCTTTTTGGGCAGCCTTTTCAATTTCCAGTTGGTCATCGGTCGTGTCGAAAGAGAAAGTACCATCGCCTTGTGAAACCTGATCTTCATAATTAAGGACTTGAGTTTTCCTCGATTCCATAACAGTTTCCACAATATCATCGGTTGTTGCAGCACATGCTTTAAGCACATTACGCATTACCTGGTCAAAATACCATTGTCCGTCCACTTGATTTTCAGCATGAGCAGCAGGATAAAACCTGAACCCGCTGAATACATCATAGGCGGTAAAATTGTATGAATCGGTCTCTCCCAAATTAACGGGAATGTTAGCAAACCCCGGAGTGGTGTTTACCGTTACGGTCTGGTCTTTTAATACAGGAATTTCAGCATTCCTTTCATTAGAAGACGTTGCAAGCACCTCTTGTACGCTCGGTGGAACGTAGTCAACGGATGCTGTTGAATCTTTCGCCAAATTTAGCATTCCATAATTAGCTTCACGCTTCTCATTTACTGCTTCTCTGGCTTGAAAGTCATTAAGTACTGTTGAATCTAAAAAAGCCATTTTTATTAATTTTTATATAATTACTTTGCAGTCTTTTGCGATAAAATCTTTTGGTTAAGTTCTGCAAATTCTTTAGCGTAACCTTTACTGGTCGGCGACAATCCTTTAGAACTTAGATATTCTTTTATCAATGCTGTTCTTTCTTTGGACGTTGCTTCTTCCGGCACTTCAAATGGTACGCCTTCGATTTTTATACCTTTCGGTTTAGAACCAAAACCTTTAGATTGTGAGCCTTTTACTAAGGCATTCAATTCATCGTCTTTCTTTACCAAATCGGCAAGTTTTACCTGCTTGTATTCATTTTCTTTATCAATAGCCACAGCCTCACCGTCAATTATTTTGATATTATATTTCTCGTCAACATTTTTCTGAAACTGATTCCATTTATAATCAGCTTCGTATTTGTTCACATTTTCAGGGAACGATGGTTTTACTTTTCCAAAGGCTACTTCCCTTTTCATATTCTCATGTTCCTGAGAAATATTCTCATATTTCCCCTTGTAATCGTTTTCTTCCCATTCAGCAAATTGAGCTTCTTTTTCTTTTAACTTATCAAGTTGACCTTTTACCTGATCAAGTTCAGCAACCAGGGTATCATTATGCCCTGAATTTTTCAGTTTCTCATTAAGTTCTTGTTCCTTGCGCTCTAAAGTTGATTTTTGACCTTTAAAAAAGTTCTCACTGGCCAAAGATAGATAGTCAGCCAGTTTTTGACCTTTTTCCCTTTGGATTCCGGTAGTTTCTTCTACCTTTTTTGCAGCACCTTCTATGATGCGTTCAGCATTCTCATTGGCCTTTCCTGACCATTCTTTTTCTTTTTCGGCTAAAATAGTATCTGTATATTCAGATATTTTGCCTAACTGTTCTTCGTTTAATCCTGTCTCTTGGATTATTTCTTCTGGAAATTCCATAATTAATCTTTTAATTTATTTACTTTAATCGCTTTTCCTTGTTCTTTTGCTTTATTTGATGCCTTTTCACGTGCCTGCGTATTACCACATTCATAGTAATATTTCTTTCCTTCTTTACCCCATCGGGCATAACATCCTTCGCTATCTTTACCAATCATTACAGGCATTACATCAATTTTTCTATCAGTTCTTCTTTCTTCCATCCATGAAACGGATTCTTATCGAACTTTTCTTTATATAGTTCGACTAACTCCGTTTTTGTCAGAGATTCAAAGTTTGAATCTTTAGTTTCTTCTTTAGGCTCTTTGCCTGAATTGCCAATCTTCGCTTCAAGTGCAGCTAATCTATCTGATAACTCGTCATTGCGTTGTTTTTCCTTTTCATATTTGTCATAAATAGTCTCTTTCGGTTGGTTCATTTTATTAACAACCTCTTTCACCCTTTCAACCCAGGGAGTTTTATCAATTTCTGATATTTTCCCATCTTTCTTTTCAACGACCTTTAGGATTTTTACTTTATCCCTAATAAATCCCTGGAAAGGAAGATACTTTAAAAACTTATCAAAGTTAGCTCCATCTCTCAATTTCTGAGAAAGGACTTCGACTTTCGGCATTCCGTCATTTGAATGACTGTAAACTTTTTGTGTTTCAACTACTACTGTAATCATGTCTCTACGATTTTATTGTTTATAATATCATTTAGTAAATTATTTATTATTGCTAATCTTTCCGGTCTTTCATTATCGAACATCTGATAAAATGCTACTATATCACCATATTTGGCCTCAAACTGGCTAATCCAATAATTAAATCTTGTTTGAAACTCAAATACCTCATCTGATACTTTTCCGGCGTTTAATGCTATTTCAAATTCTTCATCTGAAATATATGGTATAAGGTCATAAAGAATCTTCTGTCTGTTTAACTTGCTTTCATTCCCACGATAACGATTCTCGTTTATTCTTATTAAGATACTTTTTCTTTCGATCGGATTTTTTGATCGTTCTAAATTTCTATAAAGTATGGATTCAGAATCTAAAAAGAAATCAGAACCATAAAATATGGAAATTTCCCTAACCCTGTCTCCATATTTCAGTTTAAGCATATCATAATCTGATAATTTTCGGATATAGTTGAATGAATCAGCAAAATAAATTAAAGTGTTTTGTAGTACTGATAATGATTCTTCTATTTGCAACTCATTTTTACTGCCTTCTTTAAGCCCGTCAATTATTCCACCTACAATTGTATAGATTATAGAATGTTCAATTTCCTTTATTCTTTCTCTTAGATAATTCATTGCCTCAACCGGCAAATAATGGAAATTTATTAAATTCTTTACTACATCAATATCAATAGAACCATCTTCTTTATCTATTACAGGTACTTTGTATATAGAACCCGCCTGTAACATTGGATCACCACCTTGCGGGTTCGTACTTTGAATCCCTGCCCGTTGAGAACTCATCATATCATTAGACGAAGGTTCATCGCCGTCAATATCTTTATCTTGTTCTATCTCAATATCTAATTGGGTTACTATCGGAATAGCACCGTTTGGTTCAGTCATTTTTTGAAGTGTTTTCAAGAAAGTGTATTCCTCCAACTCTTCACGGATATAAGTAAAGATAGATTCTCTTACAGCCCATCCTTCACCTATAATCTTAGGGCTTATAAAATGAACAGGACAATGCCCCAAATTATGTTCTACAACATTATGTTCATTATATTCTTTGTCAAAGAATGAATATTTTTCATCATCAATATAAATATACCCATCTTCCTCTATTCCTTCGACTTCACCTTTAAAAGCTATTGCCTTTATTTTCCCATCATAGGTTTTTTGTATCGATTTGACCTCATCAATATCTATAAAATATCTGTAAGGTTTTCCCTCCAACATATCGGATATTACCAGAGAATTATGTTTAAACAACATCCTCCCAAATAACTCCTGTTCAAACTGTTTTATATTTAATAGCTTATAAAAATCAACATCCTCGGCTCCGTCAACTATGTACTTAAATTCGCTGTTCTCAGCATTAAACACACGCCTTAGCTGTGGGGCTATTTTATTATTAATTAATTTAGAGGAAGGTAGTGGTTTCCTTAAATATTTGAAGAATGATAGGAAATTGTCTGTTTTGAATACCGACTTAACAAAATTAAGGAAGTAATCATGTGTCTGATATTTCCTTTCAGCCCATGTATTCAGGTATTCAGAAGTCAGATAGGTTTCCTGCATATCTGACATAGTAAAATAAGCAAGTTGTTTCTCTTGCCTTACTGCTTTTGACAGATATTTCCTATTATGCTGATCTTCAATAAATTCTTTGCTCATTAATTATGTTTAAGCAAAAAAAGGTGTCTCTACCAAAAACAAATATATTAATTTTATTTATAAAAATAACAATATATATAGATTTTATCTATTAACTTTTACTTTTAGTTTGTTCCCGGAATACTTTTTCAAATGGAACACCATTTTCATTAAAAGGACATCGAAATAGTCAGGAGACCTGCCTAATTCCTGTTTCATTTGTGGTTTTTTGATTAATTTTTTCTTTTGATCGTCTAAATCTGTATTATCTCTCCGCAAACAAACACTTAATTCCTGTTTTATCGCTTCTTCCTGTTTTTCAGTACAAATAACTTTAATTTCCCGTTTATTTATCATTTCTGCCAGTTTCCACGCACATTCTGACTTAATATTATCAAATTCACGGCTTTTTACTGCCCTTTTATTACCCCTGAATGGTTTGATATTCTTAATATAGCTCTCCAAATAGTTCCCCAGCCCATCAGCATCACTAACAACCCTCGAATTATAAACACCTTTTGATTGAATTAACTTTTTAAGGTCTTTTTCAATCATTTTCCCCGTTGCTTTAGTTTTATCAATCTTAAATTCAGCAATATTGCCCCTCCAAAGAATCGCAACAAATCTATCCCTGCCGGACATAGCAAGGTCAGCACTTATATATTTTTCATGTGAAGGTTGAACCTTATCATTTGCGAATAAATCATTAATAGCATCAAAATCTACCAGTAAATCAGGATTATCGTCATAATCAAAATTTCCATAGACTAACCTTTGAATCCTTGTTTTATCGTTTTCTTTAATTACACCTTCTATCCATTCTTTAATTGCAGGGTGTGGGTTGTCAGAAGGCAATGCGGGGATGAATTTACGATAATCAGTTTCTGTTTCGTCTCTATAAGGAGCATAAAACCGTTTATAAACATGCCCTTTGTCCGGGTTGAATGTTTCCAGCATTGCTTTTTTAATTCCATATTCTTCATTTTTCCGCCATCCACACCTTGAAAATAATGTTCCAATAGCATCAATATGTGATTCATTGCTTTCATCAACTGCTGCTCCTGTTAATTCCAATCCACCAAACCTTGTATAAAGTGGATCGGAAGGTTGAAAAGCCATATCTACAAGATATATTTCACTCCCGTTTGTGAATTTTATCAATTTCCCCTGTTCGTAGTACTTATAATCTTTATCCTTTTGAAGCCGGTAAAATGCAAAAACATTAAAAAGTGTTCGAAGAACTGTTATTTTCAATACTGTTAATTCTTTTCTTGCAAGGCCATAGGCTACTCCAGGATATGCTAAACATTCAAACGTTATCCAGAAGCATTCTAAGAGGGACTTTCCACTTCTTGCGCTTCCTCCGTATCCTGTAAATAAGGTAGTTACGTCTTTCAACAAACTTAGAGCACGCATCTGCTTATCGGTTAAATAATAATTTTCCCCTTCGGAATTTTGACTTATTGGAATGTCCTGATACATTCCTTTCTTATACGCCTCAACATAAAATTCAGTGAGTATATCCATAGAATATATTTATTAACAACAAATATAAATAGATTTTTCCTATAATGCTATTTTGCATGTTAGAATTTTGTATATTTGATAAGTGTGAAATACATGAAACATGGCAAAATTATCTGAATTACTAACGGAAAATGAAATTAAAAAAATAAGTGCTTATGTTGGAAAAGGTATAGATATAAGAGATATGACAGTTCAACAATTCCTTGATTATTCAATAGAATGACTAAAAGTCTCTGACGTAGTCTATATAGTCCCAAACATGGAAGGACTCATAAACTGGACAGACAGCACAGGAACACTTAAAGAAATTGAGATAGCAAATGAACTCGAAATACCTGTTATATTTACAATGGGATAAATAAGCCGAAGGTTTCCGGTAGATATATAACGGACAGGTACATGGCATCGTGCCTTTCCATTGACTTTGATTTGAAATACTAACATATTAATTTTAGAGATGGAAAAACTAATAACTTACTTCGGACAACAAATGCGCGTGGGCTGTGATGAAAAGTGCTACAAAGCATGGGGAATTAATAAAAGACCAAAAGTGCAATTATCAGACGATGAAGATGATTACGCATTTTTATCAGACAGTGAATTAGAAATTGCACCAATTGACCCCGGAACATACGAGGGCGGGCATCCAAAACCAACACTAAAAACTGAAATACCAAACAAGTGGTGTATGAGGGAGTGCGAAAGGTGTGCTCATTCCAAACCAGGTGAATCTGATTTGCCACTACAATTTGATGATTTTAGTAAACGAGTTTATAAATAATAGGAATCTCAGAAGAAAAAGTAATATTTCACCACAAACAATCTTATAAATTAATAAACATGACACCACAGGACAAGACTTAACCGTTTTGTCCTTTTTTTGCCCTGTAATTTCAATCCTAAGACACTTTCTCCCACCAAACAACACAATACTCCAACCAAACAAAAAAACGTTTTAAAAACGAAGGAATGATTTTTCTGATTTTGTGAAAATTTTGGGAATGGGGGTAAAAGGTCTCTCCGCTGCCCCAAAGGGGGGGGTATCTGTTTTATTCGACCCATACCCAAACCCAGGGGCGCAACCTCTCCCCGGCACATAGACCCGATAGTCAGCACTGAAACTATCCAGGAACTATCTGTTGTTAGTTGCCATTCTATATATCTCAATCAATTCATCGATTGAATACTTGAAATCCTTTATATCTGGTTCCCTTGAATTGTGTTTACAAAATATATTCTCAACTGGTTTATATTTAAAAATCATTTTTCGTTCAATAGATAGCGCATCCCTCATGTCATCGGCAGGAATTACTTCAATTAAATCAAATTGTTTCATGTATTTATGCTGCTTAAATCTTTTATAAATATTTTTAGAACTTCCAATATATACAACGTCCCCACCCCTATAAACCAAATACACAAAATATCTTCCTGTGAATTTTTTTAAACATTTACCGATTTGTTTTTTACTTATTTCCATATATTTCTAATCTTTGACTGCGATTTAATTACATCCACATTAAAATATATCTGATATCCTTTATAGGATTTAAACTTTCCTTTACTCCATTTCCATATGGTAACCGATGATACATTTAATTTATCCGCAATATCCTTTTTGCTGGTATAAACCTCTGCCTTTTTTGTAGCTAAATTGATTAAAACATGCCTCATTTCGACCAAAGTTAATGTTTGCCCCGGACAAACGTTTATTGAATCTCCCTTTTTTAGACAAAATTAAGCCGGATTGGTACTTTTACCCGGCTTAACTTAATATATATTATGTTTATTTCTTCCTGGCCTGCTCTATGGCCTGGATCGCTGCCCTTATTTCTTCCTCACTTTTGCCGGTGGCATCTATATTTGTGGTGGTGGTTTCGGTTTCTTCTTTCAGGTGGTTTAGGCGGCTGACTATCATTGGCTGGTATAGTCCAGACCCCGCGCCATCTATCTGATTTGATTCTATTTCCACCTTTGCGCGCGTGACAATATCGAATAACTGTTTATTTTTTTGCTCAATTTCAGGCTTTAGCCAATTGTAGAAAGTTTGGTAATCAATTTCAAGAAAAGCGCACAATCCTTGAACACTTGGCATTCTTGGTATTTTTATTTCCAATTCTCTTCCGGCGTCCTTTCCTGTTTTAACAACGTCGTATTTTTTGAATGGATTGTTTTTAGTGTGTTCGAAGTAACTATCTATTTTTTTTTGTAGTTGTTCGGGTGTGAATTTATATGGTCTTGTTTTCATGACGTTTAATTTAGATAAATTTTTTTCGCTGGTTCTATGTTATGGATTGAATCTAATTGCATCCTGATTGACTCCAGGTATTCCAGTATCTTTGCCTGGCTTCTTACTTTATTTATTTGCGCTTCATTCATTTAACAAAATATTGTCTCAATACAAATATACTATTTTTTTATAATATAGAAATAATTGATATGATTTTATTTTCAATAGATATTTTTATTTGATTTTTATGCTTATTTATTTGGTAGATTATCCAATATGGTTTATCTTAGTAGTACGAAATAGGGATAACACCCACCGGCTAACGGGCCGGGCAGTCAGCAGGAATCTGAGCAAAAAACCTGCATAACCGAAACGAGATAGCAGACTTGTCGCATGTTCGCCGGGATATGGCGGTTGTTTGCTCCGCCTGTTGGTCTTAAACGTTTGAACGGACTGCAAAACAAAACAGACAAAAAAATCAGTTAGCCTGGTTTCCTTGACAGTTAGGTTATTACCCGGATTAATTATTTTCAGAATAATGCAAAAATCGGATTTTATCCGGGTGCAAATTATTGTTTAATATTAAAATTTAATAAAATGAAAACTAAAGGTGAATTTTTACAGCAATTTAGAAAATCATTACCGGACAAGAGCCCGGTTAAATTTAATGTCTCAAATTACAATCCTTACAATTCTGTAAACGTTGCAGAAGATGACGGGGAAATTTATTTTCAAATCGGTGTCGTTATTTCAAATATGGATAAAAAATTACAAACTTGGTTTGATAATAATGAAGATGACGAACTCCAGGAAAAACTTTGCAATATTTTTTGCAGGAAATACAATATTGAATTTTAGTTCAATCCCGGTTTGGCCTGCGTTGGTACGTTTAAAAAGGTTCGTTTCCTTTTCAGGCCACTAATTTATTAACCATTAAAACTTGAAAAAATGAAGACAAATGATTTAAGGTACACAGCGACAAAGAAAAATGTAAATTTAGATGGTGACAAAGTGGATATTATTGTTAATATTCGGCTAAATGATGAATGCAAAATATTTTGATGAATTTTATAATCACCTACAGAAAACAACAGGATTTAAAGACAAAACCCTTGTGGCTTGGATTGTAACGCATCCAACAGTTGTAAATAACGCATACAAAAAGCCGATTGGCAAAACTGACATATACAACGTGTTACCGCCAGTTATTTATTGATTATTCACTTTAAAAACAAAAAATAAAAAATGGAAAATTTAGAAAAATATTTAGATTCAATAGGAGAAAAAAGTAGTACCGAAAGATTGAGAGTTATTGCTTCGATGAATTTGGGTAAAAGGAGCGAAGCCGCAATGCGTGTTTGTGAAAAAAGATATAGAAGAAAAGAATTGATGGACAAAGGTTTATCATTTGAAAATACAGTATTAATTGTAAATAGAGAAAACGATGAAAACAATTGAAAGTATTTTAGAAAAACACGGTGTTGTTGCAGATGTGGATTATGAAGTTATTGCTAATGATATATTTAACGCAATTATCACAGAAGAAGAAATTGAAATGTTCCAATTTGCATTCAATGAACTTATTCGTAAATCAAACCACGATGGGAATGAAACATATTTCAAAAAATATTCAGAGTGTTTAACAAGGTTGCGGTCTTTTCTATAATTGGCGGTAACGAATGGTTGTATGTGTTCGGTTTTGCCACGCACATACTATCATTCAAAGCGATACAATATCTACACGAAAAAACAGGCTATATTTCTATTTCAGAAAATGAAACAGCTTGTTAAAAACCTCTTCCCTGCTTAGTCGGATCAGTCCGGCGTGAAAATCGTATTTCGGCAGGGAGCAAATTATTAACCGGGAGAAATCCCATAAAAACTTGACAAAATGAAAAGAGTAAATGCAGTAAAAACAAAAGAAAAAGCCACTGAAATTTTAGATAAATGGCTTGAAAGAAATTTAGTTAGTGATGAACAAGGTGGCGAGATTAACAAAAAAACATTCTCTGCTCATTGTGAATGTGGTGAGACAATGTCTCTCCGTGCGATGGTCTGGAACCTACACATCCGGGTATCTGATGGAATAGCTTATATTGCTGTTTGTGATTCCTGCGGAGATGATGACGCAGACGAAAAGGAAGTCCTAAACGAATATTAACCCGCCCTGTTTCCTGTCAAATTCAGGGCAGGAACAAAACCGGATGCTGAAAGGTATCCGGTTAAAAAAAAATAAATTAAAAATAAAATGGCAACTTTAAAAAATTACAGGCATGACAAATAAAAATTGGACAAAAGATGAAACACATGTTTTCCTAAAAAACAGGGCTATAACAGAGGTCGAAAAGCATAAAAAATATGAAGATGACCTTAAAAAACAAGGGTATAAAAAAATATTGGTTGACCACCCGACGGAACCCAGGTGTAAAATAGAAAGGTGGGTGAAAGCATGAAAACATTACACAGCGAGTTTATAAAAAACGAGATAAAAAATAAAGGCATCCTAAAAAAACACCTGTCCGAAAAAACGGGGATTGATATGCCGGAATTAAGTAATTTCATACACGGGAAACGACCTTTACCGCTTTACAAAATAGAGAAATTAATGAAAGAACTGGATATAATTTTGGATTGTAAGAAATAAACTGTAAAAAACTCAGATAAAAAACTCAACTTAAAAAACTGGAATGAAATCAAAATTTTCAAAGAGTTTATTTATCCTGTTTTTGCCCGTGAATTTCTTTTCGGCAATAACTATGAAGAATTTGCGAAATTGGTTCAATCAAAATTTATCCTGACTGAGAAACAATAGTTTTATCAATTGATTTACATTTATCAAAAACTTTATTTACAACTGTTTCATTATAAGGAAATATTTCGATTATTGCTGCGAGGCAAACTGCTTCTGCTTTATTCATTTTTTTAATTTTTATCAGTTCAAAGTTAAATAAAATATTTTAATCTAAACATTTAGTTTCTTTTCAATAATCCGGTGCAAATCTCTTTGAAAATGTTACTGCTTCCATGATTTAAGTTTTAAATTATATAATATCCTTTTCTAAATTGCACAAACTGTTTTTTGCCGTAAATTGACAATAATACCTCATCTGAAAACGAAGCGATAAACTCCCTGTCAGATTCTTGCAAGCTATTGTCCTGAATTAAAATAGAAATTAATTGATAGCGATTGATAATCATTTTAAATTGCTTTTAAGTTTCACGGTTTAAATTTAAACTTAATTATTTTAATATGCAAATTTTTTATTGTTTTTCAATATTTTAAATCCGTCCAATGAATTAACACAGTGTTTGGTTTAGTATCTTCGTTAAACCATTTTAAGAAATGTTCAACTGAATCAAATCCATCGTTTAAAGCCAGTTGGTTTATAAATTCAATTCCTGCTTTTTCCCAAACATCGTACCTGCTGCCGTCAACTTTTACATGAGGATAATAAGAAAAGTTATGGTATTTTATTTCAATGTTCTGAACTGCCTTGCATTCTAATACAGGAGCAAACTGAAACCTGTTGATTGTCCGGTTAAAAACTACCGGATGAATTTTTCGCCCCGGCTTCCAAAGGTTCTTTTCATCACGCCGGATAGTATGTAGTTTTGGGGTAAATTTATGAACATGATAATTATTCGCCAGTGGTAACAGTTTATGTTTGTTACCCATTGCCATAAACCTTTGCATCACTAAATTATCATTGTCTGCAATTTTGTTATCAATTAACCCCTTCCAAATTTTTTCTACAAAGTGCGTATCTCCTCCGCCCATGTGTTTAGGCCATTTTGTTGAAAACCCAAGTGTTGCCATCGTTTATTAATTTTAAATTTTATTTTACTTTTTTGTAGATGAAATTAAAAATCCTTTTTCGTATGCTTTTTCTGGATTGTCGTGAATCCAATTATGACCTTTTCTTGAAACTGCCAGCCAATATTTTTCATCCAATAATAAATCTCCGGTTCTGCCTTTTTTATGATGAATTTCAGTTGACAAAGCCAATTCATTGAATATTTTAGCGCAAACAATACAATATCCATTTTCCGGCTTTGATAAAAATACTTTTCTCCGTTTGTGGTATTCATACAGTCGTTTTTTTGTTTTGTCAGATTGTTGTTTAATCCCGCTTAACCCTGGTTGTGCCTTAGATTTGTTTTCCGGCTGTTTATAGTCTTGACTTGCACATTTCATGCTGCAATACCTGTTAGTCGTTTTTAACGGCTTAAATGTATTCCCGCAAACTTTACACTTCTTAGTTGTCTTTACTTTTAGTGGTGTTCGTTTCATTTTGAATTGTCTTTAACTTCAATTTTCAGTTGTTTTTGGACCGCTCTGTTTTTTGCAAAATTGTAAAGTAACTTTTTAGTTAAAGTCAATCCGCCTAACTTTTTTATAATTGAACCTTCAATATACAAAGCCACTGTTTGTTTTTTATCAAGAGAGGGCTTTCGCCCTGCTCCTTTTCTTTTTCCTCCTGCTCCCATTAGTTTAATAAATTTGTTATAATTGCTAATCTTTCGTTTGTAACTGAATCGTGAATCCAAATATGATTTCCACCTTTTCCGATTTCACTGGTTCCGATGTTGTTTTTCAATGAATTCATAAAATTTTCAATTGTCGATTCATTCATTGCTTCATTGTAAGCATTAATTACATCGCCTTCTCTTGCTTCATTTTTTGTTTCAACTATTAAATTCATCATGATTTTTGTTTTTAAATTGTAGCTTCATTGCTAACAACACTGTAAATATATGAATAATATTTGAATAAACAACTATAAAATCAAAATAAGTTAAATAAATTTGTTTAATAAAAACAGAAACCCTATTTTAGCAGTGGCTAAAGTTTATTCATAAAATTTGTTTTAAGTTGTGGTTTAGTTTTAGATTGATTGAGAAGCCGGAATGTTGATTCCGGCTTTTTTTTATGACTTATTTGTTTGTGATTAAAAAAATTTTATTACATTTGTATAGCCGAAAGGCGTTATTTTTTGACTAAAATTTTAAAAATGATTAAAATAAAAGGCACAAGGTATGCAGATATAAAAGAATTTGCCGACATAAAACAGGTAACTATTCAAACTGTTTATAATTGGATTCGTGACGGCGTAGTGGAAACAAAAACAATAATGGATAAAAAGTTTATAAAGCTATAATTTTTTTTGCCAATTGTTTTTAAAATTTTTAAAATATGAGGAAAGCATTTAATTTTTACAAATCATATCACGACCAGCTGAAATTATTAAACGATAAACAAAGGTTGCAAATATACGATGCTATTTGTAGTGTTCATTTTTTTGAGAAATCATTGGAGCAAATCACATTCAATGACAAAATAACTAACTTAGTATGGACAGGCATAAAGCATTCAATTCAAACGAGTATTGAAGGGTATGTTTCAAAAATGAAGTCTCTTGGTAATGAGGTTATTGAAGAACAAAACAAGGGGGTTGGCAAGGGGGTTGGCAAGGGGGGTACTGAAGCCCCTTCACAACAAGAACAAGTACAAGGGAAAGAACAAGAGAAAGAAAAAGAACAAGAAAAAGAGATGTATGCTTCCGAAGGACACCTATCAATAACTTGGGATGATTTTAATAAATTAATTGATGAGTTTGGGGAAATAAAGGCAGATGAATACGTTAATAAAGTTTTGAATTATCGTAAAAATTCAAAATATAAATCACTTTACAGAACTGCATTAAACTGGTTGAGACGAGACACTGAAGAAAATAAAACTAAAAAACCTAAAATGCCATTATGAAATATCAAAGTTCAAATACAAAGTCAATTCATGAATTAGAATTTAAGGATAAAAAAAGATACAAATGTCCTGAGTGTTCCGATTCCAGAAAAAAATCAAAACAAAAGGATTTACAATACTATCCAGATAATAACAGGGCTTATTGCTTCCATTGTAACACAACTTTTTTTAAATATAAACCATTCAATAAACAAGAGTATGTAACTCCAGAGTGGAAAAACAAAACAGGGCTAACAGACAAAGCGGTTAAGTTTTTTGAAAGCCGAATGATAAAACAGGATATTCTCAATAAAATGAAAATCTATTCTGATAATGAATGGATGCCACAAATTGAAAAGAATGTTGAGGTTATATGTTTTCCAATGTTTATTAATGAAAAACTTGTAAACATTAAATATCGTGGCCCTAAAAAGTCATTTAAACTAAATTCAGGCAGTCAGTTAATTTGGTACAACTACAATGCTATTTTAGAAAATGATTCGATAGTAATTGTTGAGGGTGAATTTGATTGTTTATCTTTCATTCAATGTGGTATTGATAATTGCATAAGCGTTCCAAACGGAGCTAAAAACACTGATTTTGTAGATGACAGTATTCACTTATTTAAGGATAAAAAAATAATAATTGCAGTTGATAACGACACTGACGGCATAGAATTAAGGGATGAACTTATAAGGCGGTTTGGTGCTGAAAATTGTAAAACAGTTGATTTTAAGGAATGCAAGGATGCAAATGAATATCACATAAAGTATGGCGGTTATGAGTTACAGGAAGTAATTAAAAATGCAAAAGATATTCCGGTTGATGGCAATGTTTTTATTTCTACAATGAGGCCAGACCTTGAGGACTTATTTAAACATGGATTACAACCCGGCAAAGGAACAGAACATGAAGAAATAGACAAATATTGCACCTGGGAAACAAAACGTTTAGCGGTTGTTACAGGTCGCCCCGGTTCTGGAAAATCTGAGTTTGTTGATTATCTTATTTGTAAGTTAAATATTCTGCATGGTTGGAAAGCGGCATATTTCACACCTGAAAACTATCCATTAAAATATCATTATTCTAAATTGTACGAAAAGTTTATCGGCAAAGAATTTAATAAAATTAAAAGTGAAAATGTTGATTTTGATTTGGCATTTGAATATATTAAGGACAATTTTTTCTACATAATGCCTGAAGAAGATTTGACTATTGACAAAATTTTAAACAATGCCAGGAGTTTAATAAAAAGTAAAGGAATAAAAATACTTGTAATTGACCCGTTTAATAAATTAGAACATCAACAAACAAGAAATCAAACAGAAACTCAATACATTAGTGTATTTTTGGATAAACTTACAATGTTCGCAAAAGTAAATGACATACTTATTTATCTGATTGCACACCCCCGGAAATTAGAGCAGGGTTCAGTACCTTCGCTATATGATATTTCTGGAAGTTCTCATTTTTATAATAAAACTGATTATGGATTTGCGGTCCATCGGGTTTTTAACAATGAAAATTTAATGACAAATGAAATTGAAATATACTGGCAAAAGGTTAAATTTAAGCATTTGGGCGGACAAGGTGTGAGTGAATTGGTTTATAACTATGTAAATGGAAGATTTGAAAAAAGAAGTCCTATTAATGAATGGGATAATACTAACTGGTTGGTAAAAAGCAATCAAATAGAATTGCCAGTAAATGAAGATTTTGATAAAGATGAATGTCCATTTTAAAATAAAATTATGCTATCAATTAAAGAACAATATAAGCATCCACACTGGCAAAGAAAACGATTAGAAATATTCAGGCGCGATAAATGGGAATGTAGATGTTGCAGGGAAACAAACAAACAATTACACGTTCATCATTTGTACTATGAGAATGATTTTCATGTTTGGGAATATGACAATGAAACACTTGTAACAGTTTGCGATTCATGCCATAAATTGTTACATTCTGAATTAAAAAAAGTTGCCGGTATAGTTGCATTTAAAATGCTTTCCGGTGAAATTGATATAACTGATTTTTGATGAGTTTAAGAATCTTATAAAAAATAGTGATTGAGATAAAAGGAGAAAGTTTTAGAAAATAAAAAAGCAAACAAAATGGAAGAAAAGCTAAGAGAAATACTGGAAAAAAATCAAAGTCGAATTGATGACTTGAATTTTGAAATTGAAAGATTAGTTTATGCAATTAATCTATATAGCCAGCATGGGTTTAATGAAGAGATGAGAGTTGCTCAAACCAAAAAAGAAGCAATGGAACGTTTTTCAATTCCATACAAGTTGATGCACGAAGAAATAACCGAGTTACTAAACAAATGGGAATCGTAATGTTAAGCCAATGTTAATTTTAAGCGAATACTTAAATTATTTTTATAAAACTGTTGCATATTATTAAGTTTATGCTTAAATTAGTACCAACAAATTAAAACAATAGCAAAATGAAAAAGCAAGAAATTATCGAAAAAGCAAAAAGCATTGAAAAAACAAAATCAGGATTGAGTCAATTAAGAGATTTGGAAATGTACGCATCTGAAAATGAATGTGGATGTTCTACAAAACAAGAATGGGATGAACTTCAAAATGAGTTGACTGAAATCAGGAGAGAAATGAAAAAAGAAATCAAAGCAAAAAGGTAAAATTATGAAAGCTACAAATGAACAGATTTTGAGCAGCATTAATAATAAGGGAGATGTACCACAAGAAATATACAATGCTGTACGTAGAGTTGAAGATGCTGCGAATCTTGCAGCCCAAATAAAAGTAAAAAAAACAAGCCAGTATTGGAATAAAAAGGACTGGGGCGTTTTTTGCAATGAAGCAAGAGCCTGAATATGACAATTAACGAACTTAAAAAAGAGCTCGGCATATCAAACAAAGATATTGCCGGGTTTTTTGACATGGAATATTTCGCTTATGCCAATTCAACGGCTAAAAAGCGATATGAAAAAGCACTATGTAATTTTTATGAACTTGTAAAAAATAAAGTTAAAGAATGAAAAAGCCTTTATTGAATGAACAGAAAAGGTTCATGATAAATTATGTGCCTGAAAATCATGGAAGCAGTAATTAAAATTGAAAAAAAGGTGTTATTACCTCATCCGGTAAGTCCGAGGTGTTTTATTGAAAGGTGGGTGTAATAATAGTCTTATTTCAAAAACTAAGTTTAAAATTAATAATATGGAAGACTTAATTACAGAACTTATAAGAACTTTTTTTCTTATTTCAGGAAGTATGGATGGTGATTTTTGTGTTAATGACATAAATTTAGAATATGTGGAAAGTATAGTGGATGAACAGTGCGTTGTAAAATTAATTTTAAATGAAAGTATTTAAAGCAAACTGTTTTATAACGGCTCATGTATAAAAATGTGCCGCATTAAATGAACAAATTTTTAAACTTAAAATAATTTAGATATGAAAAACAATACTTCAAAATTGCAGAAAATTAAGGCATTTTTTATACATATTGTTAAGCGTAGTTATTTGCTGAAACGAGCAAACGACAGACTTAATGAGCAGGAATTTTATGAGAAAATGCAATGGTATAGATTTGTACATACTACAAACCAAGAAGAGGTTACAAAAGCCTTTGAAGATGTTAAGCAATGGATTCGAGATAATTACGCTTAACGGCCAAGTATAAATAATTTAAAGCGAGAAAAATGAGAAAACTTATCGGATTTATTACAAACTGGCTAAATGCAAAAGACGTTAAAGCTGGAGATACAGGAGGAAACATATTGATTTCTTTTACAAGACAATTCGTTGTGGTTGCTTTATTTGTAACTGTCGTAGCGTATTTTATTTATACCATGTTATAGCGCGTTATTATGAGTAATACCACAGATATTTTAGGGAAATTCATATCAATGAAGGAAAGTAACCACCCGATAACTGGGCAACCTTTATCGAAGCGCAAACGCATGGATGAAATGTATAGTATAGCGACTAATTCTTATTATCAAAAAAACTTTACAAAAGAGGAAAGGCTTTTGGCTGCCGAACTTATAAAGAAAATTATTGAGGAGGAATAATGCGCTATAACGTAAATAATAAACGGTCGTTTTAATGCCGTTTATTTAGTGTTGTATGACTGTATGGCGACAATAACCTACAATGTTAATTAAAAGTACGAACGTAAAAATATTTAAAAATGTGTGATGGCAAAAATGGTTTTGAAAAAACCAAACATAGATTCCCGTATGAGTGGACTTTAAAAGATGCAAACTTTACTAAAGATAAAGGAACTGTTTTTAGTTGTTTTGCTTGTGGTGGTGGTTCTACAATGGGCTATAAATTGGCTGGCTTTGATGTATTAGGATGCAATGAAATTGACCCTAAAATGATTGAGGCATACAAAGCTAACCACAACCCAAAGTATGCTTATTTAGAGCCTATACAGACCTTTAAATTAAGAACTGACTTACCTGATGAGTTATACAGTTTAGATATTTTGGACGGTTCACCGCCTTGCAGTAGCTTTTCAATGGCTGGGAATAGAGAAAAGGATTGGGGCAAAGAAAAGAAATTTAGAGAAGGACAAGCTGAACAGGTTTTAGATAACTTATTCTTTGACTTTATAGACCTTGCAAAAGAACTACAGCCTAAAGTGGTGGTTGCTGAAAATGTAAAAGGATTGCTTTTAGGTAATGCAAAAGAATATGTACGCAAGATTTATCGTGAATTTGACCAAGCTGGATATTACTGCCAACATTGGCTTTTAGATGCTTCAAAAATGGGCGTACCCCAAAGGCGTGAACGAGTTTTCTTTATTTGTTTGCGTAAAGATTTAGCTGAACCATTTTTGTATCAACAAGATATGTTTACGGTTAATCCTAAATTGCAATTAGAATTTAATGAACCTGAAATACCATTTAATGAGCTTGCTGATTATGAAGGCGACCAAATTAGCGAATATGCTAAAAGGGCTTGGGATGCAAGAAAAGAAGGTGATGCAAATATAGCTGATAGTAAAGCAAGGGTTGAAGGTATGAAAGTAAGTGATATGAATACTTTTTACGTTTATGATGACAAAGTTTGTCAAACATTAACTGCAAAAGGAAGGCACGGAAGTTTATTATTTTCAAAACCAATTAGGTTATCAAAAAGCGAATTTTGCAATATTGGAAGCTACCCACAAGACTATAATTTTACAAACAATAATCAATGGGGTTATTTAATAGGAATGAGTGTGCCCCCTGTTATGACTGCACAAATAGCAACCGAGATTTATAACCAATGGCTTTGCAAAAGCCAAAAGAGGGGAGATTTTTAAATATTTTGGGCAATATGGTAGAATGTTTCATAAATGAACTGAACTAAGCCATATTGCATACAACGTACAAGGCTATGCGCAGTGCGGGCTTTAACAGACAAAACTTAATAGAATGAGAGAACTTAATTACATAGACGAAACAATCGAAAGAGACGAAAACCCCGCATTGCGTATAGGTAGTGTTGGGCGCAGTGCTTTATCGACTGTTTATTTAATGGACTGCATTGAAGGTATGAAGCAGTTTCCTGACAAAATTTTTGACCTTGCAGTAGTTGACCCGCCTTATGGGATTGATTGGATGCAACAAATACAAAACCCAAATACAAAAGCAAATTGGAAGCAATACGAAAATAAGGAGTGGGATAAACAAACACCAACAGATGAATATTGGGAGCAGTTGTTTAGAGTATCTAAAAATCAAATTGTATGGGGCGGAAATTATATGACTGAAAACTTAAAGCCTTCGCCTTGTTGGTTGATTTGGGATAAAATGCAAGAGTTTAGCGGTGCAGTTTTTGAAATGGCTTGGACTTCATTTAAGAAAGTGACAAGACAAATAAAAATAAACCGCTCAGAGCTTCAAAAACAAAATACTTTTCATCCAACAGAAAAACCCGTTGCCTTTTACCGCTGGCTCCTTCAAAAATACGCTACAGCCGGAGATAAAATTCTCGACACCCACGGCGGCAGCATGAGCATTGCCATTGCCTGCTATGATTTAGGTTTTGACTTAGACATTTGCGAACTTGATGCTGATTATTTAAAAGCAGGAAAAGAACGTTTTGAACGGCATAAAATAAAACAGGAAGAAATAAAATCTTTTGGATATGCGAAAACAGAAATAAGTAAATTAAACCCTACATTATTTTGATATTCGAAGTATTATTTATATTTTAGTGCAACTAATATTCATAATGGAAAAAATAATTTACAACGCAGGGCAGAAAATAAATGGGCTGACATTTATTAAAGAATTACAAACTAAAGTTTATCCAAACGGAAAAACAAAAAGGAAAGCAATTATTGAATGTAAATGTGGTGAACAATTTGAAACATGGCTTTATTCAGTAATACAGGGTAAAATTAATATGTGTAAAAAATGCAGACATAAAAAAGTAGGTATTGACAATTTTAAACACGGATTAATAAACCATAAACTATATTCAATTTGGGCAGATATAAAAAAAAGATGTTATAACAAAAATTCAAATTCTTATAGTTATTACGGTGCAAAAGGAATAACAATGCAGCCTGAATGGATTGACAATCCAAAACTATTTATTGAGTATGTTTCTTCATTACCAAATTATGACGAATTAAATTTAAGTACAAAGAAGCTTACTATTGACAGAATAGATGGCTATAAAGGATATATAAAAGGCAATTTAAGACTTGTAGGCAGGACATTGCAGAATTACAATAA
>CAYYMT010000015.1:8368-45428 GCA_964472715.1 uncultured bacterium | reverse complement strand
TGTTTTTAATATATTTATTTTAAGTGGCACAGTAATTGGCATAGAATTAAGCGAAAATGATTAAACGATATTTTAAAAAAGTGATAACGGATAATTTTTTAACAGAGAGGTTTATTATGAAAAAACTTTTAACAACAACAGCAATTCTTTTGATACTGGTCTCAAGCATGTTTGCACAGTACACACCGGCCGCCCCCGACCAGGTATCACAGATGGTATCCATGGCCTGTGTTTTTGAAAAAAACATTTCCGCCCTGACAGAGTGCACCATTTATGTTTACAATAGCCCGGATATTCAAAAAGCAATCCAGAGTTTTAAAGGTCAGAAACTCGGTAATGCAACTTTAAAATCCTTAACATCGGGAAATACTGTTCCCAGTACTAAACCGGACATCATTTTAATCGGTGATGAGGCCAATTTCGCTGAAATACTCAGTTACTGCAATGACAATGATGTGTTGAGTATGACAAATATACCGGCCCTGGTGAAAAAAGGCGTTACTTTGGGAATGGGTGTTGACGGATCAGGATCACCAAAACTTTTAATCAATCCGGACGGTGTTGCCGAACAGGGCAAAAACTTTAATCCGGCAATTATGAAAATGGCAAAAGTCTTCAAATAAACCTATCCGTTTAATCACTACACACAAAGGAGCAGTCCCGCCCGGGATTGCTCCTTTTTTCTTATAACCCGCAACCAAACTCTTGTTATTCCTCCCAAACTGTATTATTTTAAAAAACAAATCAGGACAAAATATGACCAGAAGATATCTATCTATTTTCCTGCTGATTCCCGCGATTTTGCTGGGGGACTTTACCAAAACCTACCATTTTTCCGAAGATGACCTCATCATTACATCCAGACAGAATTTTCATCATATACAAATAAAAAACTTCGAACAAACCGCCCGGCCGGGAGTGCCGCAAATGCCCTTTCTGATTGACCACCTGAATATTGATAATCAACTTGTTGATTCACTTGTCATTGTCAATGCAAATTATCAGAAGATTGCCGGAAAATTCAATTTATTCCCCGTACAAAAACCGGCGATTCTGTCCCGTCCCGTCAATTCCTTTAAAGCGGAACTATTGTCATCAGTCACCCAATTTCCCGAACAGCCGGCAGAATTACTGCACACCGGAAAAATTGCCAACCAATTAATTACTTCCGCACGGATATTCCCTCTGCATTATAATGCGCAAAAACAGGAATTGTCCCTCTTAAAAGATATCACCCTGAAATTTATAACCCGTCCGGCCGGCCTGACCAAAGCCAGCCACACCCTGACTCTCCAGCATAAAAAAATAATTGATCATCTTACCCTGTCCAGGGGTAATCAACTTTACTCATCTTCCGATACCGATAAACAAGAATATATCATAATTACGTCACAATCTCTGGAACCCTGTTTCCGGCCCCTGGCTGAATGGAAAATGAGAAAAGGCCTTGCTGCCGCAATTATGACAACAGAAGTGATTGATTCCCTATATAGCGGCGTTGATTTGCAGGAAAAAATCCGCCATTTTATCAAAGAGTCTCATTATGAAAAATCAAGTTCCTGGATTTTGCTGGGTGGCGATACGAATATCATTCCGGACCGAAAGGCCTGGGCTTTTGATTGTGAAGCCGATTATGCGGAAGGTGAAAATGATATTCCCTGTGACCTCTACTATTCGGACCTTGATGGCAACTGGAATGACGACGGCGACGATATTTTCGGCGAGGTGGAAGATTCCATTGATATTTATCCTGATGTGTTTGTCGGCCGCGCGCCGGTGGAAAATCGTCAGGAAGCAGCCGCATTTGTAAACAAACTGTTGGTATACGAAAAGGCAATCACCCGGGATTATCAGACCAATATGCTCTTTCTCGCGCAGGTTCTCTGGGGCAATCCCTACACAGATTCCGGTGAAAGCAAAGATTTCATTGATGAACGCTATGTGCCCCGCCGGTTTGATCCCATTGCCAAACTTTATCAATCAATGAATAATGTCAGTACCGCCGGTATTGTGGAGGAAATTAACAGTGGCGCCAACATCATTAACCACAATGGCCACGCCTGGTTCAGCATCATGAGCGTTGGCAATGGCTCCCTTGGCTATAATGAAATGCGCAATCTTACCAATCAAAATAAATATGGTATTATGTACAGTATCGGATGCTGGCCGGCGGCTTTTGATAAGAATGCTGTAGCTGAGGATTTTATTACCAATCCCAATGGCGGTGGTGTTGCTTTTGTTGGTAATTCCCGGTACGGCTGGGGCAGTCCGGGAAATCCGCTATTTGGCTATTCCGACCGCTTCGACCAGGAATTTTTCAGGCAGCTCTTTCATAATGACATTCATCATATCGGCGCTACCCTGGCGGCGACAAAAGCCTTTTACGCCCCGCTATCCGCCCGGGAAAATGTCTACCGCTGGTGTCAATACGAACTCAATTTACTGGGGGACCCGGAAATGATGATCTTTACAGATATTCCGAAAGATCTCACCCTGGAATTCCCCCGCACCGTCAGCGAAGGTGAACAGCAATTTACGATACTGGCCACGGATGAGTCCGGCCCGGTTCCCCATTGTACTGTTTGCCTGTATCAACCGGAAGGTATCTATTTTGTCGGAGAAACCGGCGCGGATGGCCTGGTAAACTTTACCGGTACAATATCCGGTACAGCCGATAAAATTTATCTCACCGCAACCGCCCATAATTATGTGCCTTTTGAGGATTCACTTCAGGTCAGTATGGAAGCGGCCTTTCTGACGCCAACCCACATTTCCCACACAGGCTTGTTCGACGGGACAAAAAAAATATTACAGGATATTCCCCTGACAGTTGACCTTCTCAATACCGGCCGGGACACATCAAAATCCGTAATCCTGAAACTCTCATCAGAAAATTCCAGCGTCCGGTTAATCGATAGTATTGCCGGTACAGACATTCTGATGCCGGAAGATTCCTGTAGACTTAGGGATGCTTTTCGTTTTCAGGTCAACGCAGATTTTGCTTATGATGAGATTTTTGACTTTACCCTGAATATTCAGGATCAATTGAGACATCACTGGCGCCACCATTTTTCCATTAGACCGGAAATACCACAATTATCCATTGAAAATTTCATTGTCCGGCAAAAACAATTAATGCCCGGCGATCAGGCGGACTGTCTCATGATTGTTAAAAATATTGGCCGCGGCTTCTGCGCTCCCTATGATTTCACCCTGAACAGCATCAACGCTTTCGAAATTGTCAATCATACCCATCATCCCAAAGGATTGGCGGCCGGTCGTTGCGACAGTATTCATCTGTCCATTCAATTATCAGAAAATCCGGACACCCTTCAATATTTATCCGAAAAGATAATTTTTGCAACGGAACCGGGCTTTCAAATGTCTGATACGATTCATTTAAATGTCGGTAATTTTGGTTTGGAAGAGGACTTTGAGCAGAGGGATTTTCTTGAGCACTGGCGCTTTTATGACCAGAAAAAAAATCAATGGCACCGCTCATCATATCGCACAAACTCCGGTGAATATGCCCTCTACTGTGGTGACGAAGAGAATCAAATATACGATACAACAATCACGGAAAACACTTTGGAATCGGACTGGTTTTATCCCGGCAAAGAAGGTCGTCTCAGTTTTTATTGCTGGTATGAATTTCCCAATTATGGCACCAGCGGCATGTCAGTGGAAGTTTATAATGAGGGAGAATGGGAACCATTGGATTTCATTGGCAGCGGCGGCGCCCTGGGAATACTGCCCACCGGCAATGACTGGCTGAAATATGATTATGACCTCACTTTTCTGCCGGACAATGAAAAAACAAAATTGAGATTCTCCGTGACAATTGATGCCGGGGAAATGCCTGCCGAAGGTATTTATATCGATGATATTCAGGTGATAGATACGCGCATGAATTTTACAGGATTGACACCGGAAACCAGAATGCCGGAAACCTACCGTCTCTATCAGAATTTCCCCAATCCCTTCAATCCCGCCACAACCATAAAATTTACTCTGCCGCGCCTGGAAAAAGTCACTCTGTCGGTTTATAATTTACGAGGCGAGTTGATAGCGGAAATCATCAATCACGCTATACCCGCCGGCGATCACCGGGTGAGATGGTCTGCTAAAAACCTTTCATCGGGAATTTATTTTTATAAATTAGAGGCAGGCCACTACACAGCCGTGAAAAAAAGTATATATTTAAAATAGAGGATATTATGCCAACAACTTTTTCAACACTTAACGTGATCAATCATCCCCTGATCAAAAACAAATTAGCCAAAATTCGCAGTAAAGAAACCACAACCTTTGATTTTCGCTCCACTCTCAATGAAATCGCATCCCTGATGGTTTATGAAATCACCAGGGAACTGCCAACGGAAAAGAGAATCATTGAAACCCCCCTGGAAAAAACCGAATGCGAAGTGATGACCAAAGCCATTACCCTGGTACCCATTCTACGGGCCGGGCTGGGAATGGTGGAAGGCATTCTTCAGCTGATCCCCAACGCGCGGGTCGGGCATATCGGTCTTTACCGGGATGAAGAATCCCTGGAACCGGTGGAATATTACAAAAAATTTCCATCCAATATGCCGGACTCCAAGATCATTATGATCGATCCCATGCTGGCCACCGGCGGGAGCGGTTCCGCCGCCCTGAACTTCATCAAAAAATCCGGTGGCAGGGATATTTCTTTTGTCTGTTTGGTGGCGGCCCCGGAAGGTGTCAAGCGGATCATCAAAGAGCACCCTGATGTGCCGATCTACACTGCCGCTTTTGATCGCGAACTCAATGATAAAGCCTATATTCTGCCCGGCCTGGGTGACGCCGGCGATCGAATATACGGGACTGAATGATTTATGGATATTGTCCGGGACATTACGAAGATCGCCCAAACCTATTTCCAAAATTCCCGGGGCTCCCATGACTGGGAACATTCCGAGCGGGTAATGAAACTGGCCCTGCATTTGGCAATCGAAGAAGAGGCCGACCGGCAGGTTGTCCAACTGGCGGCCATTCTTCATGACATTGGCCGTAAAGTCCAGGACGAATCCAACGGCCAACTCTGCCATGCCGATGAAGGGGCAAAACTAGCCCGGGATATTTTGGTCAATTATGATCTGACAAAAAATGTCAAAGAGAATATTGTCCATTGTATCAAAACTCATCGTTTTCGTAATGCCCATGAACCGGAAACCATCGAAGCGAAGGTATTGTACGATGCGGATAAGCTGGATTCCATCGGCGCGGTGGGAATTGGCCGCGCTTTTCTCTTTGCCGGCGAAATTGGCGCGAAATTACACAACAAAGATGCCGATATCAGCAAAACAAAAGCCTATACCAAGGAGGATACCGCCTACCGGGAATTCATGGTCAAATTGTCAAAAGTAAAGGAGCGTATGCTGACCCCGGCCGGGCGCAAAATAGCCCTTGAACGCCATGATTTTATGGTCCGTTATTTTGACCGGTTAAACCTGGAAGTGGAAGGAAAAATTTAAGAAAATTTCACTGAATAATTGACATCCTTAAGATCAACAAATAAATTATTAAATACATTATTTTCAGAAAGATAATATTTCTGAAAAGAAATAAAACGCGGTAATCACACAAATATTTGCAAATTTTTTTGTATTTGCACCAACAACAAACAGGGGATGTCAAGGATTATGAAAAAAATTTTCCTGATCGTTTTATGCGCCACACCGCTTTTCGCCGCCTTTGAACTACAACAGCTGAATACGGAAATCATAGGAACCGGCGGAATTGTCTCTTTGCATCCCTTTGGCAATAACCCCGGCTTTTTTCCCGACAATTCCACAATTTCCCTCACTTCAAACTATACTAATCTGTTCGGCATCAAGGATCTCCATTGCTGGGACTTTGGTCTCCAATACAAAATCCGGCCGCACATGTCTACCTCTTTTAAAGCCAATTCAGTGGGCAGCGATATTTATCAGGAAAACACCTATTCACTGGCCTATTCCCACCGCCTGGAAATTCCGGTGGCGGTGGGAATTTCCATGTCCTATTACGATCTGTCAGTCAGTGGGTTTTCCAGGGAGCAGGCGGTTGGGTTGAGCAGCGGCATCACCTATTACCTGAAAGATAATCTGAAGGCAGCCACTCTCTTTGGCAATGTCAATCGTCCAAGGATCTGCAATGAAAAGGAAGCCCTGCCGGAATTTTTTGCTTTCGGTGTAAACTGGCAGGTAAATTCCTTCGTTTCCGTTAGCAGCGAAATTTTCAAAGATACCATCTATCCGTTTAATTTTCGTATTGCCGCACAACTCCAGCCGTTAAAATTCATCAGCCTTTTCACCGGAATGCAAACTGACCCGGATCGTTTTTCCGGCGGTATTTCAATTAAACTCAGCAATATTCAATTTACATCGGCTTTTCAAACGCATTTAAAACTGCCCAATACCTATTACTTCGGATGTTCCTTTATGAAAAAATAGTGATGCTGATTTTGTTCAGCAGCTTTAGCCTGGCCGCGGCGGAGATCACGGAATTGATCAATGATGGTTACATTGAGATCAATAGCGATAATGAAGCGGAGTACGAAAGTATGCTCATTGAATACATCGATCATCCGTTGCTATGGGAAGAAACCGGACAAAAAGCCATAGAAGATTTACCGGTCAATTATTTTTTACAATCCTCTCTGGTTCTTTTCCACAAAAATAACAAAGCAATAAAATCCTGGCGTGAATTCCAGGAAAAATCCGGCTTTTCCGATTTGGAAATGGAAACCATAAAGTTATTTATTCGACTTCAAAAACCTGAAACCATCTCTTTTAAACTTTACAATTTCAATGAACTTCGTAAAGACGAGCAATTTGTCCTTCATAAAAATCTATTGCGGTTTGTGGCGCGCCATCCCGGCAACTGGCAGTTCAGAGCTGTTGCCGAGCGGGACCGGGGAGAACCGCATATTTATGACCACAAAAATTTTGCCCTTACCAGTCCCCCGGTATTAAACAACCAGTTGCAAATCTGGCTGGGGTCATTTCGCTTGAACTGGGGAACCGGCCTTTTTTATAATTCCAACCCGATGAATCTGATGCTAAATACCGGAACCCCATCACTACACCGCGCCACTTCAAAATTTCGCGCCTACGGCGGCAGTGATGAAAGCAATTATCTGTTCGGCACCGCCATAAAACTAACGACAAAAACTGTCAATTTTTTCTCTTTCTACGCAAAGAACCGGCTGGATTGCCGGTTTGAAGGGCCTTCCGTGTCATCGGTTGACATGACCGGCTTTCACAGTACTGAGTTGCAATTGGAAAACCGGGACAAACTGCGAAAAAGCAGCTATGCCCTGGGAATTAACAAAATATTTAACGGCCTTGAATTTGGTGCGCTATTTCACAGGTCGGATTTCAATTATCCCCTTTTGAATTTTGCCAACAAACAACAATTAACCGGGATCAGTGGCTACCATAGCTGGCAGTCCGCGGCTTTTTCTATGTCCGGAGAAATTGCCGTCGCCGGTAACCGGACTATGGGACTGACCCAAACCCTGCAATACCGTACAAAAGAATTCAGATTGGGTATTGGTGCCCGATACATTGAGCCTGACTTTCATTCTTTTTCCGGCAGCATTCTGCGTAATTTCGGAGGCCGGTTGGAAAATGAAAAAGGCTATTACGCCTTCATTGGCCTGAAGCCGGGAAAGCGCACAAAAATCGCTTTTTATTCCGATTACTATAGCCGGATAATTCCGGCTGTGATTGGCGCCGATATTGACAGAGGCAGTGACAGCGGGTTCTATCTGCGACAAAGAACCGGCGGCTGCGGCAGCATGGAGTTCAAGATTTCACGAAAAAATGATACCCAAACCATAAAAACAACCTACAGTGTGCGGGTCAAAACCAGGATCAATACAAATATTTCACTAAACAATCGCGCGATACTGATCAGCGCTACCGACGGAAAGAAATTGGACCAGGCTTACAACAGCTATCTGAACATGGAATTCAGCAGGATTGATCTGAATTTTGGGACAACTCATTATTTCGCCGACCAATATCGCATTTACCTCTATGAACCCGGAATTCCCTTTCGATTCAACATGGTCTCCTTAGGCGGAAGCGGTCATCATTACTTTATGGCCATGCAATATCATTTCAACCCGTCTATCGAATGCTATTTTACCGCCCGACAGTATACAAAAGCACTTTCCGACAAATATTCCCTTCAATTACAATTGTTAGTTGCTTTATGACCGCGGGATTATTAATTTTGTAGGCAATGTATCGAAAAATACTATTTATAATAATCTTGTTGGTTTCAACATCATTATTCGCTGACTTGCAAATGCAAACCGGGAATAATAAAGAAATAAATATTAAGACTGTCTATTTTGGTGAGACCGCTTATTATTCCGCTAACCGTTTGGCAGAAGAATACAATATCCGTATTTATAATCGCAAAGCAACGGGAAAATTTGTTTTTTACTTTCCAAAAAACAAGGTTAAGGTAACCGCCAACAGTTCCTTTATCATGGTGGACCAGAATATCATACATATGATATCCCCGGCAATTCAGGCCGGTCAGGAAATTTTTGTGCCGGTGCACTCATTCAATGATGTTCTGAAAAAATATATTTATTCCGGCCTCACCTACACTTTTGTGGAAGACGACCATCCACTGATCTTCGCGGTTCCCGGTGAAGAGTCTGAACAAGAGATGGCCGCAGCCAAACCGGGTGAAGTCTATATTCAGGATATTGACTTTGAAGAGAAAAAGAACGGAACTGTTATTATCTTGAAAACCAACGGCACTTTTTCCAGCCAGGACTACTCCTATTTTTTCAAGGACAACAGTTACTATTATTTCACAATTTATAAATGCAAGGGTAACGCGGAACGGTTTTCCGAACAAAATCCCACCAGTTCCATTGCTTACACCCGGCTGATATCCAGTGAAAATTCCACCCAGATCATATTCAAACTCAACGAAGACTTTAATTCTTCCGATGTTCATTTTGATCCCAAAACCAGGGAATTCACGATCTCCCTTTTTCTCCCGCTGAATGAAGAGATCAAAGAAAAAATTGCCAATGCCAAGAAAACATGGATCGTTGATACAATTGTTCTGGACCCCGGTCACGGCGGTAAAGACCCGGGTACGCCCGGCCGCTGGAATTTCATGCATGAAAAAGATATTGTCCTGGATGTTGTGCTCCGGTTAGGCCGCCTGCTGGAAAAAGAAACGGACCTGAATGTGGTTTACACCCGCAAAACCGATACTTTTGTTCCTTTGTGGAAACGGACACAAATCGCCAATCAGTCCAACGGGAAACTCTTTATCAGTTTTCATGTCAATGCCGCCGGCAGTAAATATGCCCGTGGATTTGAAACCTACCTGCTTCGTCCGGGACGTTCTGAGGATGCGATCAAGGTGGCGGAAGCCGAAAATGCCGTAATCAAAATGGAATCCCGGGAAGATAAAGAGAAATACGCAGATTACGACAACATTTCCAATATTATTGCCAATATGGTACACTCCACCAATATGAAGGATTCCGAAAATTTTGCCGAAATTTTGTCCAATAATTTCGCGCAAAAGGTTAAACAAAAAAATCGCGGTGTCAAACAAGCCGGATTTTACGTACTCGTTGGCGCATCCATGCCCAAAGTCCTGGTTGAATTGGGCTATAACACCAACTGGTCCGAAGCCAAACAATTGAACTCACGACGCTACCGGCAACTGATCGCCGAAACAATTTTTAACAGTATCGTAGAATTTAAAATTAAAAGCGACAACAGCATGGAATAATATGGACTTAACGAACTATCTGGCCAAAGCCGACCTTTCCAAACAAAAACACAGCATTAAAAAAATCTTCTTTTTCCGGATTTGCGGAACCGGTATGGGAACCGCCGCGATCATGTTGAAAAATGCCGGTTACCATGTGGAAGGCTATGATCGCGAATATTCGCCCCCCATGAGCACTTACCTGGAATCCACCAAGATCCCCCTGCATGAAGATGTTTCACAGGAATTACTCGTTCAATTTGACCTGGTGGTTACCGGTAATGTGGTTCGTAAAGATTCCGAAGATGCTCATCTTATTGAAAGGTCAGGCGCAAAGTTCGCCTCTTTTCCGGCAACTCTCGGCGCTTTGGCGCTCGATGATCTGGAAGTTGTCGGAATCGCCGGTACCCATGGAAAAACCACAACAACCTGGCTGGCCACCCAGATCTATGAAAACCTGGGAGAAAATCCCGGCTATTTCATCGGCGGTGTTTTGGAAGGCCGTGACTCCGGTAAAATCGGCAGCGGCAAATTCTTCATTGAATCCGATGAATATGATTGCGCCTATTTTGAAAAAGTCTCCAAATTTCAGAAATACGCAATCGATCATTTGCTGTTGACTTCCCTGGAGTTCGACCATGCTGATATTTTTAACAGCCTGAATGATATTGTTGATGAATTTAAATTGTTGCTGCCAACTGTCAACGGAAAGATCATTGCAAACAATGAATATCCCGCCATTGAGCAATTAAAAAAATTGAAGATCACAAAAGCCCGGTGGTTTTTTTACGGACCGCAATCATCAGCCGGCCCGGAGATACTCAACGCCAATGTCAGCGGAACAGAATTCAAACTGGCCCTTGATAAGGAATACCGTTTCAAAACCAATCTCACCGGCTATCACAATATTCTCAATTTAGCTGCGGTTTTGATCTTTGCGCTTCAGGATGGCCATCATCCGGAACAGCTTGACAGGGCCATTGCAAATTTAAAAATGGTAAAACGCCGGCAGGAATATCTGGGCACTTACAACGGCAGCATTGTGATTGATGATTTTGCTCATCATCCCCGTGCGGTCTCACTGACAATCGACGCCATTAAAGAAAAATATCCCGGTAAAGAAGTGATCACTTTCCTGGAACCCAGAAGCGCCACCGCCCGCAGCGATATTTTTCAGCAGGAATTTACAGAAGCGCTGAAAAAAAGCGACCAGGTTGTACTGATCCAGCCGATTCCCACCACTGTAAAATTCGCCAAAGACCTGGACACCAGAAAAATGGCGGCAGAATTGAATAAAGAGAATATCCCCGCAAGAATTGTCTCGGAATTAAGCCGGTTACAGGCGGCTCTGGATGAATACGCCGCCGGGAACAGACTCATATTATTTTTATCGAATTCCACCTGCTTAGGGCTATGGAAATCAGATTTTATACAAAAAATCAAACAATAATGCCAAACCAACTGTCACAAAAACTGGAAAAACTCTACAGCCTCAGGGCGCGGGGAATCAAACCCGGATTAAGCCGGATCAATAAATTGTTGGACCATATCGGCCGTCCCGAGACCAACTATCCCATCATCCATGTTGCCGGCACCAACGGAAAAGGTTCAAGTTGCCGGATAATGCAGAGTATCCTGACTGCCGCCGGCTACCGCACCGGAATTTATACCTCTCCCCATTTGTTGCGATTCAACGAACGCATCAGGATTGATGAGGTAGAAATCTCAGACCGTGACCTGTTGCGGCTTTTTGAAAAATTTGAAGATTTTATGGACATCAGCAAAGCCTCGTTTTTTGAAATTACCACAGCT
This sequence comes from uncultured bacterium, assembly GCA_964472715.1. GTDB lineage: Bacteria > Fidelibacterota > UBA2242 > UBA2242 > JAFGTP01 > JAFGTP01. The sequence goes on along the minus strand of CAYYMT010000015.1, from coordinate 33,851 downwards.
ATGGCGCTGGACTATTTCCGTGAGCAATCCGTTGATATAGCCGTGCTGGAAGTGGGTCTGGGCGGCCGGTTTGACGCCACTAATGCGGTGACGCCCGGACTCAGTGTCATCACGGCCATCGGCATGGACCATGAAGAATATTTAGGCAATACAATTGAAGCCGTCACTTTTGAAAAAGCCGGCATTATTAAAACGGGTATTCCGGTGGTAATTGGCCGGCAAACTGACCCCAAAATCGTAAAAATATTACAAAATATATCAAAAAGAAGAAATTCTGAATTTTTTTCAGTATCAGATGCTTGTATTATTCATGAGAAAGAATTAAGTTTGGAATGTTCAAAATTAAGCCTTCAGATTTTTAACCAGTTTTTTCAAAATATTAATTACCCATTATCAGGCAATCATATGCTTGATAATTTATTAACCGCCCTGACTGCGCTTTCGATTTTTCCGGGCCGCATACTTTCCGGAAAAACAATTAATTCAGGCTTACACAATCTTAATAATCCGGGACGTTTTGAACTCATTAGCCAAAATCCTGTAATTATCTATGACGTAGCTCATAATATCTCTGGCATAAAAATAACAATTGAAACAATTAGGAAATATTTTCCGCAGATAGAGATAGACGTATTGATCAGCATGAAAGCAACAAAGAATCTTGACACCCTTGGTCAGTTACTGAAAAAATTAAATGGAAAAGTCTACGTTACTGAAATGGAATCTGTTGAATCCAAGAAAGTTAGCGAGTTACACGAAAGTTTAAACACACACATCGATGCAGACAAAATCATTCAAAACAAAAATTTAAAGACAACACTAAATGAAGCGATCTCAAACCGAAAAACACCATTACTAATTCTAGGCAGCCACTATATGGCCGAGAGTATTTACAGTTTTCAAAAAAAGAATTTGACAAAAAACTAAATTACTGATACTTTTTAACATACACCCGGAAACTCCTTATCAAATACTCGCCTAATATATTTAGCAGTGTAAAAATTTATCAATAATAATACAAAGGAAATCAAAATGGACAAGAAGTTGGACATCACCTCTCTTAAGAATATGAAACTTAAGGAACTGTCAGATGTTGCACAGGAATTAGAAATCAAGAAATGGCAGGGGCTTAAGAAACCCAGCCTGATTTATAAAATCCTCAAAGCGCTTGCAGAAAAAAACGGAAAAATCTTTGCCGGCGGAATTTTAGAAGTTATGCCCGATGGATTCGGATTTTTACGATCCGAGGAATTCAGTTACCTGGCGTCACCGGAAGACATCTACGTTTCACCGTCACAAATCAAAAAATTCGGTCTCAGAACCGGCCATAAAATCTATGGGCAGGTCAGGCCCCCAAAGGATAAAGAACGCTATTTCGCTCTTTTAAAAATCGATGCGGTCAATATGATGGCTCCACAGGAAATCAAGGCAATTAAAAGATTTGACAAACTGACGCCCCTTTATCCCCAAAGCCGGGTTCAGTTGGAAACCGATTCCAAAGGATATTCCATGCGCATTATGGACATGTTGTGTCCTATTGGTAAGGGCCAAAGGGGATTGATCGTTGCGCAGCCGAAAACCGGTAAAACCATTCTGCTCCAGCAAATCGCCAACAGCATTACCACCAATCATCCGGAAATTATTTTACTGGTTTTGTTAATTGATGAACGCCCCGAAGAAGTAACCGACATGGAACGTTCGGTTGAGGCGGAAGTGATCAGTTCAACCTTTGACGAACCACCGGAACGACACGTACAGGTGGCTGATATGGTACTGGAAAAAGCCAAACGCCTGGTTGAACTGGGATTTCATGTTGTCATTCTCCTTGACAGTATTACCCGTCTCGGACGTGCTCACAATGCTGTTGTACCTCACAGTGGAAAAATTCTGTCCGGTGGTATTGATGCCAATGCCATGCACAAACCCAAACGGTTCTTCGGCGCCGCCAGAAATGTGGAAGAAGGCGGAAGTTTAACAATTATCGCCACCGCCCTGATTGATACCGGAAGTCGTATGGACGATGTGATTTTTGAAGAATTTAAGGGAACCGGTAATATGGAACTGGCTCTTGACAGGTCACTGAGTAATCGCCGTGTTTTCCCGGCCATCGATGTCAATGCCTCCAGTACACGAAAAGAGGAATTGCTGTTATCAGCGACGGAACTGGCCCGAATATGGATCATTCGCAAATTGCTGAGTGAATTAAAACCCGTGGAAGCAATGGAATTCCTGCTGAATAAAATGAAACGGACAAAAAGCAATCGTGAATTTTTAAAATCCATGAATCAATAAAACCTTATTTATCCAAAAGCCCAATAATAAACATTGGGCTTTTTTTATTCAAAATTTTTGTTAAATTTTTTGCGTATTACAGGTCATCTATTGTATTATTAGACATTAACCGAAAGAATGCAAATTCCATGAATAAAAAACCAGATATTCAGCAAATAGAAAAAGAGAACCGGCAACTAAAACAAAAACTAAAATACTATTCTTCCCTGTTACAAAACCAGAATGATGCGGTAATTATTCATGATTTCAACGGTGATATTATCGCCTGGGACAAGGGCGCCGAAACTATTTTTGGCTGGGAACAGAAGGAATTACTATCTTCTTCAATTTACGATATTATTCCTGTTGACAACCGCGATGACTATAAAACTTTTGTTCAGCAGGTGAAAAGCGGCAAAGATCTGGATTATTTTGAAACCCAAAAAATTGCCAAAGACGGAAAAGTCCGGGATGTATGGCTGACTTATAAAGTGCTTGGCGGGGAAAACCCCAATGCCATTGCCACAACTGAACGGGATATTACAGAACGGAAAAAAGCCGCTGAAACGATCCGCAAAAGCGAAGAAAAATACCAGACCCTTCTAAACTCTCTGGGTGATGGTGTTATACTACTCAATGATAATTTTGAAATCATTCTCACCAACCCGGCGGCTGAGAAAATTCTGTTCCTTTCAGAAGAAGATATGCCATCACTTAATATGCGGGAATTTCTGGACCAAAAACACCTGGATATTTTACAGGAACACTTGCTGGAACATCGCGGTGAAGTCGATACCTTTGAATTGGAAATCACCCGTAAAGATGGTGAACCGCGACTCCTTCAGATCACCCTTTCCACACCAAAAGAACAATTGGAAGAAGAAGAAAACACCCTTTGCATTATTCGTGATGTCACTGATATTCGAAAAATGGAAGAAGACCTGATCAAAACCGATAAACTGGAATCCCTGGGTCTGCTGGCCGGCGGCATCGCCCATGATTTTAATAATATTCTCTCCATTATCAACGGCAATATTACTTTGGCCAAAATGGTGATGGATAACAAAGAAAAACTCACCGAACGTCTGGACAGAATTGCTACCGCCAACGAACGCGCCAAGCAATTAACCACTCAGATCAGCACGCTTTCAAAAGGGCACTCCGTCAATAAAATGCAAATTTCTCCGGAAAAACTTGTCAAAGAATCCGTCAATCTCACATTGAAAACAAAAAAAGTAGACTATTCACTGGATATCGATGAGAACCTGCCCACCTTTCTGGCAGATGAAGGCCAGTTGAGCCAGGTGCTTAACAATCTCCTTATCAATGCTTCCCATGCCATCGATCAAAGAACCGGAAAAATCCGGGTCAGTGTCAATCAGGTGGCCCTTAAACCGGAAAACCAGTATACTCTTCCCGCCGGTGATTATATTAAAATCCAGGTCAAAGATAACGGCTGTGGTATTCCCGAACAAAATCTCAGGAAAATTTTCGATCCCTACTTCACCACCAAGGAAACCGGCACCGGGCTGGGACTGAGCACCTCAATTTCCATCATTAACAAGCACAAAGGAAAAATGACCGTTGATTCCGAGGTCAATGTAGGGACTACCTTTGACATTATTTTGCCGATCACCCAGCGGGACAGAAAGCACCGGGAAGAAAACCTTTTTAAGAGCAACGGAGCTGTTCTTTTTATGGATGATGAAGATTCCATTAACTCGATAGCGGAATTGTTTTTTAAAAAACTCAACTATGAAATCAGCCTGGCGAAAGAAGGACAGGAAGCGGTTGATATTTATAAAAAACATCTTGATGAAGGAAAGCCCTTTGATTATGTCTTTCTGGATCTGAATATTCCCAATGGAATGGATGGGTTTGAATGCGCCGAAGAATTGTTAAAACTCAATCCCAAAGCCAAAATCATTGCCGTCAGCGGCAACCTGATGCTGTCAAAATACAAACAGCACGGTTTTGTCAAAGCCCTGAAAAAGCCTTTTCGAATTTCAAATATTCAAACTATTTTAAAAGAAATTTAAATGTTAATCGACCACCGGCTTTTGCAATTCATAATCATAAAAAGTTTTTCGCGTTAAATCGGCCAATTTCAATTTATAGGTAATATAGGCATTCAGCCGGGTTGTATAGGCCTGGTTCAACCGGTTTCGATTCAGCGCCAAAGTCTGGCTGTTAATATCACCGTTGGCAAACCTTTGAGTGCTGATCTCAAAGGATTTTTCAGCCACCTCAACATTTTGTTCCAGAAGTTGTAATCGTCGCAATGCGCTTTGCAGTTCATTAACTGTGCTGCGAATGTCACGGCGCACATTGACCTTCTCATTCTCAATAGTATAATCGGCTTTGCGAATTCTGGCCCGGGCGGCATCGACCCGCGCCCGGTTAACCCCCCAGTCCCAGAGAGGAATGGATATATTTAATGAAACGCCCCGGTTGCCCTGCCGCTCAATCAAATTATCAACCGCGCCGTCAACCGTGTTCATATAAGCAATATGAATATCATTTTCACCGACACCGATAAAATCGTAATATCCTTCCACAGAGCCGGTCACCTGGCCATTGACCCGGGTTCTTTTCAGGCTGATTTCCGCCAGTTCTTTGGAAATTTCACTCTCACGGATCTCCAGCCGGTATTTCAATCCGCGCTCAACAGCATCCTTCTGATCCACGTAGACTTTTTCATAGGTCAGCTGATAATCCAGATCCAGATCATTCCCCAGACCGATTCCTAAAAATTGCTTCAGGAGGTCTTCGTGGGCCTGGACATTGGATTTGGCAATGGCATAATTATTTTCCGCCTCCGCCAGATCGATTTCCATCTCGAGAGCTTCCACCTCGGCAATGACACCGGCTTTGTATTTGTTCTGGGCCAGTTCATGAGCTTCCTGTTGGTATTCCAGGGTTTGTTTGGCGATTTTTTCCTGTTCCTGTGAGGAGACCAGATTATAAAAAAGTTGTGAAACTTCATATTTCAGATCCAGTTCAGCGCGTTTCATTTGTTTTTTGGACTGTTCATAATTCAATCGCGCCCTCTTCAGTGATGACTGAATTTCATTGTAGGAATAGAAGGCCTGCAGCGGTTGTTCGAAACCAATTCGTGTGTTCAACTGGACAGTATTCCGGTCACGAAAATAATCGCTGGTGGAATAGACACCGGAACTGAAATAAATATTCCCGTCCGTCGGCAAAGGTTGGCGAATATAGAGATTGCTTGAGTAAATCGCCTGTTTGATGGGCGTGTAATAAACCCCCAGGCTGTCCTCGAATCGCTGCATGGTCTCTTTATAATTCGGCATAGTCAGATTTAAATGAATATTGGTGCGCAGGGAGTGGGTAGCCGCTTTTAATTCATATTCCGCGCTCTTAAAATTTTCCCGCAGGGTTTTCATTTTGTAGCTTTTATCCATTGCCCGGTTCAGGCATTCGTCAAAATTCAGAAAAAAAGTATCAGCGTTCAAAACCGTGATAATCATTAAAAAGATGACAGATAAATGTTTAATTTTCATAAATATATCCTGTAATTGAAATCATTATTCATATTAACATACTACTCATAGCGCAAGGCTTCAATGGGATCCAATTCCGCCGCTTTTTTGGCCGGAAAAAATCCAAACAGAATTCCCACTATACTGGAAACGCCCACCGCCAGGATCACCGACCATAAACTGACGACAGTCTCCCAGTCGGAAAAAGCGGTTACACCCCAGGTCAGAACATATCCCAGGACAATACCAACCAATCCGCCACCCAGGCTGATAATAATTGCTTCCACCAAAAACTGATTGCGAATATCCAGTTTGGTCGCGCCCAGTGAGCGCCGCAAGCCGATTTCTTTGGTTCGTTCCAGAATTGACGCCAGCATAATATTCATAATTCCAATTCCGCCAACCAGTAGGGAAATGCCGGCGATGGCACCCATGACAATATTAAAAATTCGCTGGGTTTCCTCACTCTGCTTGAGTAATTGTTCCGGTACGATCAGTTTATAATTTTTCTCTTCTTTATGCCGGCGAAACAGAACCTGATCGAGAAATTCCGATGTGGACAAGACAAAATCACTGTTGGAAACCTGCAAAATAATTTGGTCCAATTCCGATTTTTTCGGGTCCCTGTCAATGCGGGCTTCCATGGTCCGAACCGGTATAAACACACGGCGATTGAGATTGATCTCTGTATTTCCGGCCACACTGATCGGTTCATATTCCAGAATACCGACAACCGTAAACCAAACATTGTTGATCCGGACTTTTTTCCCAAGGGGATATTCATTGCCAAAAAGAGAAATCAGAAGGTCATGCCCCAGAATACAGACACGATTACTGACTTTGTTGTCATGATGGGAAAAATATCCCCCCTGCGCAGTATTCAAAGACATGATGGAAAAATATTCAGGCCTGGTACCGATCACCTCCACATCTTCAAACCGCTTTTGATAATTTACTTCCAGTTCCTCCTGTAAAACCGGTACGGAATTTTGCGCTGTGGGAATGATCTTTTGCACGGCCTGAAGGTCCTGATAATTTAGCAATACGCTGTTTTCCCCTGGTTTGTTTTCGACTTCCGCCTGCTGTATGATGATGTTGTTAAGGCCAAGGGCCTGGATCTGTGAAAGGGTTTTGCGCCGGGCGCCTTCTCCGATAGCCAGCATCGATATGACCGAAGCAACACCAAAAATAATTCCCAGCATCGTCAGAAATGTTCGGGTTTTGTGTTCCTCCAAACCTTTAATGCTGATTTTTAATATCTCACCGGTAATGAGTTTTAATTTCCGGTTTAGCGCCGCAGAATTTTTGAAAATATTTTTAATGCTTTTTGCTGTTTTTTTCATAATCTATCCGCGAATGATCACTTGTTCTGACCGCCCGGAGTCATTGCGCTTCCGTTCGGATTTATTTTTTGATTTGCCGCTTTCGGTATTTTGAGATTTGATCAGCCGAATCTCATCCCCGGCTTTCAGCCCTTCTTCAATAACGATCAAATCCGAACTCACTTTGCCGGTTTTAACCGGGATAAACTTGCCGCCGGCATTATAAATACCGATTTCATCATCCCTGTTTGTCACGGCATCGATGGGAATCGAAATAACATCATTGAGTTGCTCAACAATGATCTGACAGTCAGCACTCATACCCGGCCTTAATCCTTCGAATACTTCATTGATCTTTACTTCCACCTCAAAAACCTTTTTGCCGGAATTTTCATCCTCATGAGCCAGGGAGGCAATATTGGTAATGACACCGGTAAACATTTTTTCAGGCAGGGCATCGATCTCAATATTCACATTTAATGATGTATCAATGCTGGAAATATTCACTTCATTGACATTGAGCATTACTTTCATGTTACTTTTTTCCGGAATTTCCATTAATGGCTGAGAGCGCCAGGGGGTGGATCCTACTTTGATTTTCTCCCGCCCATTGGGTCCCCAAATCTTTTTGTAGACCACCAGACCTTCGCTGGGAGCTGTAATGGTCAATTTCGCCATATCATCTTTAGCCCGCTGTAAATTCATTTTGGCCTGGTTGATTTTCAATTCGGCCTGTCGCAGGGCGGCGGCATTGATCTCCTTATTTTTTTCGATCTTTTCAACTAATTGATTGTAGGAAATCTCCGCTTTTTTCAATGAGTATTCTATTTCTTTGCGTTTATTTTCGGCTTCGTACCTGGCGTTTTTGGCCCGTAAGCGGGTCTGTTCAAGGCTGTATTCTTCGATTTTTAACTGGCTTTCAAGATCAGCCCTTGTTTTTTCGATATTGGCCAGTTGGCTTTCGTAAGCCGCTTCGGCTTTGTCCAGCTCATTCTGAACATTTTGAACCCGCTCCTCAAACTCGGCGGTGTCAAACTGGAGCAAAAAATCCCCTTTTTCCACATAAGTTCCTTCATCCACCATCCGTATAATTCTGACATTCCCCCAGATACGGCTTGGTGAATTAACAATGGTGGAACTGCCGGCCTGCACAATGCCGTCGGCATAAACATCTATCAGAAATTCCCCGCGGTTTACTTTGAATAAGGGATAATTTTCCTGTTTGCCTATTTTATTGATGCCGTAAAAGACAGCAATAACAATGATAATTACTGCAATAAATCGAAAACTTTTACTTTTTGTCATAAGGTTGCCTTTTGATCTGTTACTTAAAAATTGGGTATATTTATATTTTCTCTTAATTCCATATCAGTGGTTAGAGCGCCACTAACATAAGCCTTGCCATCATAAATATCGATGACCGCTACGGGCAATCGACTGGTAGCGGTTTTCACAAAATATCCGTCGGCGTCTTTAAACAAACACCAGGCCGGAACTGAAAAGCCTTCTGAATTTTTACCGATTTCAATGCTCACTTTGACAGTTAAGCCCGGTTTCATACGATAATTTCTGGGGCTGTTAATATGAACACTGACCGGATAAATACGAAGTTTGCTTTTTTCGCTTTCATCGGCAATTTTTGAAATATAAGCAACCTCGCCCAAAAAGGTGGTATCCGGATAGGCCAGCACCTGTATTTCGGCCGGCTGTCCCAGTTTTATTTTCGAAATATCCACTTCGCTGAGATCAATATCCACCTGCATATTATTCAAATCCGGTATTTGCAAAATAATACTGGCTGGACGTATGGAATCCCCGATCTTAACCTTGGCGCCCCGTCCCCTGCGTCCGGTTTTATGATAGATTACAATACCGGATTTAGGTGATGTCATGACCATGTCATCGATCATTTCCCGGTAATTTTCCATGCGGGTACGGTATTGTTCTAATTGCAGGTTAGTTTCATTTTCATCATTCCGGTTCAATATTTTCTGGGATTCCAGGGCTTGCCTGGTTTTTTTGATATTTAATTCGACTTTTTTCAATTCCAGTTCAACTGTTTTCTGATCGGCTTCGGAATTATATTTGGATTGCTCCAATTGATTTAATGTGATCTCTTTTTGGATTTCCAGTGTTCTGATCTGGTTTTTTATTTCTTTGATGGTTTGTTGATTACGAAGTTGCTTTTCCACCATTTGTTTTTCCAGCTGTTCCAGTTGTTGCCGGGCTTCATCCAGTTGTTGTTCAACTTCTTTGCTGTCAAAGACAACGACTGTATCGCCTTTTTCCACCCAACTTCCCTCTTCCGGCAGATAGAGGATTTTATAATTCAGATTCCAGTTACGCGGGGCAATGATCCGGGTAGAATTCTGGGACTTCAGTTCCCCTGACAAAGTAATCATAATATTTTCTTTGACAGGCTTGTTGACATTGCCAGACAGCAATACCACGCCCGCCAGGCACAGCAGTAAAATTAATTTCAGATTATTCGTTAATTTCATTCTTTTTCCGGTTATTGGTTAGTTCTTCTGATATTTTTTTACTTAATTGATTTTCATAACTCTTTTTAGCGATTTTTATGGCATTAAAAAAGGCTTTGACATTGGAGCGGCCATGGGCTTTGACTACAATTTTTTCGAAACCCAGTAAAGGCGCCCCGCCATATTCACTATAATCCAGCAACGGCTTGATTTTTTGAATTCCACTGTTCAAGAGGTAAAGCCCGGCTTTCCAAAAAAAATTTTTCCGGGCGGCAAACCTCCCTATTTCCAGCAGGGATTCTACCATTCCTTCAGTGGTTTTCAAGACAACATTTCCGGCGAAACCATCGGTGACAATGACATCGGCTTCACCGTTAAAAATCTTATTCCCTTCGATATTGCCTCTGAACTCAAGGTGTGGATAATCCGATAGTTTTTGGTAAGCATTGACCAGGATTTTTCCGCCTTTATGGGCTTCGTCACCAATATTCAGCAGGTATATCTTTGGATTCAACTTACCGGTGAGTATTGTAAAATAAATCTTTCCCATAATGGCAAATTGCAGCAGGTCTTCATCACTGCAATCATTATTCGCACCCACATCCAATATCAGGCTGTAATGTTTTTTGCGTCCGGTCAGAAATTTTTTCGTGGGAAAGAGTGAGACGATAGCGACTTTATTGATCCCTCTTATCCGGGGAATATTCTTCAGGGATGACAAAATATAGGCGCCGGTATTTCCGGCCGAAACCACAGCCTGAGCCTTATCATTGCCACACATTTTGACCGCCAGGTTCATGGAAGCGTTTTTTTTCTGGCGTATAATGTTGCGTGGGAATTCATTATCGCCAATATGGTCAAAGGTATGTAAAATAGTGATCTTACCGGGATCATGCTTTTCCTGCTCAAGCAGTTTGTTGATTTTTTCCTCATCCCCGATCAGGCAAAAACCGGCATCCATTTGCAATGACGCTCTGGCACAGGCTTTTACCGGAACCGCCGGACTATCATCGCCGCCCATTACATCTACCGCAATATTTATGCTCTTATTCATATCCCTGATAAAGTTGCCTTCAAAATTACAAAATTAACATATTGCCTTAAAAATATACCAATAATATATCAAACAGTTTCATAATTATTAAAAGTTTTTATTAAAAACAACATAAAAATCATAAGCAGAAACCATGAAGAAACCAATCTTCATATAAATGAATAGAAATACCGGAATTGGATTTTTAAGTCTTAAGGATTAAATTTGGACTCTTTTTGATGATAATCTTATTGGAGTAAAAATGAGTAACCATTATGAAAAAGGATTGAAACAGGTGGAATGCAACCAATTCAGGAACGCCATTAAATCCTTTACCGAATCAATTGAAAATGAAGAAAAAATTCTGGAATCCCTGCTGCATCGTTCCAGTTGTTATCTTCATTTAAAAAATTTTGCTGAAGCAGCGGAAGACCTGTCCAGGGCCATTGATATCGATCCCACCTATGAAGAATTTTACTACAATCGCGCTATGGCTTATGTTAATTTACAGGAATATGATAAGGCGCTGAATGATTACAGTATTGCAGTGACCCTGAATCCTAAATATAAAAATGCCTACTATAATAAGGCCTCTGTACACATGAAACTGGATCAGCATGAGAAAGCCGTGGAAAATTTTCTGGAGGCTGGCGCACTGGGCCACAAGGAAGCCCTGATAGTCTGTAAACATTTCAATCAGCGGGGCGAGGAAATCAATGAGAACAAAAATAAAGATGAAAAGCCCGAAGAATTCACTCCGGAAATGGCGCGTCAATTATTAGCCACTTTAAAAAAGAACAGAAATTAAAAAGGCGTTCATAAAATGAACGCCTTTGAAAAATCTATTGAATAACGTTTTATCTTCTTGGTCGAGCCACGTTAACTTTTAAATTTCTACCGCCAACTTCTTTTCCGTTAACTTCTTCAATAGCTTCTTGTCCGGCAGCATCATCTGCCATTTCCACGAAACCAAACCCTTTTGAGCGTCCTGTTTCACGGTCTGTGATAATTTTTACACTTGTCACTTCACCATACTGACCGAAAAGTTCTTTTAAGTCATCTTCACTAGTCGAATAGGAAATGTTTCCTACATAAATGTTCATCTTAATTCTCCTAAAAAGTTCAAAAAAATACAGGAATAATTTATACAGGTTAAATTTAAAATCCTAAGCTGTTTTTTATTTTTTTTATTTTTTTTGGTTATTTCTGCAATAACTAAAAATAATCCCGGCAAACTGTTTAAATATAAATTGTTTTAAACAGGGTTGGGAATGTCGATGAATTCCACTTCCAACCCCATATTCTGCCTTAGCAAATCCCCGATTCTGCGAACACCAAACCGTTCTGTTGCATGGTGGCCGGCGGAGATAAAATGGACACCTTCCTCTTTGGAGAGGTGCATATTATATTCGCTGGCTTCACCGGTAATATACATATCAAGATTTTCTGATATGGCCTGGTTGAATTCCTTTTGAGCGCCACCGGAAATGATTCCCATTGTGTTGACTTTTTTCGGGCCGTAAGGAAATATTACCGCGTTAGGATTCAATTCACGCCGGACTTTATCAAAATAGTATTCCGGATCAGAATTTTTAAGACCACCCTGAACACCGATCTTTGTTCCGTTATAATCGCCAAAGGGTTCGGGGTCCTGCAGATCAAAAAATTCCGCCAGCACCGCATTGTTGCCATATTTTTCATGGGCGTCAATAGGCAAATGGTAGCCCCACAGATTAATATTATTCTCAAGCAGCATTTTCACTCTTTTTTTATAATGTCCGGTGTAAGTCGGCCTGTGAAAAGACCAGATAATACCATGGTGCACCAAAATGCCATCGGCTTTAGCCTCTATTGCGCGCTCAAACAATTCCAAACAGCCCGTCACACCGGTGATTATTTTTTTGACCTCATCCCGGCCCTCTACCTGCAACCCATTAGGCCCATAATCCTTAAAAAGTTCCGGTTGTAAAATTTCATTTAAATAATCCGTAATTTTATCTCTTTTCATTGTTATCCTCTATCTGCTAATTTCGTCAGTAACCGCAATATTTCAATATAAAGCCAGATCAATGTTACCATTAATCCAAAGGCCGCATACCATTCCATGAATTGGGGCAATCCTCTTTCACTACCCTGGTCGATAAAATCAAAATCCAACACCAGGTTCAATGCCGCAATTCCCACAACAAGCAAACTAAAGCCGATTCCAAAGAGTCCGCTGCCGAAAACACCCGGCATCTGCACACCAAACCAACTCAGTATAAAAGATAGAAAGTAGAACAAAGCCACACCACCGGTAGCCGCAATCACGCCCAGACGGAATTTTTGGGTCACTTGAATTATTCCGCTTTTATAGAGAAACAACATAATACCCATGGTACCCATAGTGAGCATCACCGCTTTCATGACAATTCCCGGATATTGGGTCTCAAAAATGGCAGACAAACCACCCAGCAACAATCCTTCGAAAAAAGCATAAAGGGGCGCGGTAATTTTGGCGCCTTTTGGATTAAAAACTGTGATCAGCGCCGTAATCAGACCGCCAATCAGCCCGATCATCATAAGGGGACTGACAGCCGAGGCATCCCAGGCATTCATGAATTTTGTCCAGGTGTAACCGGCGGCGGCGATCAATATAAAAAACATCAGAAAAGTTTTGTTAATTGTGCCATCTACAGTCATTACTGACTGTCCGGCATAAGACTGGGCATTCTTAAAAGTTTTGGATTTAAATATCGGATTTGAAGTTCGCATAATTTCTCCTCATTATTTTTCAGGATACATAGACAATATACTTAAAATATTTTGAATGATGAAAGTTTCAATGAATCCATCTTTATTTTTTCAATAATATAAATCTCCGGCAGAATTTTTCGGGATCATGGATGATTTTAGTGTACCCGGATTTTATCATTATAAAAATTACAAAAATGGGCTTTCCGGCAATTTTATATTGCAAGCTCAAGAAAAACTCAATATATTTGGCTTTCAAGGAATAAGGGACAGAGAGAGTTAACAGGCAGCCGGGAGAGCTGTATCTTTTAACTCTTTTTTTATTTATAAACTAAGGATTGACATGAAAGTATTAAAGTTTGGCGGAACCTCACTGGGAAGCCCCGTGCTCATCAAAAAGGTTTCTGAAATTATACAAGCGGCACAAGCCGAAAAGCCCGGAATTATTGCTGTTTTTTCGGCATTTTCCGGTATTACCAATCTATTGATCAAAGCCGGAGAACAAGCGGAAAAGGGTGATAATAGTTACACCCTGACCAATGAAAAAATTTTCACAAAACATCTGACTTATGTAAATGATTTGTTTACTGATAAAAATTTAAACAATATCATCACCAACAAAATCAATTCAATGTTTACGGAAATCGATGAAATCACCCACGGCATGTACCTGCTCAAGGAAATGTCACCGAAATCACTGGATCTACTGCAGAGCTTTGGCGAGCGACTGTCCAACACCATTATTTCCGAATATTTAAATTCCCGGGGAATAAAAAATATATATGTGGACACAAGGAAAACTTTTGTTACCGACGAAAGGTACACCGGCGCGCGAATTGATTTTTTTACCACCGCGAAAAATATAAAGCAGGCTATTAATGATTCAAAAGCCCTCTATGTTTCCACCGGCTTTATCGCCTCCTCCAGAAAGGGCACAACCACCACGATCGGCCGCAGCGGCTCTGATCTGACGGCCGCTATTTATGGCGCGGCTCTGAATGCCGACCATGTGGAAATATGGACCGATGTTTCCGGCGTCATGAGCGCCGACCCGCGCAAAGTCAAAGACGCCTTTCCCCTGCCCTCCATCAGTTATGTGGAAGCAATGGAAATGTCACACTTTGGGGCCAAAGTCATTCATCCCCTGACTGTTCAGCCCTTAATGGACCATGATATTCCCTGCATCATCAAAAATACTTTTGAACCTGACGTACCGGGAACAGTGATCACCAATAAACCCTCAGACCACTGCCTGGCAAAAGGCGTTACTTCCATCGATAATGTCGCTCTGATCACCCTGCAGGGAAGCGGCATGATCGGTATTGAAGGAACAGCTTCTCGTATGTTTGCAGCCCTGGCGCGAAACAAGATCAATGTAATCCTGATCTCCCAGGCCAGTTCGGAACATTCCATCTGCGCGGCCATCAAACCGGAATTTGCAGAACTGGCCAGAGAATGTCTGGAAGAGGAATTTGCCGCGGAAATCGGCAGTAAATTCATTGACCGTGTCAAAATTGAAAAAGACCTTTCCATCATTGCGATTGTTGGTGAACAGATGCAGCATACCCCTGGAATTTCCGGAAAACTCTTTGAGGCTCTGGCTGAGAAAAATGTCAATGTGGTTGCCATTGCCCAGGGATCATCGGAACTCAATATTTCTGTGGTCATTCGCAAAACCGACGAAAAAATGGCCCTCAACGCAGTTCATGAATCCTTCTTTGCCCTGGAATCAAAACTCTACCTGTTCATTGCCGGTGTGGGATTGATCAGTTCCGAGTTACTTAGGCAGATCAAAGAAAATTACAGTCGCTTGCTGAACAATAAAAAACTTAACCTAATTGTGGCCGGCCTGGCCAATAGCCGGAAAATGCTCCTGTCAGCCGACGGTATCAAACTGGACAATTTCCGGAAAGAGTTGGAAATAAGCAAAATCAAATCCGCTCCTTCGGAATATCTAAAATTCATTCAAAAGGAAAAACTGACCCATTGCGTATTTGTGGACTGTACCGCCAGCGACTATATCAGCCGCAGCTATGGTGACTTTTTGAAAGCCGGAGTTTCCGTAGTGGCCGCCAATAAACAGGCCAATACACGAAAATATTCCGAATACCAAAATTTGCAGGAATTATCCCACAAAAATAATGTGCAATATCTTTATGAAACCAATGCCGGCGCCGGGTTGCCGATTATCAGCACGATTCAGGACCTGTTGGATTCCGGTGACAGAATACAAAAAATCGAAGCGATTTTGTCCGGTACGATCAGTTATATATTCAATAATTTCACCGCTGATAAGAACTTCAGCGAAATCGTCAAAACCGCTATGGAAAAAGGCTACACCGAACCGGATCCCCGGGATGATCTCAATGGCATGGACTTCGCCCGCAAATTATTATTGCTGAGCCGCGAAATAGGCCAGCCCCTGGAGATGGAAGACATCGAAGTTGAGCAGATCCTGCCGGAAGAATGTATGCAGGCCGATTCCATCGATGATTTCTTTGACAAACTCAAATCCTACGACCAACACTTCAGTGAAAAACAACAAAAGGCCCGGTCTGAGAACAAAAAACTGTCCTGGATCGCCAAATACGAAAAGGGTAAAGCATCCATCGAGATAAAAGCCCTTGACAACTCCCATCCTTTTTATTCGCTGCAGGGCAGTGACAATATCATTGCCATTACCACCGATCGCTACCCGATCCCACTGGTGATCAAGGGAGCCGGTGCCGGCGCAGAAGTGACTGCTGCCGGCGTCTTTGCCGATATTTTTAAAATTGCCAATACTGTAATTATGAAGCGGGTGTACTAATGACAAAATCAATCAAAGTTTTTGCGCCGGCCTCGGTGGGAAATTCAAAATGCGGCTATGACATGCTTGGCTTCGCCATCAATGAACCCGGCGATATTGTGGAATTGACATTAACCGACAAACCGGAAGTCAATATTCAGGTGCTTGGTAATGAGCTGATACCCACAGATCCTGTGAAAAATACCTGCGGTGTGGCTGCGCTGAAATTTCTGGAACACTTTGCACCAGGCAATGGCGCCAATATTATCCTGGACAAGCAAATGCCCATCGGTAGCGGACTAGGCTCCAGTGCCGCCGGTGCTGCCGCCACGCTGTTCGGACTGAATCAATTGTTTGATAATATTTGCGATGACGAACAGTTGCTGGCATTTGGCCTGGCAGCGGAAAAAGCCGCCTGTGGCGCCGGACATGCTGATAATATCGCGCCGTCCCTCTTTGGCGGATTCATATTGATCAACAGCTATATACCCCTGAAAATCAAAAAAATATCCGCGCCGGACAATCTCTATTGCACAGTGGTTCATCCTGATGTGGAGATCAAAACAGCCGATGCGCGCAATCTTTTGCCAAAGGAAATATCGCTCAGTACAGCCGTTCGGCAAATGGGATATTTGGGTGGTTTTTTAGCGGCCCTTTACACGGCTGATTTTGACATGATGAAAAATTCATTGCGGGATCTGCTGGCGGAACCTTATCGCTCCCGGTTAATCCCGCAATTTGATGATGCCATGAAAATAATTGAAAACGCCAATGGTCTGGGCGGCGGTATTTCTGGCTCCGGCCCCAGTATTTTTGCCCTATCCAATGATCCGGCAATCGCTGACCAAATCGCTGGCCAGTGGCAACAATTATATGCTTCTATCGGCTGTCAGGTTTATGTTTCCCAAATCAATGATCAGGGTCCAAAAATTATCGACAGAAAGGATATCCAATGAAATATTACAGCACCAATAATAAAAATTTAACCGTCAGTCTCAAAGAAGCGGTTTTAACCGGCATGCCGAAAGACAAGGGGCTTTTTATGCCCATGGAATTGAAAAAACTGGATGAGGATTTCATTCGGAATATGTCGTCCATCTCTTTTCAGGATATTTCCAAAGAAGTGTGCAAAAATATTATCGATGATATTGACGAAACTGTTCTGGACAGGATCATTGACGAAGCGATCAACTTTGACGCGCCGGTGGTAAAAATCAATGACAAGATCAGCACTCTGGAACTCTTTCACGGCCCGACCCTGGCGTTCAAGGATTTTGGGGCGCGCTTCATGTCCCGGCTGATGTCCTATTTTGTTAAAGATTCGCACCGTAAATTAAATATTGTCGTCGCCACCTCAGGTGATACCGGCAGCGCTGTGGCCAACGGATTTCTGGGTGTGGACAATATCAATGTGCTGGTTCTCTATCCTTCCGGTAAAGTCAGCAAAATCCAGGAAAAACAGATCGCCACCCTTGGCGAAAACATTACCGCCCTGGAAGTAGACGGCACTTTTGATGATTGCCAGAAAATGGTGAAAGCTGCGCTGATCGATGATGATATACTTGATAATTTGAAGATCACCTCAGCCAATTCTATAAATATTTCCCGGCTGATTCCACAGATTTTCTACTATTTCCAAATGGTTGCGCAATTGGATTACCAGCCGTCAGATAAAATTGCAGTATGTATTCCCAGCGGAAATTTTGGTAACCTCACCGCCGGATTGATGGGCAAAGAGATGGGGCTGCCGGTTTCCCAATTCATCGCCGCCACCAATATCAATGATGTGGTACCGGAATATCTGGCCTCCTCTATTTTTTCGCCGCGGCCGTCAAAGACTACTATTTCCAATGCCATGGACGTGGGAGACCCCAGCAATTTCGCCCGTATTCTCGATATCTTTGACAATGATTATAATCTGATTAAACAGGTAATCAAAGGATTTGCTTTTACCGATGAAGAAACCCGTCAAAAAATGCGTGAAGTTCATCATGAAACCGGCTATGTCTGCGATCCCCACGGCGCGGTGGGTTTTCTCGGTCTGGAAGCTTTCCTGGAGAAAAATCCGGAATTTAACAAAGGTGTTTTCTTTGAGACCGCACATCCGGCAAAGTTTAAGAAAATCGTCGATGATGCCATTGATCAGAAGGTCAGGGTTCCCGAACGACTGGCGAAATTTATGGCGCGGGATAAAGTCTCAGTGAAAATATCAACGGATTTTCAGGAATTGAAGGAGCTGATGTTGAGTGGTGGGCAGTACCGGTAGGTTGTTATTTTATCAAAAAAATTTTCACTGGATAAATTCAAATAAATTCTGCTAGTTTAAACCATGGAGAGTCATGAACCAGTCATACACAGGACAAAATTCCGGTTTTTTGCGGAATTGAATGATTTTCTGTCCAGAGAATTCCGGAATACAAAGTTTACCTATCAGTTTCGGGGCCGGCCATCGATCAAAGATACGATTCAGGCAATCGGGGTTCCCCACCCTGAAATCGATGTGATTTTGGTAAATGGCCACTCTGTTGACTTTGATTTTATCCTAAAGGGTGGCGAAGATGTTACCGTTTATCCGGAATATGATAATTCCCAAAAACCCGGCATCATTCATCTGCGGCCGAAACTTCCGTCAGAGAAAAAATTCATAATTGATGTCAATCTTGGTAAACTGGTGCCGAAATTGCGCCTGCTCGGTTTTGATACCTTGTTTGAAGATGATGACCATGAAATTGTTGAAATTTCCAACCGGGAGAATCGCATCATATTAACCAGGGATATCGGCATATTAAAATACAATGCCGTTAAATTCGGATATTGGGTCAGGAATACTCGGCCTTTTGCGCAAGTTGCTGAAGTTGTCCAAAAATTCCACCTCAGCACTGCGATCAATCCTTTTACCCGTTGTACTATTTGTAATGGTATTCTGGTGCCGGCTGACAAAGACCAGATTGCCGACAAAATTCCGCCACAAACCTATCAACTGTATGACGCCTTTACCCAGTGCCGGCAATGCGGCAAAATATTCTGGCAGGGCAGTCATGTGGAGAAAATAAAGGAGTGGATTAAGGAACTAAAATGAAAAGGGCATATGAAGCCATATACCCTTTTTTTAAATATTTATCGTCTTGACTTAATTTTACCTTTTGGGCCATATCTTCTTTGATAGCTATCCTGTTCCGGAATTGGTTTTGGAGAGTGTGAACTTGATACAATTTGATCATTTCCCTGGATTGCACCCAACACAACTCTTCTACTTTCACCAGGCATCGATTCATCAAATGAACCCGCCGCATCAACCACGACCAATATCGCGAGATTTCCATAAAATTCATAATTGCCAAGGGGATAATAAATGCTATTATTATCCATGAAATATCCCGCTTCATGATCAGTAGATTCATCAAAAGCTACTTCCGGCCAGCCAATGTCTTTGGTATACTCAATTCCCACATAAAAATCCGAATCAACAAAACCATCGGGCAAATTGTCCCATGTCACTGTCCAGCCAACCCATTGTTCACCGGCTTTTGTCGGCAAAGGAGAAGAATAGAAAATGTCATTTCTATTATGATCTGCAATAACCAGCCGGTAATTATCGGCTTCCCCGGATCCGTCTTTCAAATACATCCAGACTTCCCGGATAAAAGTATCTTCTGAAGGGGGAGAGAACTTATTTACCAACCGGGTACCGGCGGCACTCAAATAAATACTGTTTTCAAAGGTTTCATCAATGTATCCCAGTTCCAAAATGGACGCTGTATTGACTTTATGGACAATTGATCCACCATCTCCATAAGTCAGACTGCCGGCAAATTCCATATTTTCATTAACCGTTAAAACCGCTATGTAATAAACCGAATTTTCAGCCAGGTCAAATACGCTAAAATGATTCCGGTTAATATCATAGAAATCATTACCGATTTGATCATCAACAGGATCCAGGGTTGGGCTTTGCGAAAACAAAATCCGGTAAAAATCAAAATCATCAGCATTACTTTTGCTCCAAAAAATATCAAAAGAACTACTGGTAATATTACCAGCGCCAACCTCCACAGGGTCCGGCGCCATGCTGCCTTCCGGTGTTTCAACCCGCCGCACGATTGACCCCTGAGCACCAAATTCCAAATTGCCGGAAAAGTAACATTCCGTATCACAAACAATTACAGCAACATAATATACAGTGCCGGGATTAAGATTAATAATTTCCATCTGTTGCCGGTTTATATTGTCCATATCATTACCAATTTGGTCATCATTAGGGTAAAGAACCGGATTTGTAGAAAGCAACACTCTGTAAAAGCCAAAGTCCGGCGCATTGCTTTTTGTCCAATGCAGCTCAAAACTGGTCCGGGTAATATTTTCCACAACAGAATTCACCGGAGACGGCGCGATCAACAACAGATTGTTAATTTCAACTGTCTGCTGATCCTGTGTCAGATCCACAGTTTTGTCACCACGAAACTGAACCAGACCGGTTCGGTCCAAGCCTTCAACGAGGATATTCCGATCATTCCCCTGAGAAAGTTCCAGGTTCATCTCCACCCTGTTACTCCTGACTTCAAAATGCTCGACAATCTCATCCATATCATCGGCAGTAATCGTAACCGCCACCTCAATAATTTCCTGAGGTTTAGCCAATTCAGCTTTATCCACATAATTATTCGGAAAATTTAAATTCAGTGTAACTTTTGTTGTATCGTCTGTTGGATTAAATGGGTTTTCACAGGATATTCCAAAGAGAATTACAGTCAGAATAAAAATAGTAAATTTCTTCATGATCAGAATCCTCCTGTTATGGTATATTAATAAAAATGGTTAAAGAGGTCAGTTTTTCTTTTTCTTCCGGTGACATCTGTGTGTAGTAATAGGCACCGCCACCGGCACCAACTGCCACAGCTGTCCAGAATACAGGAGATTTGAAAACTGATCTTTTCTTTTTGATCTTTTTTTCAGGCGGTTGGCTTTCCGAAATGGGAATCGGTTGATATTGAACTGTGCCGCCATCTTTACGGAGTAATTGCTGTTCCATGGAAATCGCCAATTGATCCATTAATTGGAATATTTCAGAAGAGACATTGCCCTGGACTACTTCAGCTTTGATAATGCGACTGGTGCTGACTTCGATCAGTCTCGCATTTATGCGGATTTTTTGTCCAATGGAAGCAAAACTACCCAGCAGGATCGCATTGGCACCCACAGCGCGGCCCAATTCGACGGCGGACTGCTCATCAATAATTCCGGCTATTCCCAATTCCATTTCTTTTAAGGCATCCTGCAATCTGGCGCGCTCCACAATTTCTGTCCGCCCGCTTTTCGCCATTCGCGTGATAATGTTTTCCGGAATTGTTTTTTCAAGATAATTCAGGTTTTCACTACCACCGGTATTGCGAAAATCCACCACCGCAATGATAATCTTATCTTCTTCTGTTTCCGGGGGCATTGCCGGGAGGTTGATACTAAACACAACCAGAGTCATTAAAAAAAAGATTCCTTTGTACTTCATCATTTACCCTCATATTAAATATTTAAACACTGACCCTCTTAAACAATTCATATAATCTGTGATAATTCTTAAAATATTACAACACTTTGTCTGAATATAATATATAAACTAGCACATGGATTAAACAACTTCAAATTATTAAACAAAAATTGTTCCGCAATTTACAAAAAGAAATTACCCCGATATACTTATTTTCTAAAATAAGATCTTTAAGGAAGGAATATAACCTTCAATAATACCTTCAAACGCCAAAGTATAAGAAAAAAGCCCTGAGAACCAGGGCTTTTTTCCTTAGAATTCTTTACATTTTTTGAAATACTTTGCTGACGATCTTCCAGCCATCCTCAAATTTATAAAGCGACTGGTAATCAATATAAACCAGTTTTTCACCAACATAAAACTCAAATTTTGCAACTGCCACTGAGCCGGTAACATCCACATCCAGAAACTTTACGGAAATTTTTTCTCCTTCTTTGCGTGGTAATTCCCCTTTATCCAGTTTTTCCTGTATTTTCTTTTTCCAGTCAGAAATGGACAAATGCCACATATTGTTTCCCTCACCCAGGCCCAGCAATTCAAAATCAGGATGAAAACCGGCATCGATTTTTTCAAAATCACCTTCATTTTGCAATCCTTCCACATAAGCGGTTTGGATAACCTGTTTAATCCGGTCAATATCGGATAATTCCTCGCCGGCAAACAAGGGTGCCAGCATTACAATCGCAAGCATGAGACTGATCAATTTTTTCATTTTTCCCTCTCTAAAAAATTTTTACAACCTGCAATATAGGAGAAAAACCTGAAAAGGTTAAGAAAAATATTTACCAAAAACTACCAGTCCTTTGCATATTTATGTAACTTTTGTTATATTTAACAAACTAATCATAGTTAACAACTAGGAAAACATAACTTACAGGAGAAATAATAATGAGTGTACTAGTCAATAAACAAGCCCCTGATTTTACAGCACCGGCAGTGATGCCTGATGGATCTATCAATGAAAATTTTAAACTTTCGGATCTGAAAGGAAAAAATGTGGTCCTGTTTTTCTGGCCTATGGATTTTACTTTTGTGTGCCCCACTGAAATCATTGCCCATGATAAACGGCTGGAAGAATTCCAAAAACGCAATGTCGAAATAGTCGGCGTATCCGTGGATTCACAATACACCCACCACGCCTGGCGCAAAACCACTATTGAAGAGGGTGGCATCGGTGAGGTGGGATTTCCAATGGTGTCGGACATCAAGCATGAAATCACACAAGCTTATGATGTTGAACACGAAGATGGCGTCGCCCTCCGCGCTTCTTTTCTGATTGATGCGGAAGGAATTATTCAGCATCAGGTGATCAACAATCTTTCCCTGGGAAGAAATATTGATGAAATGTTGCGCGTCATCGATGCGCTGCAATTTTGTGAAAAGTATGGTGAAGTTTGTCCCGCCGGCTGGAAGCAGGGAGATAATGCCATGAAACCCTCAGCCGAAGGCGTAGCCAAATACCTGGCTGACAATGCAATCAATCTCTAATATTTCTGCCATGGTATTAAACCCGCTATCTCTTATAATAGCGGGTTTTTTTTATATTCAAACTACTTATCTATTTACTTGATTATTCTCGATAATTCCAATAATTTACCTTTCTAAGTGATCAGTTTTACGGAGAATAAATGTTATCACAGATTATTAGAATAAAAACGCTGCAATGGCTGACTTCAATCAAATGTCCGGTGAGTGATTTGGTCCGGTATATTCGCGCAACAGGAAAACTCAGGCAGCCCCAAATTGAGGCCATTGAAACCTATCTCTATTTAAAAATCGCCTGCAATAACAAACCCCTCTGGCAGTTGTTTGCAGAAGGCTATTTTACCAATGAATCCGACTATGCCAATCTGGCTTTGAAATACATTCCGGCTTTTGAATACTTCAAAAAAAATCCCGCCGCCAAAGCGCTGTTTCATTTTTCCCACCCAAAAGATGACGAGGAAAAGCAGCCGGAACTGGCGCAGCTTATTCTTGATAATTACGATTCCTTTGATTATGAACAGGTGATCAAAAATTTTTTTTACACTGTTGAATATCCGGATTATCTGATGAGCCTGCCGATGGGCGCGGGTAAGACTTTCCTCATGGCGGCTTTTATCTACCTGGACTTGTATTTTGCGCTGAATGAACCGGAAAACAAAAATTTTGCCCACAATTTTTTGGTGATGATTCCCTCGGGCTTGAAATCCTCCATCATTCCCAGCCTGAAAACCATTGAGCATTTTGACCCATCATGGATATTGCCGCAACCGGCTGCCGGTGAAATCAAGCGGCTCATTCGTTTTGAAATCCTGGACGAACAGAAAACAGCCCAAAAAAGCAACAAGGCCCGTAATCCCAACGCCCAGAAAGTCAACCAAATTTTATCCAATCCTTTCGGCCATATTTTTGTTGTCAATGCAGAAAAAGTCATCCTCAATAAAATTGACCTCAATGCCCAGCAGGAATTAATCGAAAAAACTGAAGATGAAAAAGACTTACGCGCTAATGAACTGCGCAACCTAATCGGAAAAATTCCAAACCTTTCCATTTTCATTGACGAAGTCCACCATGCCGCTAAAAATGACATCAAACTGCGTCAGGTTGTGAACCGGTGGCAAAAATCCGGCAATATCACCACTGTCCTTGGTTTTTCGGGTACGCCCTATCTCACCGGCAAAGAAAAAATCCCGGTCAGTGATGACATCAATATCAAATTGTCAATCATTACCAATACCGTCTATTATTATCCACTGACGGAAGCGATACGGCAATTTCTCAAAACACCAAAAGTCAAAATCGGCGATAATCTCAGCCACTTGAAAATTATCAAAAAAGGAATTGAGGAATTCAACGACAAATACAAGGACAAAACCTATCCCAATGGCGCCATTCCGAAACTGGCGATCTATTGCAGCAATATTGAAATGCTGGAAGAAGAAATCTATCCTTTTCTTATTAGCGACCTGAAAATCGATGAAAAGGAAATTTTAAAATATCACGGAGGCAACAGAAAATATTCACTTCCCAAAGAAAATGAACTGGAATTTAATTCCCTGGATTTGCCGATTTCCAAAAAACGCTATATTTTGCTGGTAGCCATCGGAAAGGAAGGCTGGGACTGTCGCAGCCTGACATCGGTGATATTGCCACAAAAAAGCCCCAGCGCCTCAAGAAATAAAATCATTCAGACTTCCTGCCGCTGCCTGCGCCAGGTGGACAAAAACACCGATGAAACCGCCCTGATCTGGCTCAACCGCCAAAATGCCGATATTCTTAACAAACAATTACAAAAAGAACAAAATACCAATATCGATGAAATCAACAACCTCACCGGCAAAATTAAAAATTTTCCCATACAGCAACATTCCCGCACGGAACACCTTAAACTGCCAAAAGTCGCTTTTTATCAGCTAAGGGTCAATTACCTTTCCATAGAAGAAGAGGAAAAAATTGAAATTGCCGTGAAACTACAACAACTGTCCGGCAACCTGCAAAAATTCAAAGATACGGTGGTTATTACCACGACAACGCTTAATAACCTCGATGACGGTATGAACGATTTTATCAGCCGCTCCGGGGAAAAAATAGCCAACTACAACGCCTGGATTTTTGAAATCGCCAAAGAAAGTTTTGGCGGAATTTCCACAAAACAACTGCATCAATATGACAATGTGTTGAAATCTATATTTAATGCCATAACTTATCAGGAAAAGGGACATTTGCTGTTCAACGAATTGTACGACCGCTATCGGATCAATTCCCATATCCGTCTCGCTTTTCACACGCGAAAATACCTGAAAACCGAATCGGAAATCATTCCCGAAAA
>CAYYMT010000015.1:0-8268 GCA_964472715.1 uncultured bacterium | reverse complement strand
CATTCCTTTCACTATCTGCCCTATGATTTTCATCAGAGCAAATTTGAAATGGACATTCTGAAAGCTATCCTGAACCTGACGGTTTTTATGGACAACAAACTGGAAGTCTATTACAACGGACAGCGCAGTCTGACAGAGTTCAAAATCAATTGCTATGGCAAAAGCAAAAACTACTGGCGCAATATCGGCCAATACACACCGGATTTTCTGGTGCTGAAACGCCAGGCCGATAATTCCATTCACCAGGCCCTGATTCTCGAAACCAAAGGCCAGGGCTTTGCCAATGACCCGGTCTTTCAAAAAAAACGCAACTTCGTAGAAACCGAATTTTTGAAACAAAACAATGAAAAATTTGGCTATAACCGTTTTGATTTTCTTTATATCGAAGACACAGAAAAAATAAATGACACCCTTGCAAAAATAAATGAAAAAATAAACCAATTTTTTGGAGAATAAATTATGCCGATCAAATACATTCCCTACCTACCCAACACTGTCGAAGGACAGGCGCTGCTTAATAATTTTACACGAACCCGGCGGTTGCTGAGTTACCGGGACAATGACAAGGTTTTTCATCGCATCAAACGCGGCATGCCCTGGTACGAAACAGACAAGGTCGAGCAAGTGGGCGACAATGACAAAAACCTGGTGATTCATGGCGAATGCATCTCCGCCTGCGCCTATCTCAAGGAACAGGGCAAAGAAATCGACCTGGTCTATATTGACCCGCCTTTTGCCAGTGGCGCCGACTATGCCAAAAAAGTCTATCTGCGCCGCAATCCCAAACTGGCAAAGAAAATCAAACAGGCCGGGCAAACCCTGGAACTGGAAGAAATCCAGGCCTTTGAAGAAAAAATGTACGGCGACATCTGGAGAAAAGAGGATTATCTCAACTGGATGTACGAAAATCTCATGGCCATCAAAAGCGTCATGAGCGAAACCGCCAGTATTTATGTGCATTTGGATTGGCATATCGGGCATTATGTTAAGATTTTGTTGGATGAGGTTTTTGGTGAAGATAATTTTAAAAATGAAATTGTGTGGAGAAGTGCAAACAGTCATAATGACGGTAATAAGTTTGGTAACATAACAGAATCAATTTTTTTATATTCTATATCAGATGACTATATTTATAATCGGCAATTTAAAAAAATAGATCCGAAAACCTATGATAAAATAGAGCCTGAAACGGGGAGAAGATTTAAATCTGTATCAATGAATGCAGCTGGAGCAGGTGAATCAAAGTATTTTGGTGATAAACTTTTAACTCCTCCTCCGGGAACTCATTGGCGTTGGGGTCAGGAAAGGATTGATGATGCTTTATCACAAAATCCACCTAAAATTTATTTTACTAAATCTGGTGTGCCTCGTTATAAACAGTATCTTGATGAAATGAATGGCGCACCTGTACAAAATCTGTGGACAGATTTTATGGCAATTCCGAGTCAGAGTAAAGAGCGCCTTGATTACGCCACCCAGAAACCCGAAGCCTTACTGGAACGCATCATCAAAGCCAGCAGCGATGAAGGCATGGTGGTGGCGGACTTCTTCGGCGGCAGTGGTGTGGCCGCCAAAGTGGCCCATGACCTGGGACGGGAATTTATTCACTGCGATGTCAATATTAATTCCATTCAGACCGCCCGAGACAGACTGGCGGCGGCGGGGACGGAATTTCAAATTTTGGAAATCAAAGACGGCGTACGGCTCTTTCGCAATCCGGTGCAGACCATGGATAAACTGGCGCGGATCATCCCCGGCTTACAGCGCAAGGTGGAAGCTATCCCGAAATTCTGGTTCGGCGCACTCAATGACAGCAAAAAAGGAACAGTGCCGGTCTATGTGCCCAACCTGCTGGACCACGAGCAAAAAGTCCTCGACATTCCCGCGATGAACCGGATCATCAATGAAGAATTTGCCAAACTGCCCGATACCGTGGAAAAGGTCATTGTCTATTACATCGACATCGAAGACCGCAAAGAGTTGGAAGAATTCATGGAAGAGGTCAACGCCACCGCCATCAAGATCGAACTACACGACCTGAAAAACCTGCTCCATGAAATAGTCGTGGAGGACGAAATAGAATTTACCTGCAACATTGTGAAACTGGAAAATGACGATCGCAATCTCTTTGATCAGGCGGCCGACAAAGACTATTATTGTGTGGAAATCACAAAATTTGTCAGCGACCGGCTCAACCAGGCGATTGACACTTTCAATGAAAAAGGCCATTTACAGGCCATGAATAGAGGCAAAAAATTCACACCCATTGAAATCAGTGAAACCGGCCTGGAATTGATCGAAATGATAGCGGTTGACTGTGAAAACAACGACGGGCAATGGCACAGCAGTAGTGAAATCAAAATCGACAAGCTGGGCTATATCAGCATTGACGGTAAAAAGACCAAAGAATTCTGGGATGGAAAAATCCTCAGCCAAAAGAAACCCTTACGATTGAAAATCCGCAATATCAGCGGCGATGAAAGTGTGAAAATCGTGGCATGAGCCGTAATACCGGCATTATATTCTGTCCTTCTAACTGAAAATATTTTGATCATTTACAAGTTCATGAAGATTTTTTAAATGGTTCTTCAAAGCCCTGTTTTCATGCTCCATACTTTTATCAATTATATCGGGTAATTTTTTCTGCAAAAGTTTTAGAAATTTTCCAGTTAGTTCCTTTTGCTTATCCGTACAATGACGAAAATCAAAGCCTTGATAATATGTGGTTTCTATGATAAATGCTTTTAACCGTTTATCAGTTAAATCTCCGGTCAATTCTTCAATAAACCAATCGGTATAGCGATTCGCCAGCGTCCAGATTTCTTCCGGTTTTTCTGAAAAGGACAATAAGTAAGACATATACTAATTTGCAAAATAAATGTCGGAAGTTTTTTTGTACACGGAAAATATACTCAAAATTCAATCCATGAAATCCCGTTGATCCGTGTCCGAATAATAACATGTTTCTTTTTGAATAAAAGACATTATTAATGCAAATCCTTTTATTTTTATTGCAATGATCTGTTACTTTATCTGTTTAATGAATTCAGTATCTTCCAGGAGAGTCACACCTTGCGAGGCTGCGACAGCCAGCTCATCGCACCTCTCATTTTCCGGATTCCCCGCATGGCCCCTGACCCAGTGAAATTCCACATTATGCTTCTCAATTAAATCCAGCAACCGGGCCCAGAGGTCAGGGTTTTTGGCCATCTCTTTTTTATTTCTGCGCCAGCCATTAGCGCGCCATTTCCTGGCCCATCCTTTGTTGACTGCGTCAACGATATATTTTGAGTCGGAATAAATTTTTACATCGGAATTCTCGTATTTTAAGGCTTCCAGCCCTTTGATCACCGCCAGCATTTCCATACGGTTATTGGTGGTTAATTTAAATCCTTCGAATAATTCCTTCCGGTGTGGCCCCTGCTTGAGCACTGTTCCGTAACCGCCGGGGCCGGGATTTCCGGAACAAGCGCCGTCTGTATAAATTGTTATTAATGCCATAATTCCTCAATTTGATTGGTATTAGATATAAACTGTTATTTTTTATTATTAAACAAAAAAACGGTATGATCAACCGACCATACCGTTTAATTTATAAATTTATTCCTATTTTACATAAATATTGCAATAAAAACACCGGCGGCAATGGCAGAGCCGATAACACCGGCAACATTAGGCGCCATAGCATGAAATAACAGATGATTGTCCTTATCATATTTATTGGCAAAAGTATGCACAACCCGGGCGGAATTCGGCACAGCCGATACTCCGGCGGCACCTATTAAGGGGTTGATCTTATCTTTCAGAAAAAGATTCATGATCTTGGCAAAAAGCAACCCAAAAAAAGTGGCAACCGCAAATGATCCCAGTCCCAGCACAAAGATGCCCACAGACCGGAGTGTCAAAAATTCCGAGGATTGTGTTTTCATTCCCACGGTAAAAGCCAGTAAAATGGTACAAATATCCAATAACGGGCCGCCAGCGGTTTTGGCCAGCCGGTCGGTTACGCCGCTCTCTTTTAGCAAATTGCCAAAACAAAGCATTCCGATAAGTACAAGACTGCCGGGCGCGATCAGCGAAGCCAGTACGACAACGACTATGGGAAAAATGATTTTTTCTGTTTTGGTAACTCGGCGTGGCGGTTTCATGCGGATCCTGCGCTCTTTTTCCGTCGTCATCAATTTCATGATAGGCGGCTGAATAACCGGAACAAGGGCCATATATGAGTAGGCGGCAATGGCAATCGGCCCCAACAGATGAGGCGCCAGTTGTGAGGAAAGAAAAATTGAAGTCGGACCGTCAGCACCGCCGATAATTCCAATAGATGCCGCCTCGGGATTATTAAAACCAATCAACAAGGCCCCGAGATAAGTAACAAAAATTCCTGCCTGGGCAGCAGCGCCAAGTAACATTGATTTTGGACTGGATATCAGGGAACTAAAATCTGTCAGCGCTCCTATTCCTAAAAAAATCAATGGTGGAAATACTCCTGAGGAAACACCGTAATATATAAGGCTGAATACAGAATTTTGTTCAAAACCTCTTTCAACAGTGTCATATACTCCTATTGGCAGTCCTTCCATATAGGGTATGTTACCAACAATTACACCAAAACCAATTGGCAATAAAAGCAACGGTTCATATTTTTTTTCGATTGCCAGATAAATTGCAATTCCACCAACAATCATCATGATGATGTTGCCCCATTCCATATTCATAAAACCGGTAGTGGCGAATATTTTTTCTAAAACTCCCATTGCAGTCCCCCTTAACCTATTGAAACCAGTTCAATGCCTTCTTCGACAGAATCGCCTTCTTTGACATTGATTGACGTTACAGTGCCATCGGTTTTGGCCTGAATTTCATTTTCCATTTTCATGGCTTCCATGATCAGCAGGTTTTGGCCGGCTTTCACTTCGTCACCTTCTTTTACCAGAATTTTCAGAATTAAGCCCGGTAATGGCGACAGCACAGCAGTGGCATTTGCCACTGATTTGGGCTTATGCAATTTAGGCCCGGCACTTGCGCTGCCGGATGCCGCAGACTGTTGCTGAGATGCTGCGGTGGCAGTAAACTGGGGTTTCAAATCAGCGGCCTGCTCAATGCCAAGGTCCTTGATGTTAACACTGTAATTATTTCCATTAACTTCCACTTCTGCGGTAGTGGCGGTAAAATCATTAATGATCACAGAATAATCTTTTCCATTTATTTCCAGAGTAAATTCTTTTTCTTTCATTTTTTACCTCGTTCGCGTAACAGGTTTTCGATTTCTCTCCAGCATTTTCCATGCAGTCTGAGCAGTCCCGTGTGTAAAAGTGATTTCATTTTGCAAATTATCAAAATGAATTTTTCGATAGGCTTCAACTGCCACGGCAATAGCCACCAATTCATCTTCCGGAATTTCTTTGATCCTTTTTTTCTTTGCTTTTTTTTCTTTTACTTCAGCCGGAATTTTGGGGCTGCTTTTAGGTTTGTTTTTAAATAAACCGGCTACTCTGTTAAATATTCCAATCGCCAGGGAAATCGCTATCAGGCCGGCAAAGACAACCAAAATACCTGCCAGAGAATTTATATGACCACTATTGTCGATAATTTTATCAATCATTTTTGTCTCCTATAGCGGAATGTTACCATGCTTTTTCGCTGGATTTTCATCCCGTTTATTGGCCAGCATTTCCAGGGCTTTGATCAGTTTGTAGCGGGTGATTTTCGGTTCGATCACTTCATCGATCAGGCCTTTGGAGGCGGCGACATAGGGATTGGCGAATTTTTCACGATATTCTTCGATCTTTTCAGCATGCATTTTTTTGGGATCATCAGCATTTTTAATATCTTTTGAGAAGATGATCTCACTGGCGCCTTTGGGTCCCATCACCGCAATCTCTGCTGAAGGCCAGGCATAGCTCAGGTCGCCACGCAAATTTCTTGAGTTCATCACGCAAAAAGCGCCGCCGTAACCTTTACGGGTAATGACTGTAATTTTCGGAACTGTCGCTTCTCCGTAAGCATAGAGCATTTTTGCGCCGTTTTTAATAATGCCGGCAAATTCCTGGGCGGTTCCCGGCATAAATCCCGGCACATCTTCAAAAGTGATGATCGGAATATTGAAAGCATCACAGAAGCGTACAAAGCGGGCGCCCTTGTTGGACGAATTACAATCCAGCACACCGGCCATTACTTTCGGCTGGTTGCCGACGATTCCCACAGCTTTACCATTCAGCCGGGCAAAGCCAACCAGCAAATTGGCGGCAAAATCTTTCTGGACTTCCAGAAACTGTCCGTCATCCACAATTTTTTCGATGATGGCATGCATATCATAGGGTTTATTGGGGTCTTCCGGCACCAGGTAATTGAGGTCTTCTTCAATTCGGTTCACCGGGTCCTGTGTCGCCTGAAAAGGAGCTTCTTCCGTATTGTTTTGCGGTAAATATTTGACCAGTTCGCGAATGCCTTTAAAAAGCGCTTTTTCATCATCATAGGTAAAGTGTGTCACACCGCTTTTGGAACCGTGGGTATCAGCGCCGCCCAGTTCTTCCGCAGTCACATCTTCGTGAGTTACACTCTTGACGATTTTCGGGCCGGTAAGAAACATATAGGCTGTTTTTCTGACCATGAAGATATAATCGGTGAGCGCCGGTGAATAAACCGCGCCGCCGGCACAGGGCCCAACAATTGCACTGATCTGGGGAATAACGCCGGAAGCTAAAATATTGTTGGTGAAAATATCTGTATAGCCCGCCAGTGAATCAACACCTTCCTGGATTCTGGCGCCGCCGGAGTCATTGATACCAATGATCGGAGAGCCGGTTTTCATGGCCATATCCTGGACTTTGACGATTTTTTCCGCCACAGTTTTGGAGAGCGATCCTCCCAGTACTGTAAAATCAAAGGAATAGACAAACACCAGGCGTCCGTCAATACTACCGTAACCGGTGACAACTCCGTCACCTAATATTTTTTTCTTCTCCATTCCAAAATCAGAACAGTCATGAAGTTTAAAAGCATCCAGTTCCTCAAAACTGTTTTCATCCAGCAAAACCTGAACCCGTTCCCGGGCTGTCAGTTTACCCTTTTGGTGCTGTTTGTCAATACGCGCCTGACCGCCGCCCAGTTTTGCATTCTCAATTTTTTCCTTTAGTTCAAGGATTTTTCTTTCCCTGCTCATTATTGCTCCTTAATCTGTTTTCCAAATTTTATGAAACCGCAAAGTTACAGCTTTTTGAATAATATATAAATCAGTTTTTGATTTATCATGGCTCTCGCTTTGGTGTTCTTTGGAGTGCATTAACCGTGTTAATGCATGAACCAACCTTGCTGGCTCACTCCATACAATCTCATTTTTTTATTTCTGTTAATTCTGTCAGCACTTTTCCGGAAGATTTCGGATGGATGAAGGCGATCTTTGTATCATGAGCGCCCATTCGCGGTGTTTTGTCAATCATGCGCAGATCATTGTCCTGAATATTTTTGATTTCACCTTCAATATCATCGGTCTGATAGGCAATATGATGAATGCCTTCGCCTTTTTTCTCGATGAATTTGGCAATGGGACTCTCATCACTGGTGGGTTCCAGCAGCTCGATTTTGGCTTCACCGATCTTGAACATGGCAACCTTTACTTTTTGTTCCGCCACTTCTTCGGTTCCGGCAAATTCCAGATTTAACACATCTTTGTAAAAAGGAACATGGTCATCCAGTGATTTGACCGCTATTCCAATATGATCGATTTGACTTAACATTATGACTCCTTCACAAATTTTCGAATTTTCTCATCAAAAAATGAATAAGGACTGATCTCACCCTTGATAAGTTTTTCAGCCCATTGATTGATATTTTTATCGGTTTCCAGATATTCATTCACCGCCGCCATTATTTTGGCGGATAATATCTGGTTGATTTCTTCTTTGACCCGTTTTTTACGTTTGTGATGCAACTGATCTGTTTTTTGAAGATGTTGCAAATACTTTTCCGTGGCGTCAACCAGTTCATCAATACCGTCACTATCCACAGCCGAGGTTTTTACCACTGGATTTGGGTGGTGGTCATCACTTTTCAGACTGAGCATATAATTGACTTCCGCTTCCAGCTTATCAACGCCGTCATAGTCCTTTTTATTGAGGACGTAAATATCGCCGATTTCCATAACTCCGGCTTTCATGGCCTGAATTTCATCGCCCATGCCCGGCACCAAAACCAGGAGAACGATATCAGCAATCTCGATGATCTCAATTTCTGTCTGGCCGACACCAATAGATTCGATGATGATCA
>CAYYMT010000014.1:41196-46567 GCA_964472715.1 uncultured bacterium | reverse complement strand
AAAAAACTTTATATGAATTGCCTCGTTTGTAAATTTATTATAGTTTTTAAATTTTAATATGTCAAGTAAAAATTTAAATTTTTTTATTTTTATCAAATTTCACGTCGATAAATTTTAATAAATCAACCACTCTATTTAAAAAAACGAGTTTTTTTGAGAATTTTCATCGCTTTATATCTGGCGGATTTACCCTGTTTCCCTTTTAGAAAAAAGTTCTTGCTTTTGTACTCTTACCATTGTGTCCCATTGTATGCCATGTTTCCACGTTTGTGAAATTCTCGAAATCCGGGGATCGCTGCTTCATACATGGTTTGTCGGTGGTCAGGAAACCTTGCGAATGGTTCCCGGTTGCCTTCAAAACAGGTTCATCTTTGCAAGGGTTGGTGGCTTAAATTAAGTAATCAGTGGTCAGTTCTCAAAACGGTCATTCTTACATGGTTTCCAGGTTATCTGGTTCCCAAATTGCATTCGAGAACCAATCCCTCCGAAGCTTCAAAAAAAATCCCAAACCGCCGACCGGCTGTTTCTTCATTTTCATTTGGCTTCATTTAGAACCTGCTGCGGTGTTTTTCCATACTTTTTCTTAAAGCATTTGGTGAAGTAGGAAGGATCGCGAAATCCTACCTGGTAGCAGACCTGTGACGGCGTATGGCCTTTTTCAAGTAATTGCATTCCGCGCTCCAAGCGATAATTCCGAATAAATGTACTCGGCGAATGGCTGAACAGGGCTTTCATCTTGCGGTAGAGCTGGGCGCGGCTCAATCCTACCTGGTAACTCAGATCGTCGACAGAAAACCCGGTATCGGAGATATAATTTTCCACTGTGTCCAAAATTTTCTTCAGAAACTCCTCATCCGGTGAACTAATGGGAATATTTTTGGGTTGAGAATACACCATTTTGCCAAACTGGTCCTGCAATTTTTTGCGGGTTTTCAGAAGATTATTGATTCGCAATTTCAGCATTTCGGGATTAAAGGGTTTTGTGATATAATCGTCCGCGCCGGCCGCAAAACCTTCTTTCTTTTTCTTGCTATTCGTATATGCGGTGAGCAGAATCACCGGAATGTGGCTGGTTCGCTGGTCCTGTTTGCACCGTCGGCAGAGATCATAGCCATTCATGACCGGCATATTGACGTCACTGATGATCAGGTCGGGAATTTTTTCCGTTGCCAACTCAAATCCACTGAGGCCATCGGGCGCATGAATGACATTGAAATGGTCTTCAATTTCCATTTTCAGATATTGCCGCAGGTCTTTGTCATCCTCAACTGTCAGGATCAACGGTTTATCAGAGTTTTCAGTATCTTTGTCATTCACCGTTTCCGGAATGGCTTGTTCGGTTTTGTCAACCTCAACATGGTTCTCCGGAATTGTAAAGATGAAGGCGCTGCCCGTATTTAACTGGCTATTAACTTTAATGTCGCCGCCATGTAATTTCACAAAATCCCGGGTAATGGAAAGGCCGATTCCCGATCCCTGGATTTTGCCGGGAGAGGATTTTGGCACCTGGTAAAAGGGATCGAAAATATGGTCTAATTGCTCCTTTTCAATGCCAATGCCGGTATCGATCACTTCCACTTGCACTTGTCCCTGCTGACCGGGGATTGTCCCCTTCTCCCTATTTTCAACAAGATAATCGACTTTTACCGTGACCTCGCCCCCTTCGCCTGTAAATTTCATTGCATTGGAGATCAGGTTGTAAAGGATTTTCTCCACTTTGTCGGGATCAAAAGCAATAAACTTGGAATCCGGATTTGAAATAAACCTGTAGTCAATATTTTTCCGTTCCGCGCGGTGATGAAAAACGGAATAAATGGCTTTGGCAAAGGCGATAAAATCCTTTTCCACCGGAATCAGTTTCATACTGCCGGTATCCAGTTTTCTGGCGTCCATCAACTGGTTGATCAGTTTCAACAATCGTCGCGCGTTTTTCAGCACCAGGTTATAGTAAATACTCCGCTTTTCCTCGCTGATCTCATCTTTTGCCGTCAGCATTCGTTCCAGCGGCCCGATGATCAGGTTCAGCGGTGTCCGGAATTCATGGGAAATGTGCGTAAAAAAGCTGAGTTTCAACTGGTCCACTTCATGGATTTTTTCCGCTTTTAACATTTCCATTTCGATTTTGGCTTTGTGTCGTTCCTGGGTTAAAACAGCCCTTCGAATAATGAGCAAAATACCGACAATTAATCCGACATAAACAGCCATCATCCAGTTGGTTTTCCAAAAGGGTGCCGTTATCACCAGATCAATCGATGTCCCCACTTCATTCCAGACATTATGATTATTGGCGCCTTTCACTCTGAAAGTATAATCTCCATGAGGCAGATTGGTATAAGTGACAAAATTCCGGTCCCCATCGGTTCGTCGCCATTGATTATCAAAGCCTTCCATTTTGAAAGCATATTGGTTTCGTTCCGGGCTGGTGAAATCAAGGGCGGCAAATTCAAAAGAAAAAACATTGTCTTTGTAGGTCAGGGTAATCTTATCAGCAGTAAAAATCGATTGCCCGATTTTGTTGCCGAAGGCATCTCCGGGTTCGACAGATTGGTTAAATATCTGAAAATCCGTGATAATCACTGGTGGGACATGAGTATTATACTGCAAATTATTGGGATGAAAAACATTGAAGCCATTAATGCCGCCAAAATACAAAAAGCCATTGCTGGCCCGCAAACAAGCTTCATGAATAAAAACATCCTGTCCAAATCCATCTTTACTGTCAAAATTTTTCATTTCTCCGGTTAATGGATTAAGCGACGCTACACCATGACTGGTACCTAGCCACAACAATCCGTCATTGTCCTGCACAATGAACTCAACAATATTGTCGGGCAATTCACCTTGAACATCAATGTTACTGAAAATGGCTTCCCCGGATTTTCTATTAAATTTATCCAGTCTGTTGATCCCGGCGCCCATTGTACTGATCCAGAGCCGGCCATTTTCGTCGACCAATAGTGTATTGATGTTATTATGTCCGATACTTCCGGAATTTTTTTCGTCATGTTGATAAAATCTCATCTGTCCGGTCTTCGGCTCAAAATAGGCCAATCCTTTGCCATAAGTGCCTAGCCAGAGACCACCGGAAGTATCTTCGGCAATGGTGGTCACCACATTCAATCGCGTATTGGACTTGTCGATTGGATAGTTGGTAAAACTCTCCTGATTGTCATTCACCAGCGACAGGCCGCCGCCCCAGCTGCCGATCCAGACCCGCTCCCGGGAATCTTTAAACAGCGTGTAAATATTGTCAGAACTGATGGATGTCGGATCATCGCCGGCAGCTCGAAAATGAGTAATTTCGCCGGTATGACGGTCCATTCGGTCCAATCCATGAACACCGGTACCAATCCACAAATAGTTTTCTGTGCCGGCAAGACTTACAACCATATTCGAGGCAATAGAATTTACATTCTGCGCATCATACCGATATGCCTCGAATTTTTCACGCTGCGGATCAAAGGTATTTAATCCGCCAAACCGGGTGCCGATCCAGATTTTGCCCGATTCATCTTCATAAAAACCGGTGACTCTGTTATTGGACAGGCTGTTGGTGTCAAAAATTTTGGCGCGGTAATGTCGAATATGACTGGCTGCCGGGTTACATTTATTAATCCCGGCATTTTCATTACCCAGCCAAATCAGCCCGGTTTCATCCTCAAATACCGTCCACAATTCATTGGAATTTATACCCGTATCATCAAATTCATCATAGGTGTAATTCTGCAGGTCTGAAAAACTTTTGTCATCCAGGTTCCGGTATATTTGCGGCAAAACAAACAGCCCCTTATCATAGCTGCAAATCCACATTCGGTTGGCATTATCAATATGAATGTCTGTAATGATCTCCGCATCAATCGCTTCTACCGGCTGGATTTTTTGTGTGGCAATGTCTAAGCGTTGCAGTCCGTTGTTCCAGGTGCCCACCCAGATATTTCCCCAGCGGTCTTCCTGAAGACACATGACGGCAGCGTTCGGCAGGCCTGGTTCTGTCCGGTAGGGATAGTAATCAAAATCATCGGTAATCCTGTTATATTTGTTGAGGCCTAATTCAGTGGCAATCCAGATCTGCTTGCGATTGTCTTCATAAATATCATGAATTATGAAATCCTGTAATGTTCCCTTTTTCGATGAATCGGGTACAAAGTTTTCAAACTGCTTTTCTACAGGATCATAACAACTAACACCACCTTCAGTTCCGATCCAGATGATGCCCTTTTGGTCCTCCATGATACAGCGGACACGGTTGTCAATTAGACTATTGCCATTGTTCCGATCATGAGTCAGTCGCCGAAAATTGTCCTCTGAGCGATTATACAAATTCAGCCCGTTGAGTGTGCCCACCCAAAGCCGCTGCCGGCTGTCCTCATGAATCGCATTGATCACATTATCTGAGAGACTTGTGCTGTCTCCGGTAATGGGTTTATAGGAGGTAAAATGATAACCGTCATACCGGTCCAGCCCATTCAGCGTACCAAACCATAAAAATCCCTGGTGGTCCTGCATGATTTCAATGACTGTGTTATGGGAGAGGCCGTTGGCAGTCGTCATGTGCTCAAAGCGGAAATTAGAAACGGCGGCCTTTAAAACACAAAGATTTAAGATTATAATAAAAATAATTGATAAAAGTTTTTTCATAAAGATAAAATAAGCGGTTGAGCAGATTAATAAAAGTGAAAATAAAGCTTTAAAAAACCAACGATTCAGCGTTCCAATAAATAATTTTCCCAATATCAATAGTAGACAGGTTTTGTCAACCGTGCAGACTGGCACCAATTCGGATAACGAGATTGCTTCACTTCATTCGCAATGACGACTTCGAAAAGGTATTTTCTGTTTTCAACAGTCATTGCGAGGAGTGGCTTAAGCCCGACGTGGCAATCTCAGTTATAAAATACTCAACTCTTCCATTCCAAAGAAAAACCGGCCAGTACAAAACCAGCCGGCTCAATTCAAGTAAGAAGGAAGGAAAATTTATTTCATTTTGTATATACCATAGGATATGCCATCCATTTCCAACTGATATCTTTTCCCCTTTGCCCTGATCTCAATATCATCGCCCATCAGTTTTTCAAATTTCTTATTTTTCAGGTTCAATTTAAAATCAGCCGAGGCTTTTCTGTCAGCCGGATTAAAGATCGCCAGGATCACTTCATCTTCCACAGCGCGGGCAAAAACAAAAGGATACTCATTGGGTTGCGCATAAACCGGGACAAATTCAGCATAAGCGGCAAGAGCGGCTTCCGATTTTTTCAACCGGACCATTGACCGGACTTTGTTCAGCAGTGAATTGGGGTCTTTTTCCTGCTCAGCCACATTGGGTGCGTCGTCGGCGCTGTCCACCGGCAGGTATAGGTCTTCCGGTTTTCCC
>CAYYMT010000014.1:15446-41096 GCA_964472715.1 uncultured bacterium | reverse complement strand
AATATAGCCCTTGCCGATTGTTTTTTCATATTGGTCCATATATTTGTCCAGAAAGGTGGTAATGCTGCCTTTGCCTTTCCTGTCAAAAAAACTGTGCCCTTCTGAATAGCCATTGAGAATTCGCCAACTTTCTTTCTGCAATACATCATTGTAGCCGGGAAACCAGTGATGAAAATCCGCATGAAATCCACCACCGTCCAGGGCTGACTCCGGGTGTGACCATTCCGCCACCATAAATGAGCCCGGATATTCCGTATCGAGGATTTGTCGAATGTCATTCCAGAATTTCTTGGTTCCTTCATCCCGTGTATTGAAAAACTGGTCATTGCCGGTAACATTGGCGTTTTTCACCAGGGCGCCGGCCATATCCGCGCGAAAGCCGTCTGCGCCCAAGTCCATCCAGAAACGCAGCACATTTTTTAATTCCTCCTGCAATGCCAGAATATCCGGATGGTCCGTCGGCAACATCCAGGATTCAGAGGGTTTTGCAAAACCGAAGTTCAGCGCCGGCTGGCTCCAGTAAAAATTGCGCATAAACTGACCGTTTCTTCGGCCATATCCTTTGATAAAGGAATCTTTGTATTCATCCGGCGGATTGACCCACTGATTGTCAGTCCATATAAACCAGTTGGAATATTTGTTCTTTTTCTGTTTTGCCGAAGCCTGAAACCAGGGGTGATCGATACTGCAATAACTGACCACATAATCGAAAATGATTTTCAGGTCACGTTTTTCCGCTTCATCAAACATGCGTTTCGCATCGTCATTGGTACCGTACCGTGGCGCTACTTTGTAATAATCGGAAATATCATATCCGGCATCATTAAAGGGCGATTCGAAAAAAGGATTCAGCCAGATACCATCCACGCCCAGACTTTTGACATAATCCAGCTTTTCAATAATCCCCGGTAAATCACCGATGCCATCGGAATCTGTATCGTAATAGGTTTGCGGATAGATCTGGTACATGACCGCCTGATTGAGCCATTCCGGACAATCTGGGACTTTGTATTCACCGGTAATGGTGGCAGAATTCACAGTATATTCCGCAAATATACTTGTACTTAATAGCAGTAAAATCGCAATGCTAACGATCAATTTTGTGTGTTTCATTGGTTCGTCCTCTTATTTTGCTTCGATTGTTATTGTTGTTGATGTCAGGCCTTCAGCGCTGGCGGTGACTTCAATTTTCCCCGGCTCATCGATGGATTGAATGATTGCCAGGCATTTGCCATTATAGGCCTTCCGCTGGTTGACGACGAATGGCTCGTGACTGGCCGGATAGCCATTGTCAACCGCCCGGACATAGCCCTTTCCTTTCACTTTGAATTGGACCAGGTTATCAGCGCGGGGTACCAGGTTGCCTTTGTCATCCACCACTTTCACGGTAATGAAACTCAAATCCTTTCCATCGGCCTGAATGGTCTTTCGGTCGGCTTCCAGAATGATGTTAGCCGCTTTTCCGGTAGTAAAAATGGTTTGCGCCAGAGTTTCACCGGCTTTATTTCTGGCAATGGCGTGAAGTTTTCCCGGTTCAAATGCTACCGGCCAGACCAGTTGAAAATCCTCAGTGCTTTTGACCTTTTTACCTAAAGATCGATCATTGAGAAACAATTCCACTTCATCGTAATTGGTGTAGGCCCAGACATCAATGGTGTCCCCTTTTTTCCAGTTCCAGTGTGGGAATAAATGCAGAACCGGTTCATCAGACCATTCCGCTTTGTAGAAATAATAGCCATTTTTCGGAAAACCGCAGAGGTCAACCAGGCCAAAATAGGAATTCTTCGCCGGCCAGGGATAAGGGGTCGGCTCCCCGATATAATCAAACCCGGTCCAGATAAACATGCCGGAAATATGATCATGGTTTTTAACGATCGACCAGGTTTCCTCATGGGTTGATCCCCAGGGTACATGGCAATTGTCATAGGAGGAGCAGGTATAGTCATCATTGCCATCATAAAATGGCTTGTCCCAGGCTTCCGGCCAAATTCGAATAGAATCCGACGGCATATCATAATCACCACGGGAGGAGAGCGCTGACTCGGTTTCCGTGGCGATAAAAGGCTTGTTCGGGAAATATTTGGGTACATCAACAAATTTATCATGGCTGTAATTGAAGCCGATGATATCAAGGGCGTCAGATTTCAGAATATTGCTCATATTTTCCAGGTCAGTATCATTGCATCCGGCGGTGATGGGGCGGGTGTCGTCCAGTTGTCTGACAATTTTTGCCAATTCTTCGGTGATTTCTTTTCCCAGCGGACTTTCGTCATCATACTGCTCGATCATCTCATTGCCAATACTCCAGATAATGACGGAGGGATGATTGCGGTCCCGCAAAATAAAATCTTCCAGATCGCGCTTGTGCCATTCGTCCCAGTGAAGAGAATAATCATATTTGGATTTTTTCAGTTTCCAGACATCAAAGGCTTCGTCCATGACAATAAATCCCATTTTG
Organism: uncultured bacterium; assembly: GCA_964472715.1. Taxonomy (GTDB): domain Bacteria; phylum Fidelibacterota; class UBA2242; order UBA2242; family JAFGTP01; genus JAFGTP01. Next base: position 38,638 of record CAYYMT010000014.1, on the reverse strand, counting down.
TCACAGAGGTCCAGCAATTCTGTGGCTGGTGGATTGTGTGCGGTGCGAATTGCATTACAGCCCATGGATTTCATGATTTCCAGTTGCCGTTCCAAAGCGCGATGGTTGATCGCTGCTCCCAGGGCGCCGAGGTCATGATGAAGGCAGACTCCCTTGATTTTCTTGTGCTCACCATTGAGAAAAAAGCCCTGCTGAGGATCAAATTCAAAATAGCGAATACCCAGCGGTGTTTCATAATTGTCCGTCAATTCACCATCGGCATAAACCTGTGTGATCACTTGATAGAGATTCGGATCGTCGTCAGACCAGAGTTTTGGATTTTGAAGGGTAAAATTTTGAAAAACAGGTTCCTGAGGATCAATGTTTTTCGTGGATTGCTTTGCTACGATTCTTCCCGTTTCATCCAGAATTTTGGTTTTCAGGGTAATCTCTTTTGCCGATTCGCTTCGGTCAGATATTTTAGTTTCCAAAACCACGTCAGCAGACCGCTTGCTGACATTTTCGGTTTTGACATAAGTCCCCCAATGTCTGACGTGGACTTTTCCGGTGGTGACTAATTTCACCGGTCGATAAATACCGGAACCGGAATACCAGCGGGAATTGGGCTGTTGGGAATTGTCCACTTTAACCGCCAGTACATTTTTCTCATTAACCTTCAAATATGGGGTCAATTCATAGCGAAAGGAACTGTAGCCATAGGGACGCTTTCCCAGGTAATGGCCGTTGATCCAGACCTCGCTGTTCATATAGACGCCCCCAAAATCTATGAACACCAGTTTATCAGTATCTTCTTCCGGCAGGGTAAAACTTTTACGATACCAACCAATGCCGCCGGGTAGTGCGCCGCCGCCGGTGCCGGCCGGATGCTCTTTGCTGAATATACCTTCGATGCTCCAGTCATGGGGAACATCCAATAACCGCCATTCGCCGTCATTATATTTCGGTTGATAGGCTGTTTCGACATCCCCAAGATGGAATTTCCAGTTGGCGCCAAAGTCTTCGGTTTTCCGTACCTGATCGATGGTTTGTGTGCAGTTTGACAATATCAATGTCATGACGATGATTCCTAATATTGCTGTTAATTTCTTTATCATTTTCCCTCGTCTTTTTTACAATCCAATCTTAAGTCATGTTCATATAACATTTTTTTTAAGATAATCAGATTTTTCATGAACATAACTCAAGATTTAGTATATCATTTTCTCTCACTTATTTTTGGCCGCGGACCAACGCGGATTTTCTTTGTAGATAGTATCAGGAGCGCGGACTTCCAGTCCGCATTATGGAGATACCAGCAGAAATTGCGGACTGGAAGTCCGTGTTCCACTTATTCTATTTCCACGACAACTTCTTTGCCTTTGTATTCTATAACCGCATCGGCATCAAAATCCAACTTCTGTTGGTTTTCCGGTGTCACACGGATAATTTTAAAGGTTCGTTGCCTTAGCATGCCCGGAAATTCTCCCTGTCGATCACCAATAGTCAGTGTCTTATTATTCTCGTCATATTTAAATGGAATAATTGAAAATAGTCCTTTTTCATAATTGTAATTGGTATTTTCATCTTCGTAGAGTTTGAATTCGGCGTCATCACCAGCATACACATAAAGCATGATTGGGTCAGCCGGTTTTTCATCGGTATACTGGATTTCCGGCCCAAACGGCAGAATCGAGCCGGCTTTCACAAAGATCGGCATTTCGGTGTAAGGGGCGTCAGCAGTGATGATTTGCCCGGCTTTATGAAATTTCCCGGATTTGAAATTATACCAGCCATTGGATTCCGGCAGATAGACTTTTCTGGAGCGGGCTTTGTAATCGGTCACCGGATTGATAAGCAGCGACGGACCGAACATAAACTGGTCGGCAATATTCAGCACCGCTTCATCATCAGCAAAATCCATTACCAGCCCACGCATAATGGTATAATCCTCCTGCGTCACCATGCCGGTCAGGGAATAGATGTAGGGCATCAGGCGGTAGCGCAATTTATCATAGGCCACCATGGTTTCATAAGCCGGATGTCCTTTCGGCGCGATATTCCACATTTCTCTGTAGGGAAATTGACCGTGAACGCGAAAGAGCGGTGTAAAGGTACCATACTGAAACCAGCGGGTATTCAGCTCACGCCATTCCGCCAGGTCTTTTTCATTGGGATTTTCATAGCGCGGTTCCACGGCAAAGCCGCCAATATCAGTTGTCCAGTAAGGTAGTCCGGCCATACATAAATTCAACCCGGCAGGGATCTGGTCTTTCAGGTCTTCCCAGCGGGAAACCACATCACCACTCCAGGTAACCGCAGCATATCGTTGTTGCCCGGCAAATCCGGAGCGCGTTAAAATAAATACCCGCTTATTAGGGGCCACTTCCCGTTGTCCATTGTAAATACCTTTGGCGTTCATCAGCGAATAGGTATTGAGATAGCGTTCCGCTGACCCCAGGGCTGTTGGCCCGATTCGACGGTGCCATTCCGGCAGGGAAAGATTGGAGTGAATGTCCGGTTCAGTTGCATCCAGCCACCAGGCGTCAATGCCTTTGCGGAAGAGTTTTTCATTGATCTGGTCCCAGAATAATTCCCGGGCGCCTTTGGCATAGGGATCATAAAAGGTAGAGACATAGCCTTCACCGATCCAGTCCCGTTCCCGTTTTTCAATATTACGCATGTAGAGCCAACCGTTTTTACGGAACGCTTCGTAATGCCCGATGCCTTCATAAAATTTCGGCCAGACTGAGATCATGATATTGGTGTTGTATTTTTCGTGTAATTGTTTGACCATTCCTTCCGGATTTGGAAAGCGGTTTTTATCGAAATCATGGCTGCCCCACTGGTCTTCCGGCCAGTAATTCCAGTCCTGTACAATGTTGTCCAGCGGGATTTCCCGTTCACGAAATTCCTTGACCACATCCATGAGTTCTTGTTGTGTTTTGTAGCGCTCGCGGCACTGCCACAGACCCATGGCCCATTTCGGCATCATGGTCGCTTTGCCCGTAATGGTGCGGTAACCGCTGATAATGTCGTCGGTTTTTTCGCCGTAAATAAAGTAGTAATCAATCTGATCACCGACTTTTGAATAGAGGGAAATTTGGTCTTTCAATTCGGGTTCAGCCGGTGTGAGATAGGTTAGTCCCATGTATCCGCCGCCGGGAATCCATTGGATCTTGATCTTGTAGCGTTTTCCTTTTTCCATATCGAGACGCAGGTTGTGGGTCCAGGGCAGCCAGTTTTGCCGCCAGTTGTCCACGACTAATTCACCATCAAGCCACACTTTTGTGTAATAGGAGGAATAGAGGCGGAATTTATGAATGCCATCCTCATCGGATTCGATTTCACCGCTCCAGCGTATGCTGCCTTCTTCGGAGACAAACCCCTTTGGAAATTCATCCCTGTCATCGAGATAAGCGTAATTGATTCGATCAATTTTTTCTGCTGTCAACAAATCACTGAAATCTTTGTCTTTGAAAAATTCTGCTGTCAGTCCGCCTTGCTTGCCATCTTTTCCATAAAGTTTCAGGGATGTAATCGGTTGGTAAGCACGGGGGTCACCAAATTTTGTGCGGGAGTTGTTGTCCCAGAGGATGCCGTAATTTTTATTGGACACCAAAAAGGGAACAACCGCCACGATATTGTACTGCCAGAGGTCCACATCATGTCCTTTCCAGTTGATAATGCCATTCTGGTGCTGACCCAATCCGTAGAGGGCTTCATCATCGGGAGACTCAAAAATCTGGCGAATATGATAGGTTTTTTCGCCCATGACTTCCGCCGGTTTGATGGTTTTGCCGCCACCGGATTTTTCTTTTAGAATTTGTTTTCCGGTTTTATCAAGAAATTGAATTTCACCGGTTTTTTCATTTACCTGCACCTTTAATAGTTTGGTGGAAATAATGACCATTTCGCCTTTTTCGGTCACATCAAAATCAACCGGTTGCCAATCGGCTTTTGCCACCATCAGGCTGGGCCGTTGGGAAAATTGTTCTTCCGACGATGCCACCACACGAATTATGTCATCGCGGAGCACTTCGATTTTTAGTTTTTCAGGGTCGGTTGGTTTTTCCGGTTCCAGATCAAACATAATTTTGTTACCATCTTTTTGAAACGCCAATGCGTTTTGCAGGAAAAAAACCAGTAGCGTTAACAGAATAATTTTTTTGTACATTTTCAACTCTTCTCTTTTAATATTGGACATCAAATAAAATTTATGGATATATTTTTTAATTCATAAGTCATGTTGCAAAATAAGACATCTACTGAACTAAAAACATCTCAATATCTGGTAAAATCGTTGCATTAAGGAAGGGTCTCTATGAAAAACTGGTTCTATATGAATTGTAGTAGGTAGATAAAAACTAACAATCTTTTTTTAATGGTAATTTTTATAATGCCCGAAGAACAAAGTTACCTGTTGATTTTAAGACTTAATGTATTTCATATAATCCTGAAAGGATTAAACAATAATAACCGTGGGTGTCAACCCACGGAAAAAACAAACATTATTAAAACTCTGAAAGAGTTTAACAGTTTGAAAAACGAAGTAACTTTTTAACCACTATAAATCATATAGAGCCTTAAATTTTATGACTAAGATTGCAAAGGAGCAAAGTGACCGTGGCGATCCTGAACAATCGGAGTGAAAAAATATCCCGCACTTGGTAAATTAAATTCCAACCTTTAATTTATCTTTAATCTAACCCGGAGGAATTCAGAATGAAGTCGAAATTAAAATTATTTTTCTCACTGCTCATTATTGTGGTCCTTGCCGTTTTTCAGATGGCCTGCGAATCGCCGCATTATCTTAAATTTCAAAATACAGCAGAACTTCAGGAATACCTTCACTGGTCGGCAGACAAGCCGCCGATCATCAGCGCCCATCGTGGTGGCCCGATGCCGGGATTTCCGGAGAATTGTATCGAAACCTTTGAAAACGCCCTGACCTACGCGCCCGGCATTATCGAGTGCGATGTTGCCAGAACGAAGGACTCTGTGCTAGTGATGATGCATGACTATACATTGGACAGAACCACCACCAGCAGCGGCAGAATTGGTGATTTTACCCTGACGGAACTCAAACAATTAAAACTGAAAGACAATGAGGGCAATATCACGGAATACAAAATCCCTACATTGGCGCAAGCGCTGGATTGGGCCAGGGACCGGGCGATCATTGAATTGGATATTAAGGGATCGATTTCAGCGGAAGAGATCGTGGCTCTGATTAACAAAAAAAATGCCGTAACTTACACCATCGTGATTACCTACAATATGCCCGATGCAATCGAATATCATGAATTAAATCCTGACCTGATGATTTCCGCAACAGCCCGCAGTGTGGAAGGTGTTCAGCGATTACTGGAAACCGGTATTGACCCGCGCTGCCTGGTGGCTTTCACCGGAGTTTATGAACCTGATCCCATAGTGTATGATTTATTACATGAGAATGGTATTATGGCGATCCTGGGAACCATGGGCAATCTCGACCGTAAAGCAGAAAAACAAGGCGCAAAAGTCTATCAGGAATTAATCGATAATGGCGCGGATATTCTGGCAACAGACAATGTTCCCCTGGCCGCGAAAATATTGGAGAAATGACCGAAATATGGAATATTCACGGGCTAAAATATTACGGTTGTTAGTGGATTATTTTGGTAATGATGACAAGCGAATCAATCATGCCATAAAAGTGCTCCACGAAGCGGACAAACTTTTGGAGAGAGAATCGAAATGCGATGAAGATATTGTGGTTGCGGTTGCTCTTTTACATGACGTAGGTATCAAAATATCTGAGGAAAAACACGGCTATAACAGCGGTGAAACCCAGGAAATCTACGGTCCAGCGGTTGCCGAAGAACTTCTGTGGTCAATTAATTTCCCAAAAGAAAAAATTGAGGTGGTAAAAAATATTATCGGCAACCATCACACCCCTTCCCGGTATGATTACCCGGAGTTGTGGCTCCTAAAAAAAGCGGATCATATTATCAACAGTAAAGGGTAGTTGTCTAGACAACCCGGTCGGTTTCGTAGATTTTATCGATGACATCTTTATAATTTTCATGGATCTGTTTTTTACGCATTTTCAGGCTCGGAGTCAATTCTTCATTTTCAAGGGTAAATTCAGTGGGCAGGAGGGCGATTTTTTTGACTTTCTCAAAAGTTGCCAGTTTTTCCTGCTGGGTTTCTACTTCCTGCCAGATAAAATCCTTAATTTTAGGCTCTTCCACCATTTCTTTGTTGGTAGTGAATGTCAGGTCATTTTTCTTGGCCCATTTTTGCAATCTTTCGTAATTCGGCACGATCAAAGCGCTGATAAATCTCCGTTTATCACCGATCAAGCAGGCTTCGTCAATATACTTGCTTTTCTTCAGTAAATTTTCAATCGGTGCAGCAGCGATATTTTTACCACCGGCAGTGACGATCATATTTTTCTTGCGGTCAGTCAGGTAAAGGAAATTATCTTCATCCAAATAGCCGACATCACCGGTATGCAACCAGCCTTCGTCATCAATCATTTCCGCGGTTTCTTTGGGACGTTTGTAGTAACCGGCCATGGCGGTGGGTCCTTTTACCAGCACTTCACCGTCATCGGCAATTTTCACCTCCAGAATGTCCAGGGGTTGTCCACAGGAACCGTAACGAATTTTAGCCGCCGGTGTCAGGGCAATGATCAGATGGGTTTCGGTCATGCCATACCCTTCAATAATATTCAGGCCCATGGATTCAAAAAATTTCAGGGTTTTAACGGAAAGAGGAGCGCCGCCGGCAATGGGATACTTCAAATTGCCGCCGAGTTTTTGTTTGACCTTGCTGAAAACGATCTTATTAGCCAGGGCGAATTTCTTCTTGATCCATGGATTTAGCGTCCCTTTATACTTGCGGATATTGTATTCCTTCCCCACTTTAAGCGCCCAATAAAAAAGCTTTCGTTTTATAGCCGAACTGTGTTCCACCTGGGTGAGAATTTTATCGGTAATTTTTTCATATAAACGAGGAACACTGACAATGACCGTGGGTTTGGCCACCTGAATATCATCCACAACGGTATTAATGGATTCTGAATAAAAAATAGTATTGGTGCGATACATGGGGGTCCAATGTCCCGCGACACGTTCATATAAATGACTGAGTGGTAAAAAGGAAAGAAAAACTTCATCCTCCGCCAGTCCCAGGCGCTCTTCAGAACTGATGATCTCTTTTACAAAAGCCTCATGATAGAGCATCACCCCCTTTGGTTCACCGGTTGTTCCTGAAGTATAAACGATGGTACAGACTTCTTTGGGATCAATGCTGGCATAGGAATCATTAAAATAATCAGGATTCTTATGGTAGAGTTCACGTCCTTTTTTTATCAAATCATCATAAAATAGAATGTCATCATCATCGATTTTTTCATAGGAAACAATCGCTTTGACCCTGGATAATTTAGACTTGATCTGTTGGATTTTTTGGTAGTGTTCCTCATTTTCAATGAACAGGATGCGGGATTCGGAATTTTTTAAAATGTAAAGCATTTGATCCGCCGGAATATTCTGGTGGATGGGCACAACAATATTCATGTGGCACATAATGGAAAAATCAGTAATTGTCCATTCCGGCCGGTTATTGGAAATAATGGCTATTTTTTCACCGGGTACGATTCCTAATTCCTGGAAGGAACTGGTCAGGTAGCGGATTTGATTACCAAATTCTTCATAAGTAAAATGCTTGATTTGTCCATGCCGCTTGTACATTAGAGCTTTTTTTGCCGGACATTCTTTGATGGTTGAAAACAAAATATGCGGAACACTTTTAAACATTTTTACACCCTCTTTAAAAAGTTAATCAACAGTCACCTTTTTTAGAAATATAAGGAAATATTTCTAAAAATCAATTTATTATTACAAAAGTAAAAAAATGTCAGTAAAAAATATCCCAAAATTATTTGCAATTCTAAATAAAAAGAACCATGGCAAAGCGGGCGGACGTACAATTTTTACTAATAATTGATTACTCTGCCGAAAGGTGCTATCGCGACGGAAGCGAGTTTCATGTGCTGCATAGCGAAGGGAATTCCAATTATCGTCACAGCACAAAGCAGGGCAAAAAATAAATGGGTCAGGGAAATCACAATGCCACCGGTCACTATCCATAAAACATTAAACAGAGTCATTAAACAGCCGGTAGATGACCGGACAGTGCGGATTTCCTTGCCAAAGGGGAACAGTCCCAGAAAAGAAAGTTTGATCAGTTGCATACCGAAGGGTATGCCGATGATGGTCAGACACATCAGAACACCACCAATTAAATACTCAAAAAATAAAAAAATTCCGCCTCCAAAAATGATCCATAACAGATTTCCTAATAATGACATTTATGCCTCGCTATTTATCAGTTTTTTAAATTCATCAAACTTGTTACCCCAAATATGAAAATCCTTTTCACTGATCCGGTAGGGTGTTGTGTATTTTACCTTGCCTTTTTGGTGCGGTGGCAGAAGATCGTTCACCTCTAATTCATAAACATAATCGGGGCGCCTTCCGGTAAACGTAACTAATTGTTGAGTGAGTTTTTCATTTTGTCGCCGCCGGCCTGTGCATACTGTAAAAAAGGAATAATTGCCAAAACTATCCTTTTCCTTCATCAAAAAAGTTTTCATCGGCGTTGCAATCCCTTTATCCCAAATGGGAGCGATGAAAATGAGCTGATCAAATTTTTGCCAGTCAGCTTTGATGGCTTTCAGATTGCTCTTACGCCGGAACAGTAAGTCCCACAGGATCGCTGCGGTTTTTCTTTCTTTCTGTTCCCTGAGGGCAATGAGTTCACAGTCCAGTTGTTTTTGCAGGCGTTCTGCCAGAAAACGATTATTCCCGGTATAGGAATAATAAATGATCAGATTTTTCATAGTAGAATTTCCTCTTTACAATATTCACATAACAACAAAATATCATCAAAAAATATATAATGTTGTATGATCCCTCTCACAAAAATCATTTCAGGATGTTTAGCTAAAATCTTTTATGAATTTATTAAAATCAAAGATCAGCAGCCGATCTTCCTGCTCGGCAATAATGCCTTGTTTTTTAAAATTATTCAGGGTTTCTTCCACCACCTGTTTGGATGTACAGGCCATTTGTGCCAGTTCTTCTTTATAAGGAATGCCATCAATAACAACATGCTTATTGGTGACTTTACCGGCCTGGCGGGCAGTATTGATCAGGCTCATGGCAATACGGCTTTCGGCAAAATTAAGACTTAATTCATTGACCCGTTTATCACATTTTTTTAACCGGACACTCATCCGTTGAAGCAGGGCAATGGCAATGGTGGAGTGGGCATACAGCAGTTGTAAAAAATCCGGCCCGCTCAATTTATAAATTTCCGTATCATCGGTGGCAACGACATTGGCTGATCGCGGCTCACGGTTGATAATGGCCATTTCACCAAAAAAATCACCGGCTCCCAGGGTGTTGATCACAACCTCATTTCCTTCAAAATTGATTTGATTGACTTTTACTCCCCCTTTATTGATCAGATAGAGATCCTGATCTTCATCGCCTTCAAAAATAATAGCGTCATGCCGGGCATAATTTTCCACGATAATTCGTGACCTGATCATTGCCAGCGCACTTTCATCCAACCGTCGGAACAAAGTGAAATTTTTTAAGTTTTCGTAAGCCATAACTCCTCCTGATTAAGTCATCATTGATATTCTTTTTATAATATTGAAAAATTTTAATAAATACAATAAATACCCATAAAATCTATTCTTTTAGATACTTACCCAAATTACGATTAGTTGGAATTTAGCATATTAAGAGGACAATCTGAAAGCCGATGCCCTGGATTCAGTGGTTTGTGAGATAGGCTGACATTTGAATAGCATGAACAGGTGACATATTGATCAGAATATCAGGCGCCCTTCCGCCTGTGTCAAAGGCTTTATATGATCAATGACCATTTTGACCTTTGTCCCGATTTAATTTTTTGATGAATATATCTTTTTGCCGTGATTATAAAAAATTGTAATATAAAAGTCTGACAGCTATCAGCGCCAACTGACATCTTCAGTATAGTCGCTTTCTTCAACCCGCTGCAGATCTTCACGGGTGCTTTTTGCACACATTAAAAATGATACATACATCAATATAACAATAACGATAGATATAAATAATTTCTTCATAGTTAAACCCCTTTAACCCTATTCATATAATGATAATTAAAAATTTGTTCACACAATAAAAAATGCTGTGAATACAGCATTGGAAAAGAAAAAATAAAGATTGATATTTTAATTATGATTGAAACTTACGTATCAGTTTTTGTGCTTTACTTACCTCTTATTTTTTTTGTTAACGGTTATACTTTAAATAATAAAAAAGATAATTGCAAGTATTTCGATAATTTTTTTTGATTCAATTACCTTATCTTCTGTTTTCCTGCTCTGAAAGGAGAGTTAGCCGGTTTTTCAAAGAGGAAAACTTTGATGGATTTCCTCACAAAACCGACATGCTTTCTCCTTGGTTTAATTAGAATACTGTAGTTGTTTATTAGGTTAACATCTAATACCTTTTATAAAAGACGTTGATTTAAAAGAATACAGAAAAGGAAGAATATGATAAAAAAACCTCAAGTAATAATCATTAGTTTAGTTGTTTTAAGTGTTTCATTGGCTTTGCATGGGCAGGACTACGGCATCAAGATCATGGGCGGTGGACGATATGATGACATCCGCATGTGTGTTGGTTCAGACAGAAATGTCAAAGGCGGCCCGATTGCCGACATCATGTTCTTAGCCAATTACCGGTTACAATCCGGCAGAAAACTTACCCTTGAAATACCCGTGATGCGGCCAATACTCTTTGGCGCCGCTTTTAAAATGCTGCAGTTTGAACCGGAAGTTTCGCTAGAATTTGAAAATACAATCAACAGTGACAATTCAATGGTTGTCGCTCCCGGTTTGGGATTGAGTTTACATTATGGTCCCGATTACAAATCTGATCTCGATAACCGGGGTGATGATTTTTTTGCAGCCGGCCCCTTTTTCAGTACCTTAGTTGGGTGGAAAAGAATCAATGCTGACGATAAAGAGCGCATAATGGGCGTTCGGTTTTTCTATACCCCATTATTTTCTTCAGAGAGTGATCTATCACCCGGTACAATTCTGGGCGCAGTCCTGGAAGTGCAGTTTGAATTTGATAATAAATAGAAAATGTGAATTTATGGATATTTGCAAATACTTTTTGATACAAATATGGATATTCTTTTATTGAACTTAGAGCAGAATTAATTTGATTGTAAAACAGATTGGCAATATCATTACTTTTTGAAAAATAATAGTTATAGGAATTATCAAAATCCTGTTCCGCTTCTGCTGATAATTCCAACAGGAAATTTTTATTTTCCATATTTCTTTTTTATATCGTCCCAGCTTTTAAATGAAGTTTCATTATTTTGGATTTTAATTAATCGCTTTTCAAGCAATTTTTTGTGTTCAATGGGTATTTTGATATTATCATCTTTAATGTCGATGATTTCCAAATATTCAACATCTTTTATCAAATCGATAAATGATGCCATTTTTTCCTGATTTTTTATATTGATCGTTAACTCCATATTATCACCTTCTATTTATTGGTTTAACCTACATTATTCATAAAAATATGAACAATGCCCGCTTCTAATGCAAACAAAATCCTTTCCCAAAAGGGCTTTGGGAAAGATAGGAATAATCCGGTGGGCTTCAATTTGTAGCCAACTGGTGACCTTTTGTCACCAATTGGAAATTAACTTTGCGTGTTCCCTGTGTCCTCTGCATACTTTGCGTTAAAAAACGTGCAAACATGTCATCATCAAAAATCCCGGGACAGCCGCATTGTTGTTGAACCGGTTGTAATCTCCATCAATACTTGTAAACTGCCGGTAGTTTTCGCGCCTTGGTCACTTTTTCAAAAGCATATCCCATTTTCAGCAGTTTATTTTCTTCAAAAGGCCGCACGATGAAGGTCAATCCCATGGGTTGGCCGGATTCCTTATATCCCATTGGAATCGTCAGGCAGGGATACTTTGCCAGGGCGGCGTGACCGGCATTCCAGTTATTGATAGACAAGACGGCATCAAGGTTATATTTTTGCATGGGCGTCTCAAAATATGTCACCGCATCAGCATGCATTTTTGCCTTTAAGTCTGCCAATGCTTGTTCGCCAATTTCCCGCGCTACCATGCCTTGAAAATAGGTCTGGCCGTAAGGAATTCTGATTGTGGTGTCCTGCTGATTGTACACTACCAGGTCAGCGATGGTTCGAAAGGGAATATTTTCCGAGGCATGAGATTCCAGGTATGCCGGCAGGTCAACTTTCATGTCACCATCCAGCAAGGTAATAAAGCCGTCGAAATCCATATCTAAGGGATCGAAAACCACGGTGTCCGCGCCTGACTGTTTGATTTGCTTAACAGCTTGTTGATAGAGTGAATCCTTCAAAAATTCCCGGTTCACGCCTAACCGCAGTCCTTTCAGCGTGCCCTGCGCCAGGTCTACCGGGCAATCAGCGACGTTGTAATCTTCCGTCATCGCCGGGTCAGTTTCATCATAACCAGTCATGGCAGACAATAAAATCGCATTATCAATCACAGTGCGGGTCATGGGCCCGGGGGTGTCCAGTGTGCTTGAGATCGGAATAATGCCGCTTCTGCTGAGTAAACCGATGGTGGGTTTCAATCCGACAATCGAATTGGAACTGGAGGGAGAAAGGATGGAGCCGGAAGTTTCCGTACCCACAGCTGCTGCCGCGTAATTGGCGGCTATGGCAACACCACTATCGGAACTTGACCCACCGGTATCAAATTCTTTTCGGCCGTAGGGATTCAGGGTTTGTCCACCCACCGCGCTATATCCGTTGGGGCAACGCTTACTGAGATAGTTGGCCCATTCACTGAGATTGGCCTTCCCAAGAATAATACCGCCCTTTTCCTGAATTCGATCGGTGATGAAGGCATTATCCGTATTGTTTTCCAACAGGGCATGGGCGCCGCCGGTGGTCGGCAATCCGGCAAAATTGATATTATCTTTCAGTATCACCGGCATGCCGAAAATCGGGTGGTCTGCTTCAGATCGTTTTTTGTCCCTCTTTCTGGCAATGGCAACAGCTTTGGGGTTGATAGAAATAATTCCGTTGAGGTAAGTGTCGCGGTCATTTTCAAATTTTACAATCCGGTACAGATACCATTGAGTCAGTTGCTCGTAAGTTAGCCGACCGGCTTTTATATGGGATTGCAAGGTTGGAATATCCTGTTCCAGGATCAGGGGTTTCAATGCCCGGTAATCGGCTTCGGAAAAATCCGCGATCTGCGGGCCAATCTGTTGCCAAATATCATTTTTGTCCAGAACCCGGGACTGGATCAGTTTGAACTGCATCTTTTTGGAATCGTGGTCAGCATTGTCTGCGATCTCGGCTGATTCGTCATAAGGTTGCCAGGGTGGAATGGTTGTTTTGGGCCTGTTATTACAACTCACAATTAACAATAAAATAATGTAAGTCAATATTTTCTGTTTCATGACGGCTCCCTGCTTTGTTGTTTAATAATTTTTCAGTTGGTCCGCAAACCACTGCCCGTCTTCCGAACTGGTCAGCTTTGATAGAAGTGATAAAAATTCATCGGTGGTATTTATGTTTTCATCAGCCATTTTCCGGCATAATTGCATAAATTGCTTTTTACCGATTTTCTCCTCCAACTGATATAAAAGTACCGGACCTTTATTGTATAAAACTTCATGAGCGGTTCTGTATGCCACACCATTTCTGTCCAATCCCCAAACCGACGGCGTAGTACCTATATTTTCCTGCTTTTTTGCTATTCTGGATTGAAATTCCTGCTCGCCGAAATTTTCTCGTAAAATCATCAGAGCGCTGTATTCGGCAAAACTCTCATTGAGCCAGTCCTGCCAGGAATCGGTTTTTGCGCGGAACCACCAGAGATGGGCCAGTTCATGAGCAAAATACCGGGTATAATTGGTAAGCCGTTCATCATAGCCCTTCGGGTCAATGCTGCTGAACACAATGCCACCGATGCGTGCATATCCGCCGCCTTTTTCCCGTTTGCTGTCTATGATGGTGATGTCAATATTTTTGGCGCCGAACCATTTTTCGTAATGTTTGTTGATGGACTGAATATTATTCGCGATTGCCCTGGTTGTTGTATCCGGCAAGTGTTGATGAAAAATTCGTAGTGTGTTATTTCCCAATGGCATTTCAAATTCCGCGATATCATCGGACATACAGATCACCATATCAGTGGTGGGAACTGTGCTTTTAATTTGAACAGAATTTGAGTTTTTAGTTATTTCGCCAATGCCAAAAATATGGTGGTCTTTATAGGTTTCCACTTCCAGGGTATAAGTAAATAATCTGAAAAAATCAGGATTAAATGGAAACCAGGGATAATATAGGCCGATCTCAGTCCATTCTTCAGAAATCCGGTTAGCGAAAAAAGCCGGAAGGTCTGCCAGTTTGCCTTCATATTCCAGTTGAATTTGAACAGGTCCCTGGGCTGGCAGATCATTTTTCAAATAAATTTTCCTGGCCTGTGGCATAAAGCGATTATCAGAGGCGGCTGTGTCGGGATTTGCGATATTTTTGCCATTAAGGGAAAACTCCTTGATCTCAAGATTTCGTTGTAAATAGAAAAAAGCGGAGTCCGGTATTTTAATCGCTTCCGGTAGGGTGAGTTCGCCTGTCACATGAATATTTTTTGAGGCAGGATTAATGGTTACGTTCAAGTCATAGTTCGGGTAATTGGATTTATTATCGTTGATTTTCGGTTGGCAGGCAGCCAAGAATAATAACATCAGAATTAAACTCTTCGAAAAAAACTTCATCACTCTCCCTTTTTTTCCTAATGTTAAAAGTTTTGTTGGTTTTTTCCAACTTTCATTTTTTTGGTTTGACAGACTGTTATTCTTCCTCATATCAAAATAGATTTCTGTTGTTTCTTAGAAGATTAACGAAAAAAATGTGTAAAAGTTGTTCTTTTTTTATGACAGCCATAAGATGCATCGTACCGTCTATATCATATTAATTCCAACCGGTTACAAATTGTAACCGGTTGATTTTCATTTATTTCACACCAACAAACGTCGTTATCGAATGGTTCGGTGACAGATATTCCAGCACGCCATCCTCAACACTGTATTCGCCGATTTCAACATAATTTTCGTCCAATTCGTCAGTCCTGTAGGCGACGAATTTTTCATAATCTGTATTGGCAATGTCAAATTTGATCATACGTCCCAGGTAATTGCGCGGATCCCGCATCTCCACCAAAATGTAGAGATTCTCCTGATCATAGGTCATTTTCCACTGACCGCTGATTTTTGGATCGGTGCCGGGCATAAGATTATTGTCAAGGGGAATGGCTGCTGCATTTTGCCAGGATTTTTCTGCCCGTCCATCTGGTTCTTTTTCTGCTGCTTGTAGCTGCGACCATAACTGTTGCTCATTCAATTTCCAATAAATAATGAATAAAATTTGAAATCATAATTTTGAAGAAAACCTTTATTTGAATCCTTTATTATTATTGATTGTGATTGACCCGGCGGTATGCTTGTCAAAACTGATGTTCCCTTTTTTGTCATCCTTTATTTCATTGCTGAGTATTGATACATTTCTACAGAATTTTATATCAAATGTTGGTTTGTCAGGATAGCGCGGTGGATAGGTTTTCGAGTTGATGATTTTATTATTTTTAATCGTCAAGCCATCAATTGAAAAGGCGGAAACAATACTTCTGTCAAAGGTTCGAATTTCATTTCCCTCAATAGTAATATTTTTGTGGTAGTAATCGATTTGTTGGTCATTCAGTTTTCTTTTTGGCTTGATGTAAATGACAGACTGGTTTTCATTCCCGGTACAACAGTCAACAAAGGTATTATTTCTAATTGTAATATCTTCAGCCGGCCCGGATTCACACCAATATCCGAGGCCACCCGCTGTGCCTATAGCCGCCATCATCGAAGAAAAATAATTATCTTCAACCAATACTTTGCCCCGGGTACTGAATAGCATACTGCGGGCGCGATTTCTTCTGACGGTGCATTTTGTGACATGGGCCGATGCCGACCAACTAATATTTTCAATACCATCGCCACTCTTTGCAATGTCACTGACATCGCGATCCAGTCTGATCTCCATATACTCCTCATTGTACACCTTGACATTCGCTACCCTGGCCTGCTGATATCCTGACAGGGTTTCTGAATCCACAAACAAAAGCGTGTCACCGGGTTGGGCGAAATCAAATCCCTTTTGTTGAAAATGACTAATTTTTGCGCCAATTGTCTGTTCATCTGGAATATCGAATATTTTTGCGTAAACACCATGAATGTTGGTGGCATCATCAAGCATATTTTCAAATGTACAGTTCGCCATTTTGATCACTCCTTTGCAATTGACAAAATGGGTGGCGTCGGCGGTTGTAGAAACCAGCCTTTTGGAATCAGGTGGCAGCAACACATTGAAATTATCCAGGGAAATATCACCGGACCGTTCTCCGATCAGTCCCATTCCACCGGCATGGTAGATATTGATGTCGAAAAAGTCCAGGTTGAAACTTTTATAAACACTTATAGCCGGGGAAAGGCGGACCCTGTCCTTTGGCTGTTTTCCTTTTACGATGAAGGTCCAGCCGATTTCAGGTAGTTTGGCAACGGTGTGGGTAATGCGTACGATTCTGTTTCCCATATCTTTTGCGGTGTAATATTCCCGTTGTTTGGGATCCCAGGTTTTGATTTTATACTCATCAACCTTATACACGGTGGCTTTTGTTTTTGGATCAAACCATAGATTGTGCTGCATATTCTGCAAAATACCATTGCTGTAAAACATTAATTCGTCGCCAATGACTTCATAGTCATTTTCCTCAGAAATTTTGATATCAAAAGAATTAGACCCAGCATTGACAGCCACCACTTCCGCCTGGAGATGAAATTGTTTGTCCCAGTCTATAGAAAAGTTATGTAATGTTAAATTTTTAGAATTTTCAATCACAAAGGGAACCATGTGGCCATGAAAAATAAATTCCGATCCTTGACCATCGATCTCGAAATCCTGAAATCCAATCAGCGGAAATGCAATTCGTTTTAACCCATTGTCATTATTACTGATGGCACAATATTTCTCATAAGCCTTGTCCCGGTAAAAGTGATATTTTCCTTTGGGAATGATCAATTTTTTTGCGCCGATTTCCTGGCATTTTTCAAGGGCCTTATAAATCACAGGTGTTGCATCTTGACCATTATCCAGACCAAAATCTATCGCATTAATGGTTTGCGCGGTTAATTTTGTGATAAGCATCATCACAAGTAGGATTGTGATTCCTTTTTTCATGTTCCTCTTTTCTTCTTTTTTCTTTTTATTATCTGACCGGAATGAACCGCTTTGGTAATTCCCTCACAATATTTTTAAAGGATTCTATATCAGCACCGAGATTTTCATATTCATTATTTCCCCTGGAAATACTTTTTCCGATGGCCGGTGAATTCTTTTTGAGCATAAAATTAAAATGCAGGTCATTTTCAAATTTTGGATCTTCAAGAATATAGTTTTGACCATTATAAACAAACAGGTCAACCTTAAAAAATCCTGAATTCGTGGAATGATCTTCATAAACAGCATCCATCAGATTGTTTTCAATGACAATATTTTTCTTCGTCAGTAATTGGCGACCGGCTTCTGTGGAAATATCCGCAAAGGTGGCGATTTGATAGCCCTGATTTTTATACAGAATGTTGTTGTAGATATAGATGTCCTTAAGATTTTGGGACAGAATACCGATGCCACCGGTCTCTCCTGACCAGTGGGCCGGTGTGCCATTGAAACAGACCGTGTTGTTGTAAATATGGATATTTTCCCGGGGTTCATCATGTCCCAGCACAGAGAATGCGATGCCTTTTCCAAAATTATCATACACCAGGTTGTTGTGGATAAAAATATTTTTCATATTCGATTGTTTACCTTCGGCGCTGAGGAGAATGCCCCAGTCGCAATCATGCACAATATTCTTATATACCTCAATATCATGGAGTTCGCCAAACCAACTGTCGATATAAATGCCTTCCCGCAGAATATCATGGCAGTAGTTGTGATGAACTTTGCCGTGATTACTGAATTCCTTGACATCAATGCCTTCTTTTTGATTCATGTGAAGATAATTGTAGGCGATTTCAAAATTGGAAGTGCCGGGAATACTGAGCGCTTCATGGGGCGCTTCCCGCCGGATCGGAAATCCCATGGGACGATGGCGCTGATTATTGGCGTCCATAATTTCACAATAGGTGACTTTCACCGAATCGCTGTACCAGATGCCAATGCCGGAATTGTAGGAACTGTGGATTTTACAATGGGAAATTTCAATGTTGGTGGTGGGCTTTTCGCCATATTTTCCCTTTTTCCCGCGAACCATGATGCCGCCGCCGTGGGAATAGAGAATAGTCAGTCCTTGAATCCGAACATAATGAACTCCGGAAATATGCAGGCTTCCGTGCCAGCGCCAGCCCTCTCTGGCTGTTTTCAGAGTCTTTGCCACAGCATCGGCATTGATCGCCACCTCTTCACCGGGATATGCCATGATGGTGACCCATTTGCTGGGTTTGCCCGAATGCCTGACAAAAAGATTGTCCTGAATATAGTAAGCGCCACCGCGAATGAACAACGTATCACCGGCAAAGGTGTTATCAAGTCCCTGCTGAATGGATTGCCAGGGTTTTTGTTTTGATCCACTATTTTTATCATTTCCCGATGGTGAAACAAAATGAGTGTCCGCCCAAAGGGAACTCCAGAAAACCACCTGGAGTGTAATTATAAAATAAAATATTTTTCTCATAGTTCCTCTATCTCACAAAATGGGTATATACTTTTTTGACCTTTTCCGGGGCTTCGATTTTTTCTCTGCCCACTTCAACCATTTTCATCAGGTAGGCCATATTTTGGCCGAGCACCTGCATGATCTGGACACCTTCGGCATCTTCATGGACCTGTCCGGGTTTCTGGCCATGGATCACATTCCAGTAATTGGAGGTAGCGAGAAACATTTGTGAGTAGAGAAAATAGATGTTCAATTGCTGAAAAGTGGGCATACCACCGGAGCGACGAACTGCGGTTACTGCGGCGCCGACTTTGTGCTGCATCATTTTGCCATTGACACTGGAAACATAAAAGACTCTGTCGAGAAAACATTTGAATTTCGAGCCCAATCCGGAAAAATGGACCGGAGAACCCAGTAAAATACCATCGGCCTTTTTCATTCTTTGAATAGCGTCATTGACTTCATTTCCCGGCAACACGCATTTTTCATCTTTATTTTTCGCGCATTGATAGCAGGCGATACAGCCGCGAACATCTTTGTCACCGACGCAGATGATTTCCGTATCAATGCTGTTTTTTTCCAGTTCATCACAAACCAGTTTCAGTGCGTGATAAGTATTGCCTTTGGGATGAGGACTGCCATTGTAAGCGATTACATTCATGTTGATATTTCTCCACTTTTGATAATTAATTTATTTCCTCTATAATGGGAGTAAATTAAAACAATAGCAGAAAAATACAAATTAATTAATTTATTTTACTAATGGATTAGGTTTTTCCGGAACATATTCAGCCAGTTTTTCTACATATTCTTCAACCGATTCCACTCCATTATTTTGTAAAAATTCCGGTAGGTCATGCTCATGGATAATGCGTATACGGCGCGCCACTTCCTGTTTAAATTCGTCGTCATAGAAAAAATTGGTTTGCGCGCTGAATTTCGTTTTTTCCAGCGGATCAGTGAAAATCAAAGCGTCATAAGCATCAGTCATGGTCTGACCGGGCATGGCATTACTCATGTGATTACCGAAGTAAGGATGTTGTCCGAAAATTGTGTTTTCAAATGGAATAGCCACCGGAATATTGTCATTTTCTGCAAAGGCTTTGTCCCATTTACCATCATCCATTCTTACCCAGTTATAGACCAACCTGTCCAGGCCTTCCATGGAAGCGTTTTTGACATCTTTTTTCTCCGCCGAAATATTGAGAATCATATTATGAAAGCGCACCGAGTAGGTTTTGCCGGGATGCCATTGATGAAAAAAGGTGCCGGTATTCCAGTGGAATTTTCCATCTTTATTTTTGATACCTTTGTAAGCGTGGCGGGTATTGGTGAGAAAGAGGCCTTTTTTACCGGTTTTAAAATCATCCATATTTTTCAGAATTTGCTGGTACATGAAATAATCCCGGGCGCTGAGAGATTGCTGAAATAAAGTGTAATCTTCCCTTGAATGCAGCCCTTCCCAGTAAATAGGCTGGTCCACGCCTATGATCCGGATTTTTTCATTGTCCGGCAGGTTTTGGTTGATGTTCCGGACGACATTAAAAAGATCTAAATAGGTCTCGTAGCGCCATCCAAGGTGAAAATCCTGCTGGAAAACAGGTTTTAAAATAGATATATCTTTGGGTGAAGTATTGAGAAATGAGTCAATGTGAGCATTAACGGTAAGGGGCACCACTTCCAGGAAGACCATATCCACAGTTGCCGGGTTTTCTTTTAAGTAGTCACAGTAGAAATCAAAAGGTTCCACTGAGGCATGCAGGGCGTCATCAAAAATGATGAGGTCATGATCAGTTAGTTTATCCGCGATAAAGGAGACAGGTTCCCGGCCTTGCTCTTTTATGACTTTAACATAATCTTCAACTGTTTGGGAGTAACAAAGATTGGCGAAAAAAAGTAATGTCAGGGGAACAGTAATAAAAAATCGACGCATTATATCTCCTTTAATTAAAAAAAAATCCTAATTAAGACAACCATAGAACTTAAAAGGTTGTAACAAGATTTTATCTATTTTCCAAATAGTTCCGTGCATACTGAATCCAGTTCTTCACACTTTCATCCAGATAAATATCCGGTTGTAACCCAATGTTATCGATCGGGTATTCCGGCAGACGAAGAGAACGAAATGTCGGTATGGAAAGTTTATAATCATCACTGCCGAAATCAGTCCAGCGTGTCGAGCCATAATCCAATACACCACCTGAAGGCGCACCCATAATTTTAACCTTTTTGCTCTGGCGGGCCCGGTATGTTAAACTCTCAGCAGCACTGGCTGTCCGTTCATTGATCAGAATGACAATATTTTCCGGTGATTTATTCGTTGGTTCAATTTTTTGGATGTACACATCTGTAGAATCCATATTCACAAATTCATACATATTATTTTTATAGAGCTTAATTTTTTCACGAATTCGCTTTCTGTCGGCATCATATTTTTTTTCCTGCGGCAGATCATCCATATATTTCTGCAAACCATTGATTAAAGTTGGCGTGGCGAGAAATGCGGCGTTCATCATGCGAATATTTTGGGTACAAATATAAGGCAAGAGTTGTTGATAAGCCTGGTCAGTTCCTCCGGGATTGTTCCGCAAATCTATGATCAGATTATCAGATGTTTTCAATAAATCAATGTTGTCATCAATCATTTTTTGAATTCTGGCTACATTGGAATAAAAGAAATTGGATAATCTAATTAAGACTGTTTTATCTGAAATATTTTTGATATAAAACCCTTCAATTTCATCAACTTTTTGAGTGATCTCAGCCGGTGACATAGATGGGGAAGGCCTGGTCTTTATGAAAGGAGATTGAAGTCCGTCAATGGTTAATATACTATTCCCAAAAATTTCATAGGTTGAAGACTTCAAAGAGTGGTCCCGCAGGTAAAAATCAATTTTATTCTGCGGGTATAACTCAAATTTTATTCCACCCGGTTTCCAATAATTTGTATCGGCTTCGATAATAAAGGCCTGATAGCCCTTTTGGCTTTTTATAAGACCAACTGTATAACCGGATGATTCCCAGATACCTTCCAAAGAATCCGGCAGGCTAGTGATGGACTCTACATAATTATCTACGGTGCCACTAATCTTCTTATAGAATTTTTGCTGATCCTTATCCGGTTGCTGTCCGGGCCCGGTGATGTAGAGATGATGGTCTTTAAAATAACTAAGATATTCTCTTAAAATTTCAAGGCAGAGTGAGTCGGGAGCGCTTTGGGATTTTTTGATCATTCCGTGCTTAAAATTTTCATACAGTTGCTGATCTTTTGTTTTTTCTTTAAATCCGGGATATTCTTGCTCAATTTTACTGATCAAACGGTTTAACAATTCGGGACAATCCGGATTATCCTGCCCAAATGCAGGAGTAACAATTGTGATCACCAAAATTATTGTGAGTACAGATCGCATAATAAATTCCTCTCTCCTTATGATTTTAGTATCTTGATTATGACTATTGCAATTGGCAATAAATGGTGTTAGACCATTGTGATTAATTCATTAGTTTTATAAAATTGCAGGTGGTTTTTGATGAATCTAAATATGTTTGAATCTTCCCTGATTTGAAAAAAGTATTGGCCAGACCATTGCGGCATTCTTTGGATTCGTCAGATGCCTGGAGACAGTGATAGGCTTCAAAAATGACCAGTTTGGAATTTGGGAGTTGATCATGAATTCGTTTTAATTCACTCACCGGCGCCACCTGGTCCAGGGTTCCGGCCACCAGTAATACTTCCGTCTTCACCTGACCAAGACCGTCAATATCAAAGAGGTCTTGTTGTGGATTCTTTCTGACTTTTCTAACCGGCGCGCCCATTTCATAAAAGGGATAGTTGATGTCCGGCAGGCCATTCAAATTGGTTTTGATATTGGTCTCGTACATAAAGACCACAGACCAGGGTTTGTATTTCTGCGCCGAGCGGATAAAGAAATCGACACTGCCCAGTTGCTCAGTATATTTTTTATAGAGTTCTCTTTTATTCTCACTGAGTTCCAGGATCATATTTTTCCCGATATCTTTGTCATAATAGAGGAGACGTTGAATCAAAAAAAGCAATTGGTGCGGATCTACGATTTTCTGATTGATGATTTTTTTGTAATGAGGCATCAACTTGTTTTCTGTCAGAAAATTACTGAAAAATGTAACGCCGGCCTCACTGCTCCCTTTGGCGTCTTTGAAGAAACTCATGAGGAAGGCTTTTTCCACTTTTTCCGGATAATTGGCAACATATTTCATGCCCATCATAGCTGTACCGGAACCACCAAGGATATAGACCTTTTCATCACCCAGAAGGTCCTGCCGGATGCGTTCAATATCTTCCACAACATTCTGCGCATTCAGAATTTCGTAAGCCAGGTTCCAGTCGATTT
>CAYYMT010000014.1:0-15346 GCA_964472715.1 uncultured bacterium | reverse complement strand
TCTCTTCCTGTCCCTTAACTTGTTTTTGTGTGGTGGATATGTTTTTGAAGGCTACTTCAATTGGCGGTAATTCCCGGTTGACATAATCACTGAACAATAATTTGTGTGAATATTCAATTAAATAGATGGCGGTGAAATCATCCAGGATTATTGTGGTGGAATCTTCAGTGGATTTTAACTGCAGATAACTATCTTTTTTTGTATTTGAGACTTCTTTTTTTATGACAGAATTTACCCTATAACGGTATTCCGTCGCTTCTTCAGCCAACAGATGCGCGGCAAAAAAAATTATGAGCGCAATAATAATCTCTTCTTTTAACATTTGATCTCCCTTATGATTATTAAAATATTTCCATCCTTTACCAGATTAGAATGGATAATTTTTGAATAAGATTGCCATTATTAGAGTAAATATCAACCATAATAGTTGTGATTTTTTTGAAAAAATTTGGGTTAATGGTCAAAAATAAGTTCTGATATGATAGCCATCATTATATGAATTGTAGTGTGAAGATAAAAACTAATGATCTTATTTACTCAATATAAATAAAAAACCGCAGAACGTAAAAAAACAATATTCCGCGGTTTTGATAGTATATTCCAGAAATTATATTTCCAGATTGGTCATCTTATCAGTGATTTCAAAATCAAATTCCGGATACTTATAAATCGCTGCCCGGGGTTCTGTGGCGCCAATGGAATAGCCGTAAATACCATCATATTCATCGACGCATTCACCCATTTCTTCAATCTGGTTCAGATAGAATTGTATGGATTTTGATTCGATAATAATGACCTTGCCCATTTTCTCAATGATCGGGCTGTGACGCCGGGTGGAATCATGGTCAAATTCCAGAACCCGCCTCCCGTCTTTGGTAATGCCAACTACTTTGAAGGTCAGGCTTTTTCCCACCGCCGGCAGATTGAGAACATTTCTGTCGGTTGCGAGGAAAGGTAAATCGTCTTCTTTTCGCAGGCTGTCGATATTTTTCTGAATATTCTCCGCATGTTCCGCGAATTTTTGAATTTTTTCATCATGCTTTTTATTGATTATACCAATGACCTTTTCTTCTAATTGCTCCTGCACAGCGCGGGCATTAGTGGCAAAAGGATGTTGGTTTTCCATATATCCTTTGGTGGTGAAAGTGTAATAAGTCAGGATACCGGCATCATTGAGCACCTTGCGTAATTTTGCTGTGTGGCCCCGCCGGGACGCCGCCGTTGTGAAAACCAGCTGATTGGTGATGATCCAGCCGGCATTGAGCAGATTATCGATCGCGATTTTTGCTTCCGGTGTAATTTCCAAAGGCGATTCAAAGTGGGTCTGGATCACAAATTGTTTTACTCCAATTCGGGAGGCCTTTTCTTTAAATTTGGCCAGCACTGCCGACATTTCTTTGTTGATCTTTTGAGGTAAATACGCCAGTAGCCTGGTTCCCAGCCGGACTCTCAGCAATTGCGCAAATTTTTCACCATCTGCCCGCTTTTTATTCTTCTCGATTTTATTTTTCGCCATTTCATAGATAGCGTCCAGAATCTCATCCATGCTTTTGGGCGAACTCATCAGTGCGTCTCCACCGGTGATCAAAATATCACGAAGCTGTGAGTCCTTTTCAAAATATTTCATCAGCTTTGGCAATTTATCGTGCCACGACTCTTTGGGTTCGAGTTTTTTCAAATCAAAATTCAGATTCCCATTCTGAAAGTCAAACATGCGCTGGCAGCTGGCACACAATCCGCCACAGGCGCGGCCCACTGTGTCAGGTATTAAAATGGCAACATCAGGATAGCGGCGGTGAACATTGTGTTTAGTCGGCAATATCCAGCCGGCGGCATTGGGTTTTCCCGGTTCTACCTCATCTTCCTTTTCCCAGGCCACGATGTGATTAAATTCATCAACCAACTGTTTTGAATAAATTACGTAGTCACGAATGGCTTTATCAGCGCCGGCGGCATTTAATGGTGTTTCCACCAGTAATAATGATAAATAATAAGGATTTACAAAAAACGGTATCTTTTTTTCCTTGGCAGCCGACAATATATCAAGGGTTTCCTGTGAAAGGGAATAATCCAGCATTTCATTGAGCAGTTCCGGTGAGCGAATGGCAAAGGTCAGATGAAAGCGGTGGTCTTCCCACCATTTATTCACCTGGGCAATTTTTTCAGTTGGTGACGATCCTTTATCAAATTTAAATCGTCTGGATTTTAGTTCCCCCTGACTGATCTTATCTATCAGAATCCTGATGATCCGCTCTTTATTTTTCTTTTGCTCGGAAATGATCCGGTTGTCCAATCCATCGGGAAATCGTTCCATCCATGCCAGCACTTTTTCTTTATCCACAGTTTGTTTTTTGCGGGTTCCATTGTATTGCCGAAATAATTCCAGCATATCAATAAAAAAATCGGATGACAGTCCGCCGCGTTTCGTTTTATAAGCGCCCCAAAGGTCTGTGAACGGATCCACTTCAACGACCCGCCCTCTCAGGTTAAGGTCTTCATACTGTTGGCCGCCATGGTTGATATAATCCAGAATCCGGACCGCAGCAAAGTCCTTCCACTTCAGGGTTTCAAAATCCTCCCGGCTAAAATGTTCTTTTTTATAAAAATCTTTCAGATTTGAATTGTTTTTTTGTTCCTTTAAAATATATTTTTTCAATGAATCTTTGAACTCATCAGCAGATTCAGAATTATTCAACAAATCATTTAAAAAAGGATTTTCATCTAATATTTTTTTTAAAAGAATAATGGATTTTGGGGATAAAGTAACTTTTGCAATTTCACTCTTTATCATTTCACCTCCGTAATTATATTATTTACATAAATTTATGTCCACTCAGGGTATTTTTAGACTAAACACCAGATTACTATAATTTAACAAAATTTATGCCTTTATTCAAGAAGTCCCCTTAACTCTCTGGATACCAATTGTTTCAGAAATTATTAGTAGTCGTAAAAACTACTTAACTTTCAAAAAATGGTAAATTCTTTCAGAGTTTTAATAATGTTTTGTTTGTGTCCGTGGGTTGATACGGTTATTATTGTTTAATCTCTTCGGGATATGATTACTGTGATTCAGGGTTTTAACCGTTTCTATTATTTATTTAGGACAGATATGATTTAGAACCTATTATTTCTAATGATTTTTTTTTAACTTACTTTTTCGATAACTTTAATCGTCTGAAAAAATTGTTGACTGATATGCAATTAATTAAAACGATCCAACTCAGGGAGCTATAATGAGCAATAAGGTAAAAGTGCAAACCCTTGCGCTACGTGAATTTACAAAAAATGTACTGAAACAATTTCTCACTCAGAAAGATGCGGAGATCACTGCAGAGGTATTACTCTCTGCCGACCTCCGGGGCATTGAATCCCATGGCGTCGCGCGTTTGCAGCGATATATCAAAGGATTAAAAAACGGCACAATCCTGGCGAAAAGCGAGCCTGAGATCATCAGGGAAACACCGGTATCCATTGTGGCTGACGGTGGCGGTGGAATGGGCCAGCCGGTGACCTACAAAATAATGGAAAAATGTATTGAGAAAGCTAAAACCAATTTCATGTGTTTTGCCTCAATTCGTAATTCCAATCATTACGGAATCGCCGGATTTTACACAAAAATGGCGCTGGCGGAAAACCTGATCGGATTTTCACTGACGAATTCCGCGCCGCTGGTGCTCCCCACTTTCAGCAGCGAAGCCGTTATCGGAACCAATCCCATTTCAATCGGTGTGCCGACTCAAAAGCATAATCCTTTTTTACTGGATATGGCCACATCAACAGTGCCACGGGGAAAACTGGAAGTCTACGCCCGCAAGGAAGAAGAAATTCCCGCCAGCTGGGCTACCGATGAAAACGGCACGCCAACTACTGATCCGGCTTTGGTCCTTAAAAACATGATTAACAGAACCGGCGGCGGTTTATTGCCCTTAGGCGGCAGCGGCGAACTGACCGGCGGACATAAGGGATTTGGCTTAAGCGCGATTGTGGATATTTTCTCAGCAGTACTTTCTTCGGGAAAAGTCGGCACCGATGTTTATGGTAAAAAAGGTCAGCCGGCCGGTGTTTGTCATTTTATTGGGGCCATTAATCCGGAAGCTTTTGGCGGCCCGGAAGCAATCAGTCAAAATATGGACTATTATATTGATATGTTGAAAAACAGCCACAAAGCCAGGGGACAGGATCATATTTATGTCGCCGGTGAAAAAGAGTGGCAAAATGAAGCAAAAAATGAAAAGGAAATACATCTCCAGGATAAAGTTTTCGACAAACTCAATGAGATTGGAAAGGAATTTGGCCTGGGCTTGTCGCGGTTAATATAATATGCGTCACTGGCTGATCATATCGATATTATTTTTCATTATTTCCTGTTCAAACAAACCGAACCAGGATTTCAAGATATTACAGAAGAAATTAAGCCATATTACCGATCCTGCCGACCGGCAGGCGTTGACAGACCGATTTCTGCAGAAATTATCAAAAAAGGACTATCCGGTTTTTGAAAATGACTCCACTGTGGTGCTCCTTTACAAAGGTAATGCGGAAAAGGTTGAAATGATCGGCGACCTGAATTACTGGACCAATGCCACTCCCCTGACCAATATCAAAAATACCGACCTGCACTATCTGCGCTTAAAAATTCCGCCCAATAGCGTACCGGAATACTGGTTTATAATCAATGATCACAAAACTCAGATCGACTCCCTGAACCAGTACAAAATAAAAAATGAATTCGGCTATGCCTCCCAGATTGTCCATCACAACAATCCCTTTTACCTGGATAAGATCGAAAAAAACGAAGAAAAGATGACAAGGGCCTATTTGGTTCCCATTGACAATCATAAATATGTGAAAATACATGTATATTTCCCGCCGCAGTACAATGATTATGATAATTATCCCTTGGCGATTTTTCTGGACGGGAAAAAATATATTGAAATGGGAGAAGCGCCACAGATTATTGATAATTTGATTCATGAAGGAAAAATAGGAGAGATCATTGCCGTTTTTGCAGAGTTGGGTTTTAATGAAAATAAAGATGAGTTAACAACAGAATATTTTCAAAATATAAAGGTGCTTTTATCTAATAATATCCTTGATTTTCTAAACAAACGTTTCAGCGCGTTAAATAATACCGAAGACAGATTGCTGGTGGGCAAATCGGTTTCCGGTGCCATCAATATTTTCACAGCCCTGGAAAATCCTGATAAATTTGGCAATGTATTTACACAATCCGGATACCTGTCTGCTGATAACTTTTTCTTAAAACAGTTTATTGACGAAAATTACAACACAGGGATCAATTTTTACTTTCAGATCGGCCGCTACGAGAGAAATGTTTCCCACATGATCATTCCTCCCGACGAGACCGATTTTTACGCCATCAATCATGATTTTGTCAAGTTGATGAAAGAAAGGGGATTTAAGGTTAAAATTGAGGATTATGCCGCCGGCCATACCTGGGGCAACTGGAAAAAGAATCTTAGTGACGGTCTGATCTACTTTTTTGGTAAAAAGGCTGACAAGCCGGGATAGTTAAATTTTTTCCGGGCCAATTGCCGGGGATATATAAAATATTCAGCCACACCTTTTGTGCATAAATTGCTTTCACCATCAAACAGATCTATTTCAAAAACAGCAGATCTTTTTGCTGTGGATTTCAGGCGGCAGCGAAGGCTGATTTTCCCTTTATGCAAATATACCGGTTTCTGAAAATCCATCGCCAGGTTTTTAGTAACTCCGGCTGTTTCCACCAGCACATAAACCGACCAAGCGGCAATCTCATCAGCCATCAGAGACTGAATCCCACCATGCAGGACATTGGGATAGCCTTCATAGGAGCTGTCGGGTTCCCAGAAAGTAACAACCTCCTTCTTTTCCATGTCATAAAAAAATTCCATTTTCAACCCTTTGAAATTGTTCGGCGAGCAGCCAAAACAATGATTATCAAAAGGATTGTGTATTTTTTCCATTTTCACCTCTCAGCTTGCAAAATGCCGCAGCGAATAATTTTGTAATTGTTTATCAAGTTTTTTAGGGGCTAAAATCATTTTTCCCAAATAAGTCCAAAACTCCGATGAATGATTGGGATGCCTGAGGTGCGCTAATTCATGCAGGATCACATAATCTATCAGTTCATCGGGCAGGCGCATTAGATTCAGATTGAGATTCAGATTTTTTTTCGACGAGCAGCTTCCCCACCGGGATTTTGCATTTTTGATGATAATACGGTTGAAACGCAGATTGTATTTTTCCGCAAACATTTCTGTACGGGGAATAATATAGGTTTTGGCTTCATAACGATAAATATCCCGAATAATCTGGCGCAGATAAAACTGGACATCATCATCGGACACATCAGTGTTGTGAGGAACTGAAATTTTCAGTTTTTTTTCTGCTTGGGGTTTCAAAACAAAGTCACTGCGTTCATGATATTCGAGATAATAGTTATGGAATTTAGTTTTGTATGTTTTCCCGATCTCATAATTTTCATATCCCGGGCTTTTTTCCTGCTGCCGATTTTGCATTTCCAATAATTTGGCCTTTTTGCCAAGCAAAAACGTAACAGCCTCATTGTAAGTGACGTGATAAGGAATTGTTACCCGTAATGTGCCGTCAGCCTGAAGTGTGGCCCGCATATTTTTCGAACGTTTATTTTTACGGATGGAAACAAATCCGATATCTTTTAATTGTATATTTTTCATAAGATTAATAAATCCCGAAAAGATCTTTTGTATCGATTCGGGATTTGGTAGTTATAAAACAAATTTAATCAGCCAAAAACTTAGTTATCCATTAATTTTTCTACTTCTTTGGCCTTTGACCGGCGGCCGGCGCGCACATAACGGCTGATGGCCTCTTCAAAAAGTTCATTGGCCTTTTCAATATCACCATCGGTTTTCCTGTCTATCGCGGCCTCTTTCAGATACATGGCTGATTCTTCCCAGCGTCCGGATTCTTTTAGTTCTTCCGCCAGTTCCAGAAAATCCTTTTCCCTGTCTGAGATTACAGTTTCACCTTTCAGCGCTTTTTCAATGGCCGGAATCAATTTTTCATAAATAGCGGATTTTGCCTGTATATCAGCAGCGCCGGCTTCCAGGTAATTATCCTTAATTGAGATGGACAATTCTCCGGTCAGGCCGATTACAGGAACCTCGGGCTTATATTTTTTCAGCAATTTGAGTGTCTGTAACCCATTCATGCCCGGCAGTTTATGATCCAGGATCACCAGGTCAAAGTCTTTTTCCTTGAACAATTTAACCGCGACTTCACCATCTTCGGCTTCAAATATTTTATATTCTCCAGCGCTTAAATATTCTTTCAAAGCATCCCGCAGTAATGCTTTATCATCGATCAAAAGAATTTGTTTTTTTCCCATTTGTTCACCTTCCAATTTTAAATAAGATTTAATTTTATTATGAATGTTGTTCCTTTTCCCTCTTCACTTTCCACGGTAATCTCGCCGCCATGATTTTCTATGACTTTTTTGCAGATCATCAGTCCCAGTCCGGTTCCCTGCTGGCCTTCCCACTTGGTATAATCAGGTCGCCATATTTTTTCCAGGGATTCCCGGGGAATACCACAACCGGTATCCTCAATTCTGATGATTGCGGCATGGTTCTTTTTTTCTGTCTTCACCGAGAGTGTCCCTTTAAAATCCATGGCTTTGGCCGCATTTTCAAAGAGATTCACAAAAACCCTGACAATGTCATCCTGGCTGGCGCTGATCTCCAGCTTTTCATCAGCATAATCTTCTTCTACAAACAAACTGATATTCCGGCCGGCGGCTGAGTCCTTAAACAAATGCAGGGCATCTTTGATCAGTTCATTGATATTCACACTCTTCTTGTGGGCGTTTTCGCTATCGATGGCCAATCCAAGGTATTTTAGCTTTTGTCCCAGTTCTTTGAAAAAACTGAGTAACCGCTCAATGGATTTTCCTTTGTCAATGGATTTTTCCAGATATTCGGAGATTTTCTCCAGATCAACTTCCCCGTTTTTTTCCAGGGCCTTATCAACCTTTTTTTGCGCCTTTTCGATCTGCTTGTTCAGCATTTGCAGACGTAGCATCAGAGAAGCATAATAACTACCGGACATATCATGGCCGACACTTTTCACGATCAGACGGCTCTCTTCGATGGCCTGCTTGCGCTGCCGGGCCAGTTTTTCATTTTCCAGGCGGGAGTGCTGCCACTGAAACCCTTTTTGTATGCGCTCAAAAAACATGTCCGTATATTCCACCACCGCGTGTTTCTGAATAAAATCCTTGGCGCCCAACCGAAGTGAATCCACCGCATTTTCAATGGTAATTTCACCGGTCAGAACGATTACGTAGGTTTTTCCGATCAAATTATCCTTTGTCAACTGACTCAGAAAATCAAGCCCGGATATATTGGGCATTTTTAAGTCCAGTAAAATGACTTTATATTGTTTGTCATGAACCACATCCAGCCCTTTCACCGGGTCGGTGATGAAATCCACAGCCCACTCTTTATCTTCCAGAATTTCCTGGATGCTTTCACAAAATGTCAAGCTGTCGTCTATTAATAAAATATCTTTTTCAAACATATTAACCTTCTGATAATGGTAATTCAAAAATAATTCGCGTGTATTCTTCACTTTCCGTAAAACTGATATGTCCGTTATAATTGGTTTTTACAATTTCCGACACCACATCCAGTGAAAATTGATAAGGCCCGTAACTCTTGATCTCACCGAACATTTCACTCATGGATTTGCGGGTGATCTTGACGCCGGATTTATTGTCGATGCCTATGATCGAGGTTTTGATCCGGTCATCGGCGGTGATTGCCGAATCGATTATGATCTTTGAGCCGTAATGACGAAACCGGTAGATGGCGAGGGAGACAAGGGTGATGATCACTTCAATGATCTCATTGGGGTCCACTTTAATTTCAGGGAATTCTTCATCTCTTTCTTTGCGCTCTATGATGACCTTGTTGGCCATTAACTCATTAGTCAGGAAAAGCAAGCTCTCATCCAGCAGTTCCTCCCAGGTTCGCTTCACATGAAGAAAACCGGCTTTGGTGGAAAATTCCTGCAGAATGCGCACCTCATTGGAAACCCGTTTTAAATTATCCTGTATTTTCAACAGGCGGTTTTCCAGGTCGTGCAATTCCTCATTATCCGATTTTTTGATTTTACGGAGAATATTGTTAATGCCCAGTTGCGTTTCCGTTAATGGATTGACCACATCATTGGGAATTCTCATAGCCAGGGTTCCCAGGGCTGTGAGACGCTGACTTTTCATGGTCTTAATGGCAGAGAATTTCATAGAATCCACAAATTTGACATTTTCAATGGAGACTGAGATCATATCAGTCAAAATCTGTAAATATTTTTCGTCATCTTCAGTGAAATATTTGGTTGATGAAACCTCATTGGGAATTTTATTGTAAAGTTTAATGGCGCCGATGGTTTCATCTTTGATATTGATCGGAACCCCCAGGAAAGTCAACCGGTCGCCGAATTTCAGATGGTCTTTGATCTGGTTGCGATATTTTCCTTTATATTCCGGTAGCAGCAGCACATTCTTGGAGCGAATGACCCGGTTATCCTTAACAATCGTTCCGGTCAATCCCTCGCCGATTTTATGTTCAGCCACATCGATCAATTCATTGGGAATGCCGTAGCCGCCCTTGAGAACCAGGATGTTTTTATTCTCATTTTTGCGCAGATAGATTTCACAGGTTTCCGATGAAATGGTCTTGGCTGTGTTCTCAGCTACAAAGGAGAGCAATTCATCCAGTTCAAAATAAGAGAGAATTTGGGTGCCCACCTTCATCAGCAATTCCAGGTAATTGGTTTTCCGTTTTTCCTGGCGCAAAAATTCGGAATTTTCAATCGCCATGGCCACATATTTGGCAATCAGTGAAAATATTTCCAGATCGGATTTTGAAAAATTGCTTTTGTCGGATACTGTTCGAATAACCCCCAGGAAATTGCCGCTTTGTGAAATGATCGGCACAGCCATAAAGGACTTGATCGGCGTGCTGCCGGATTCACTGAATTTTCCCACCCATTGAATGCCGGCATATTTTTTGGCCAGTTTTTCATTATCGGTTTTGTGCAGGTCTTTTAGCAGCAAAGGCTTTGCATTTTTAAACACCCAGCCGGTGAGACCTTCACCCCGCCGGTATACGATCTCTTCAAAATTTTCCGGCCGCTTGACACTGGTCCGCACCAATTGTATATAATCTTCATGTTCATTGTAGAGAAATACCGAGCACCCTTTCCAGTTAAACGCCGAGGGAATAATATCCACAGTCCGTTTCAGTATTTTTTCCTGTGAATGTTCTCTAAAAACTGACGTTACTTCCAGTAGTTGTTCAATGGTTAGTTTTGGCACTCGCTTCTCCTTTCAGTTTACGATGACATAATGTGATAGATCTTTAATAATTCCGGATCCAGTTGTTTTTTATTTTCCCAGGAATCTTTTAAGGGTGTATATTTAACTTTTTTATTGATCATCCCCACCATCATATC
The DNA here is from genome assembly GCA_964472715.1 of uncultured bacterium. Taxonomy (GTDB): domain Bacteria; phylum Fidelibacterota; class UBA2242; order UBA2242; family JAFGTP01; genus JAFGTP01. The sequence continues at coordinate 4,840 of CAYYMT010000014.1, read as the reverse complement.
GGTTTTGTTTTTCAGGATTCCATGCACCGCATAATAGCCAAGTTGGGTCGCCAGCAGACGGTCTGTGGAGGTCGGCGTGCCGCCCCGCTGGGTATGTCCCAATACACAGACATGCGATTGAATATGAAACTTTTTATCCAGTTTTTCCGCAATTGTGTGGGCGTTTCCCAGGTCATCCCCTTCCGCAACCACGATCAAACTGGAATTTTTCCCGGCTTTGCGCCAGGTGTCCACTTGTTTCCCCAGATCCTCAAGGTCACTTTTGGTTTCCGGCACGAGAATTTCCTCAGCGCCTCCGCAAATTCCCACTTCCAAAGCGATAAATCCGGCATTTCTTCCCATCACTTCGACGATAAAAAGTCGCTCATGGGAAGCGGCTGTATCCCGGATTTTATCAATGGATTCCAGGGCTGTTTTCACAGCGGTATCATAGCCGATGGTCAGATCAGTGCCGTAAATATCATTATCAATGGTTGCCGGAATGCCGATCACCTGGGTACCATGCTCTTCGTATAGCGCATGGGCGCCCCGAAAACTTCCATCGCCGCCAATGACGATTAACTTGCCGATGTTCCATTCCTTTAATGTTTCTGCCGCTCTTTTACGTCCCGATTCATGACGGAAGGTTTCACAGCGGGAGGTTTTCAGGAATGTTCCGCCTTTTTGAATGATATTGCTGACCGACCGGCGGTTCAGGGGCATCAGATCACCTTCCAGTAATCCTGAAAAGCCACCATAAACGCCAAAAATATTAATGCCTTCATCAATGGATGTCCGGACGACAGAACGGACGGCGGCATTCATTCCCGGGGCATCGCCCCCACTGGTCAGGACCGCTATTTTTCTATTATCTGCCATAGTTACCCTTTAATTTTATTATACTCGCTTCAAAAGTCTCAAAGCCTCGATATATTCTGTTAAAAATAGTAAAATTTAGGTTCTTACTCAAACTTTTTATCTTAAAATTTATCCATTCGTGTCTACTTATTTAATTCAGTCTGCAAAATTGCTGGAGTTTGCCTGTTATCTGCCGATAATTAAATGGTTGATAATTATGATGCTTTTCAAAAAAATCCGGTAAAACCCAACCCGGAACAAATTATTTTATAGATTGTTTTAGTGATGGAATTTCGTTAAAATATGCGGCTTATTGAAAAGCAAAATGAAAGGTTAGAATGCCAAAACGGAAAAAGACAAAAAAGATTAAAAAAGACAGAGTTTTTAGACAACCTTATGACTCAAAACTTTCAGTTGACTGCGATTCCTGTGAAGGTAAAATGTTATATCGCAAGGGAAGGATATTTTCCCAAAATATCTATTATACAATCTGTAATGATTGCGGAAATTATAATACTATTTCTCATGATGAATATGTTACAAAAATAAGGGAAGCTACAGAGCAAAGTGACTAAGAAGATATTGATCACAGCAGCTATTAAAGATGAATTAACGCCAACCCGGGAAAACCTCAATCTGTCGCCGGTGAAAAATATCAACCCAGACTTTCTTATCACCGGCATCGGCCGTAACAAAACACTGGAAAAACTTAGTCATTACTTAGCGAGCAATACTGTCTCCGGTATTTTAAATATTGGTACTTGCGGCAGTTTGAACAAAGCTCATAAAAAAGGACTATTGATAATGCCAACCTCCTATATTGCAATGACAAATAATAGCTTACGGCAAATCACACCAACACCCATAATACAAGAAAATCCGGCCGGTCTGAAAAAATCTATCCTGTTTACATCACAAAAAGCCCTTTATCAAACCAATGAAAAAACCACCGTCAGGAACAAAACCGGCGCTGATATCGTAGATATGGAAGCTTTTTGGATAGCAGAATTTTGCAATCAGCATAATATACATTTTAATTCATTAAAAGTCGTTTCTGATGAGATGCAGGATTTTTCCCTGACTGAATTCAAACAGGAACTCCGACAAAATGCACAATTACTGGCAAAACCGGTAGAAAAATTAATAAGGACAATAGCAGTATGATGCAAAACAATCACAAACCAACCGTATCTGTTATCATTCCAACTTATAATCGCGAAAAAAGCCTGGAACGGGCTATTAAATCCGTTCTTAATCAGACTTATAAAGATTATGAATTGATCATAATCGACGATGGGTCAACGGATAACACCGACCGGATTTTGCACAAATATGAAAAAAATATTCGCCATTTCTCGATCCTTCACGCCGGTGTTTCCGCAGCGCGTAATTTTGGTATAAAAAAATCCCACGGAGACTGGATCGCACTCCTGGATTCCGATGACTACTGGCTGCCGGAAAAACTGGAAAAACAGATGCAATACATCCAGGAACATCCGGAGTTCAAAGTCGCCCAGGTGGGTGAAAAATGGATTCGCAACGGTAAGTTTGTCAATCCCATGAAAAAACATCAAAAATATTCCGGCTGGATCTTTGAGCAATGCCTTCCCCTTTGTATTGTCAGCCCCAGCGCTGTTATTATCCAAAAAACAATCTTCGAGGAAGTGGGATATTTTAATGAATCCATGCCAATCTGTGAAGATTATGACCTCTGGCTGCGAATCGCCAAAGATCATCCTATAGGATTGATGGATGAAACACTGATCGTGAAGACCGGTGGCCACGATGACCAATTGTCACGGCAATACTGGGGGATGGATCGCTTCCGTGTCGACGCACTGGAACGGTTGCTGGATGAAGATCTAAAACCATGGCAACGGAAACTGGTGATCAAAGAGATCGTCAACAAACTGGAAATTCTCTATATCGGCCGGGAAAAACGGACAGAACTGCCCAATGTTTTTGAACCGAAATTGAAACAATACAAAAGGATGCTCCATGAATCCGGTTCTGGTTACCAAATGGCCAATTAATCAATCTGCTATTCATCACGATAATTTCGATCCTGTTTTTGAATTGGAGAATCGTACTGATCAACAAAACTTTATCAAGCCTTTTATTGCTGTAAAAAAAAAGGATATGGCAGAAATCCTGATTGATGCAGGACGTCTGAGTTATTATAAAACCCAAAAAAACAGTGAGATTCCTGTCTATTTCTTAGCCGCCAACAGTACATTTTTTGAATTGCTGACTGCCGCTACTGATTATTTTCTTTTTGATCATACTCTAAATAACCGGATCATAGCAAAAATTCTGAATATTCTGGAAACAACATCTATTGACCGGCAGACCTATGCTGCCTTTGTTTCAAAAAAATTAAAAATCCCTCCCCGGAAAACCGTTACTGAAAAATACCGTGCCTTCAATCGAATCATCACACCTGTTTCAGATTATTTAATCAGTAAAAAAGCGCCTTTAAAAGCCTGGGAATATATAGCAATATCACCAACAGACGATCAGCAATTTTACGCGCAATTAATTGCCGACCTCAAGCCTTCCCTTGGCAATTTCCTTGAAATCATCGAAAATCTGACAGAAACCAATAAACTCAATGCCCGGAACTTCGCTATTCTGAAGAAAGAGTTACGCACTATCCTGGAGCAGGATGAAAAGAAAAATAAACTTTACCAAATTCGTCATAAAATACAGGAATTCCGCTATCCCCTTTTGACCAAGCATCGCGATAAAATTAATGAACTCTTTTCGGAACTAAACCGACCGGAACAGATCAACCTGCAATATGACCGCTCCTTTGAAAAAAAAGAAATAACAGGGTTTTTCAGAATCGACACGGCCAATGATATTGATGCTATTGCTGATTTTTTCAAGGAAAAAAATCGTAAAACCCTGCAAAAAATAATTAAAAAATTATAACATCGTGGCCACGAACAACACCATTCGAAAAATTTATATTTCCCGCCGTTCATTGAAGGATAGCGCCACTGAACAAATTCTGCAGGAATATCCACGTAATATTTATAAAATAATTGCTGACAACGAAATTCCCTCGCCCCAGGGGTTGGATCCCAAGCAGGTGCTCTGGCTCACCCGCTCCAAAGGCGAAATTGTCAAAGGCTGTCCGGGCACTGACAATTCCTATCTCTGCTGCCGGTACCAGGTGATCAATCACACCATGAATTGCCCGCTCAATTGTACCTATTGCATTTTACAATTTTATCTGAATCAGCCGGCCACTGTGATCTATACCAATTTTGATGAAATAGCCCGGGAATTACGGACAAAACTGTCCAGGCAACCAAACCGGTTCATTCGCATCGGCACAGGAGAACTGGGTGATTCCCTGGCCCTGAAAGGCTCTCGTCTGTTTGCCGGAAAAATTATCGATCTCTTTCAGGACTTCCCCAATGCCATGTTTGAAATCAAATCCAAATTAACCCATACCGATGATCTGCTTGATCTTCCCCATCGGGGAAATATCGTCTTTTCCTGGTCCATCAATCCTCAGTCAATCGTTGATCGGGAAGAAAGCATGGCTGATTCCGTTTCCCGACGCTTGGCAACAGCCCAAAAAGCACAGGATAACGGTTTCCTCACCGGGTTTCATTTTGACCCGATTTTACAGTATGAAAACTGGCGGGAAATTTATTCAAATGTGATCGATGAAATCTACCGGACTGTGAATCCGGACAAAATCCCCTGGATCAGCATGGGCTCACTACGCTTTCCCCCGTCCATGAAAGAAAAGATCATTGACCGCTATCCCTTCACAAAAATTGCCTACGGGGAGATGATCAAAGGCATGGACGGTAAGATGCGCTATGCACGGCCTGTGCGCGTCCCGATCTACAAATTCATCTACGACAAACTAACCTCAATACCAAATCCACCATTCATCTATTTTTGCATGGAATCTCCCCTGGTATGGCGGGAAGTCATGGGCTTTTCTCCGGAAAGTAATGACCACCTGGATTGGATGTTCGCC
>CAYYMT010000013.1:0-46594 GCA_964472715.1 uncultured bacterium | reverse complement strand
CTCTTCCCCAATTCCCTGGATGCGATCAATAACACTCATTACTTGACCGAGCGCTGCAAAACCGACTGGAATTTTGTGGACACCATTTTTCCCGGCCTGAATCTGCGGGAAAACCACAAGGCCAACAAGCAATTGCGAAAACTGGTTTATGCGGGCGCAAAAGAACGCTATTCCGACCTTACCACCAAAATCAAAGAGCGCATCGAATACGAATTGACCATCATCACACAAAAAGGCTTCGCGCCTTACTTTCTGGTGGTTTATGACATTGTCAAGAACGGCGATACCGCCACTATTGGGCGTGGTTCCGGCGCCGCTTCCATTGTCTCCTACTGCTTGTTCATCACCCAGGTGGACCCGATCAAATATAACCTGGTGTTTGAGCGCTTCATTCATCCGGAACGGGTAGACATGCCCGACATCGACATTGATTTTCCCTGGGACGAACGGGATGATGTGCTGGACTTTGTATTTAAGCGCTATGGTGAGCAGCGCACGGCCATGGTGGCCAGCCAGGTCTTTTTGCAGCCCCGCTCAGCGATTCGGGAAACCGGCAAGGTCTTTGGCCTCTCCAATGAAGAAATCAAGGCGGTCACCAAACGTATCGGCTTCATGAGCCGTCCGAAAGCCCTAGTGGAATGGATCAAAACCGACAACCGCTTCAAAAATCTGAACCTCGATGAAGACCTGCTGGAAATCCTGCAACAGAGCGACAAAATCCGCGGCGTCTTCCGCTATCCTTCCGTCCATCCCGGCGGCGTGATCATTGTCCCTGACGATATGCGCAATTACGTGCCGGTGGAAAAAGCGCCCAAAGGCGTACAGATCATCGAATGGGAAAAAGACCAGACTGAGGATTCCGGCTTGCTGAAAATCGATCTGCTGGGCAATCGCTCTCTGGCTGTGGTGCGGGACACACTGAAAATGCTGAAACTTTACAGCAAAATTCACCTGAACTACCATTCCATCAACGGCACTGACGATGAGACCACCAGAATCCTGATGGAATCGGGCAAAACCATGGGCGTTTTTTACATTGAAAGTCCGGCCACGCGGCAGTTGCTGGCGAAAGCCGGTGTCGCTGATTTTGAGCATGTTGTCATCTACTCCTCCATAATCCGTCCGGCTGCCAATCGCTTCACCAATCTGATGCTGGAGCGGATTCATGGCAAGCCCTGGCAACTGATCCATCCGGACCTGAAATTTTTGAAAGAGAGTTACGGCATCATGGTTTATGAGGAGCAGGTTTCCATGGCAGCGCGGCAGGTGGCGGGATTCAGCTACAAAGAATCGGATTATCTGCGAAAGGTCATTTCCCGGCCCAATCTACGGGAGGTAAAACCCATGTGGAAGGATAATTTTTTCAAAGGCGCGGAAAAACGAGGCTATTCCCGGCAACTGGCCAGTGAACTCTGGTCGATGATCGAATCCTTTTCCGGGTATTCCTTCTGCAAGCCCCATTCGGCATCCTTTGCCCGACTCTCTTTTACCTGCGCTTATCTGAAGGCCCATTATCCGGCGGAATTCCTGGCGGCAGTGATCACAAACCAGGGCGGCTTCTACTCCCCTTTTGCTTATCTCAGTGAGGCCCGGCGCTTTGGCATCGAGATTCTCAAACCCGACATCAATCTCAGCGAAATCCATTACAAAGGGAAAAAAGACAAGATCCGCATCGGCTTCATGGCGATCCAGCGCTTGAAACACAAAGCTGTCAAAGCCATTATCGAAGAACGTAAAAAGGGATTTTTCACCTCGCTGGAGAATTTCTTTCAACGCATGGAACTGGATTTTTCCGATGCCATGTTACTCACAGACAGCGGCTGTTTTTACGGCATTGAGCCGCAGATGTCCCATAAGGAAATTGCTTTTCATGTGGCGATTCACTGTCTGAAAAAAGACACTGATGAACCAAATTTTCTGCCGCCGAAGCAGGACGAACTGCCACTCCACGAAATTCTGAAACTGGAAACCGAATGTTTTGGCTTTCCGGTAACGCGGCATCCGTTATTCATTTATTCTGATTTTCTGAAGGGGAAAGTACGCAAAGCCAGCGACATTCCCAACCATAAAGGCCGTACCATCAACCTGGCCGGCGTCAAGATCACCCGCAAAGTCACCAGCACAAAAAAACGGCAGCCCATGGAATTCGTCACTTTTGAGGACGAAACCGATATTTATGAATGTGTGATGTTTCCCAAGGTGTATAAGGAATTCGGAGATATGCTGAATTGGGAAAAATTGTTTGTGGTGCGTGGGAAAGTGGAGGAATCCTGGGGCGTTTACACCATTACCATTGAAAAATTATGGAGTCTGTCAAGGATAAAATAGAATATAAACCGATATCATTTTTAATTGCTTGTTGCTATTTTACAAATTTATTATTTTACATCAGAGGACAATATGGAAATAAAAACAAAAATAATACATGGTGATTGCAGAGAAAAACTCAAGTCTATTGAATCGAATTCAATAGACTTGATCATTACTTCCCCTCCCTATGCAGATCAGCGAAGAAATACCTACGGAGGAGTACATCCAAATAAGTATGTTGAATGGTTTCTGCCAATTTCAGACGAACTGTTGAGAATATTAAAGCCAACGGGTACTTTTATACTGAATATCAAAGAAAAAGTAATGAATGGCGAACGGCATACATACGTAATAGAATTAATATTAGAAATGAGAAAACAAGGCTGGTTATGGACCGAAGAGTTTGTTTGGCATAAAAAAAATTCATTCCCCGGTAAATGGCCGAATAGATTCCGGGATTCATGGGAACGATTGTTACAATTTAATAAAAACAAAAAATTTAAAATGAATCAGGATAGTGTTAAAGTTCCCATTGGAACCTGGGCCAAAACCAGATTGAATAATTTGAGTGAGACTGATAAAATCAGGGATAATTCACGCGTGGGTAGTGGTTTTGGAAAAAATGTTTCCAACTGGGTTGGTAAAAAACTGGTTTACCCGACAAATGTTTTACATATGGCGACTGAATGCAATAATAGAAATCACAGCGCTGTTTTTCCGGAAAAACTACCCGAATGGTTTATCAAATTATTTACAGATCGGGGAGATTGGGTATTAGACCCTTTTTCTGGTTCAGGAACAACAAATAAAGTAGCTCATAAGTTAGGTCGTAATTCAATTGGAATTGAAATTATGACCAACTACGTTGAAATGACCAAAAAAAATATCAAAACGTCAGAATTAGTATTATTTGAAAATAGAGGAAAATATGGAAAAACTGAGCCAGAATGATTTAAAGAAATTTGTAGAAAAAAATATTGGTGATTTTCATAAAAAACGGATTATTAGAATAGAAAAGTTAAAACTTAAAAGTGTGCTAAAAAGGAAAAATCCTTATTTATTCAAAGCAAAAAATATTTTAACCTCCCAGGAATTAATCCAAACAATTCTGGATGCTTATTTATCGTCACAAGAGGAAACAATATTTGGAGATTTTTTAGAAAAACTTGCAATTTATGTAAATTCCATTATTTATGGTGGGTGGAAATCATCGGCAGAAGGCATTGATCTGGAGTATGATAAGAATGGAATCAGATATCTTGTATCGATAAAGTCAGGACCCAATTGGGGTAACAGCAGCCAAATTAAACGATTAAGAAACAATTTTAAAAAAGCGAAAAAAACTTTGCGAACATCAAATTCAAAATTACATGCAATTGCTATAAATGGTTGTTGTTATGGAAAAGATACAAGAAGTGATAAAGGCGATTATTTTAAGTTATGCGGACAAAATTTTTGGAAAGAAATAACCGGAGAAGATGATTTTTATATTAAAATAATTGAACCTCTGGGTCACAGTGCAAAAGAGAAAAATGGCGAATTTAACAAATCGTATGCACGGATGATTAATAAATTTACTTATGAATTTAGTCTTTTGTTTTGCAATGATGGCATCATCGACTGGGCTAAATTGCTTGAATTTAATTCAGGGAATGAAGTTTATGATTTAGTGATTTAAAATTGAAATTTCTACTTTAATAAATTTAATTATATCTACACCTATCCTTCAAAAAAATCGTCCAGAATATGCACTAGTTTATTGACTTCCGGCTTGGTCACATAATTGTCAGCGCCGACACTTTTGCATTTTTCAATCATCTGCCGGTTGATCAGACTGGAGAACATGGTGATATGAAGTTGTTGCAAATCAGGGTCGCTTTTTAAATTTTTACAGAGTGTCAGACCGTCCATCACCGGCATTTCAATATCGGATATCAATACAGAATTCTGTAGTCCGTCTTTGCCTCCATTTTTTAATGCCATAAAATAGTCATAAGCCATTTTTCCATTTTCAAATTCAGTAATATTCGCATAACCTGATTTGGCCAGGGCCTTGGCAACACCGGTACGAATAATGGCGGAATCTTCAGCAAAATAGATTTTAATATTGTCCCGGTGAATTGATTTTTGTTCTGCCACAGTATCATCGGAAACATCTTCCAGGGTCAATTCCGGAAAGAGCGTGGCTAAAATATATTCCAGGTCCAGTACCAAAATTTCCTTATCATCAATTAAAACAGAGCCGGTGACATAGGAATTATTGCTCATAATACCTTTTAACGGCGTCAGCCTGTCCCAACTGATTCGATAGATCTGATTCACACCGTGAACCTTAAAACTATTAATAGTATTATTAAATTCAGTAATAACAACAATATCTTTACTATCTTCCGGAGAACTTTCTTTTCCCAGAATTTGCGCCAGGTCAATCACCGGAATGGATTTTTTCCGGTAGGACAAAACTCCTATTATACTTTCCGCCGACCGGGGCATTCCCGTAATTTTCACAGGATCAAACTGTTGGATCGACTGAACCTTTGCGACATTCATTCCAAAATATTGTCCGTCCACTATAACAGCCAGCAATTCCATTTCATTGGTGCCGGTTTCCAGGAGAATTTTATTAGCCATTTGAAAATTCCTTTATTCACGATGTTTAATTGAAAATACGGTATGCTGCTACAATGCAATTATCGTGCAAAACATAAAACTCATTATAATAAAAAAGAAGTTTTAATGAATTATTCTCTAAAAACCATTGTCAATCTATAACAAATTAAGTAGTTTAAAACACTATGTGCGGAAGAAAAACTTTAACAAAAGACAAAGCAGAAATAATCAAAGAATATCTGGTGAAAGAGAGCAATGCCAAATTTGACTGGCAACCCAGTTACAATATCGCGCCGACACAAACCACGCCAATTTTGGTTCAAAACGGAGAACGAAAAATAATTTCTATGCGTTGGGGACTATTGCCTTTTTGGGCAAAGGATCAGAAAATCGGCTATAAGATGATCAATGCCCGCAGTGAAACTCTGACGCAAAAACAGAGTTTCGCTCCATTACTGAAAGACCATCGCTGTATTGTGATCACCGATGGTTATTATGAATGGAAAACCGATAATACCGGAAAGCAGCCTTATTATATTTTTCGAGATAATCATGATTTTATGCCCATGGCGGGGTTATGGAGTCAATGGCGATCCAAAACCGGCGAAATCATCAACTCCTACACTGTTATTACAACTGAACCGGCAGAAAAAATCGCCCATATACACAATCGTATGCCGGCAATTATTACCAGCGATAATATGCAAATCTGGCTAAATTATAAAAAATTTACACCCGGAAAAGCGGTCAACGCCCTTAACCCATACCGGGAAAAATTAAATTTCTATCCGGTTTCAAAATATATGAATTCTCCAAAAAACAACTCCCCCAAATGCATTGAGAAATATACTGCCGAAAACCTGAGTTTATTTTAATCGATTATAATGGAATGATAAAATTAAATCGAAGGGCCGGTTGTACCGCATCCTCATCAGTTCCTTCATAAAAATTATTGTACAGAAATGCAGACACACCATAGCCGATCAATCCTCCTAAAATCACATCAGAGGCCCAATGTACATCACTGCCGATTCGCTGTAATCCGGCGCTGACAGCAAAACTATAGGCGGGAATCTTTATGAGATTGCTTTCTGATGAATTGGCAATAGTATTCATCATGCTAAAGGCCATCGCTGTATGCCCCGAAGGAAGTGAATGGTATTCTTCATGAAAGTTCAGCAGATCAAAGTTCTTACTGCCCAGTCCCTTAAATGGCCGCGCCCGCCCCAACAGAATTTTCCAAAATTCAACTATTCCTGCCGTAAATACAAAAGATTCTAACAACAAATAAGATGTTTCAATACTTTTATTATGTCCCGCTGCCTGCCCGTAAAGATAGTAACCGGCAGTGACTCCGCCATACATCACCAACAGATTTTTTGTATTTTTCCCATACCATTTTGCCGGATAGGTGGCCATGTCCAAAATATTGTTTGTAAATTGACAATTTTTTGTATCTACGAAATTGGTTCTCAACCACTCATCCCCTTGCCAGATCAACAGTCCTTCCATCAAGGCCAATCCCGCCATTTCCGGATAATAAGCGGTTATATTTTCACTTCCCGATACAACCATACTTTTGAAATCATCGGTGTAATCAGGAAATTCAGCAGTAATTCCATAACCATTGAACAAAAAAATTATCAAAATTAAAGTAAAATTCCTTTTCATTCCAACTTCCCTCTAAAAATTTCATACAATCTGCAAAATCATTTTAATAAACTACAAAAAAATTTTAAAAAAAGTACTAAGATATTAAATTTGCTTCGTTTAAAAATAAATCGGGGAAAAGGGGATATTTTTGCAATTTATATTATTATTTTTAGCTATCGCAAGTTTTTTCATGTTTATCGGCTTTTCCATTATTTCATTAATTGAGAAAGAAAAGCTGGCCTTTAAACGCTTTTTGCTGTTCGCTCTGGCTGTTCCTCTACCTTTTCTTGGTATCGCATTTCTAAATATTTCCATACTGTCAATAATAACCCTAATTCTGCTGGTGGTTGCACTATTAATCATTTTTATTCCGGATGTCACATCCTTTAAAAAGAAAAGCCGTACCCGGGATATTTCCTCCCGAATCGATGAACGGGATATAATGTTTTCCCGCGCTAAGTTAGAATCCAATTCTCAAAACTATCATGATTATTACCAATCCCATCCAGAAAAGAAAGAAATCGATGATACAATTCGTCGGAATCCGGGACTTTTATCAAAAAACGCAAAATATTATTCGCCTTATTTTTCCGAAGCCGCGGAAGCGAATTTTTCTGTAACCCAGCATCTGCATGGGATAACAAAACCGGAAATCAAAACCGGGCAGCCGGAATTGGACCCAAAAGATACAACCCGGTTCATAGTCAACTGGCTGCTGAAAAACGGGGCCGTTGACGCCGGCATTACCCGCCTAAAAAAACACCATTTGTATTCCCACCGCGGTTATGGAGAACAATACGGTAGCAAAATCATAAATAACCACACCAATGTAATCGCCTTTCTGCTTAAAATGGACAAGGAAATGATTGCCCATGCACCCAAATCACCGGTTGTGCTGGAATCTTCCCGGCAGTATCTTAACTCTGCTGTATTAGCAGTATCTTTGGCCAAATTCATCGCGAATCTTGGCTATTCCGCTACGGCCCATATTGATGGCAAATATGATATTATCGCCCCCCTGGTTGCGCGCGACTGCGGACTTGGTGAAATCGGTAGAATGGGATTACTGATTTCCGCAAAATTCGGGCCGCGCGTCCGTATCGCAGCAGTTACCACAGATTTACCCTTACATCTAAATCCCGGATTTTGTGACGCCAGCATTGAGGAATTTTGCAAAATATGCAAAAAATGTGCAAAATTATGTCCTTCACAGGCGATACCTTACAAAGATCCGTCGGTGATCAATGGTTCTTTCAGATGGCAAATCCACCAGGAAAAATGTTACGGATACTGGACGCAAATCGGAACGGACTGCGCCCGCTGCATACAGGTTTGTCCTTTTTCTCACAATGACAATTTATTTCATAATACAATTCGCTTTGGCATCCGTCATTTTCCAATATTCCGCCGAACAGCGATATTGATGGATGACCTGATTTACGGAAACAGAAAAATGAAAAATGAAATTGCATCTCTCTGAGCACAATTGAGATGATTGTGTTTTGTAAATGATTTAAGGTTATATTTTAGATTAAACATACCGGCAATAATAAAATATTCCTGAAAACAGACAAATTTCATAACAACAATAAAAATTAATATTTCATTGTAAATTCATATAATTTTTGTAACTTTCTACTAAATTAACCATCAATTTTATGTGAATAAAAGTAAAAAACTAAATAGCATTGTTCATAAAAAAACTAATTGAATTATTAACTTAATTTGAAAAAAATTAATCCATATTTTTTTAGGAATAATCAACAAACATAATTAATATGGAGAAATAATAAGTTTTATGGCATTTTATTCGTGATACCTTTTAACAGGAGGAAAGATGACACAGAATTGGGACAACATAAAACAAAAAATTGAAAAATTTGCAACAAGTGCCGCGGACAAAGCGTCTGAATTCACAAAAGATGCAGCCGAAAAAGCAGAAAAATTAACAAAACAAGGTAAGATAAAACTGGATATTTACCAGTTGGAAAAGTCTAAGGAACAGGAATACCTCAAACTGGGTAAAATCCTGTACGAAAACATTGATGAAGAAGAATTCTCGTCATTAAAAAATAATCAGGAGGTCAGTAAAATTCTGCAAAAAATAATCGGGATCAATGAAAACATTGATGAAAAAGAACAAAAACTTGAAACAAAAAAACAGAATGAAAACAAACCTGTTGAAGAAAATTAATTTGCCGAGGATCATCATTTATGAAGACCAAAACAAACCAACAATTACCCGAGCATATTTACAGTAGAGTTTTAAAACAGTATTTCCAGGAGATCAGTGAAGAAGAACCACTATCTTCAGAAGAAGAAATTTCTCTTGCAGTACGGGTTAAACAGGGAGATGAAGAGGCGCTGGATAAACTATTACGCGCGAATCTTCGCTTTGTAGTTTCCGTGGCAAAAAAATACCAGGGCCATGGTCTCTCCCTCGCCGATCTGATCAATGAAGGTAATATCGGCTTAATTAAAGCCGCCAGACGATTTGACGAAACCCGTGGTTTCAAATTTATCAGTTACGCTGTCTGGTGGATCAAGCAGACCATACTGCAATCAATATCCGAAAACTCGCGCCTGGTACGCTTACCCCTGAATGTTGTGGGCAACATCAAAAAACTTTCCCGCGCCGCCACTGATTTCCAGAGCCAATACGAGCGTGAACCGAACCAAAAAGAACTTGAATACATAATGGAAAGTGAAAACATCGATGGGAAAACCTCACTCCAACAGAATGACGGTGTTTTAAGCATCGACGCACCCCTCCCACAGGATAAAAAAAGCACACTTAAAGACATTCTTCCAACGGATAATGGCAGTGTTCCCCAGGATGATATCATGGAGGAAAGTTTTAAATCGGAAATCGATGAGGCTCTGAAAACCCTTGACTCAAGAGAGGAAATGATTATTCGCTATTATTTTGGTATTAATCGTGAGCGCCCGGCAACACTGGAAGAAATTGGCGATATACTTAATCTCACGAGGGAAAGAGTCCGTCAAATAAAAGAAAAAGCGATTCGAAAATTGCGCCATATTTCACGGACAGACCATCTGAGAAGTTACTTAGGATAAAAAAAAGATTGACATCTTATCTTTTTGTGTTTAATATACAGAGGGCAACTGGATATAGTGTAAATTAAGAAGAGAAAAATTGTAAATGCAAAAACAAAAAGAAAAGTTCGATTTTTTATTAGAAAATAACAAAAAGCCGGTAACTTTTTTTCTATCCCCTACAAAAATTATTGTTTTTATTTCATCAATAATCTTATTAATCCTGATAAGTGGATTTATTACGGTAGAATATTTATCCGAATTCATATATAGAACTAAACTAACAAAATTAAAAAATGATAACAAAGAATTGGTTACTGTTATCCGGAATATGGAAACGCGGCTGGATTCAGTAAGTCAAAACCTTTCTTTACTATTTGAAAAAGACAAGGCGCTGCGAACTTATACTGATATTCCCACCATTGATAAAGATATTCGCCAATTAGGTATCGGTGGTAAGGTAATCCACAAAACAACAAAACTGGATAAATTTATCCCCAGCGATAGTTTGATGATCTCGGATCTTTCCAGAAAACTGGGACAAATTGAAAGAGATTTGGAACTTGAAAAACTCAGTTATACAGAAATCTATGACGCTGTTAAAAATCATAATGATCTGATCCAGGCAACGCCTTCAATCATTCCTGTAGATGGCGGATTTATCAGCAGTGATTTCGGTTACCGTCATGACCCTTTCACAAAAAAACGACAATTTCATTACGGGCTGGACATCAGTTCCCCGCGTGGCACACCTGTGTATGCGGCCGCGGACGGTGTTGTGCGGGAATGTTTTTACAGTTCCGGCGGCTATGGCAGGATCATCAAAATTGATCACGGACATGGCTATACCACCGTTTATGCACACCTGAACAGATTCAATGTGAAAACCGGCCAGTCGGTTAAACGCGGCGAAAAGATCGGCGAAGTCGGCAGTTCCGGACGCAGCACCGGCTCACACCTGCACTACGAAGTACGCCAGTTCGGTGTAAAAAAGAATCCGGAAAGATATTTTTTCACCGGCCCTTTAAACTAACCACCTTTTTACAGTATTGTTTTCTCCTGAAATAGTCTCATTTTCACCAATATTTATAGTGTAATTTTCTATAATTTTGAATAGATTACGACATAATAAATAAGGACAAAATGAAATATTTTATTGAAACACACGGCTGCCAGATGAATGAATCTGACTCGGAAATTGTCAAAAGTTTATTAGAAGCACAAGGCTACAGCGCAACAGACCAATACCAACAGGCAGACATTATTATCGTGAACTCCTGTTCCGTTCGGTTCAAAGCGGAGCAGCGGGCCGTTAATAAATTATTTCAGTATTCCAGCATAAAAAAGATCAACCCTCATGCTAAAGTCGGCCTGATTGGTTGTACAGCCCAGCAAAAAAAAGAAACTATTCAGGCAAACATTCCCAATATTGATTTTGTCCTGGGCCCGGATGCTTATCATGACATAACAAAAATTATTGCCGGAAAGTCTAATCACCAACTTCATGTCAGTTGCGATTTTTCCGAAACGGAAATGTATGATACCATCGTGCCAAAATATCTTAATCCCTATTCGGGATACATTCCCATTACCCGCGGATGCAATAATTTCTGCACCTATTGCATTGTTCCTTTTACCCGCGGAAGGGAACGAAGCATGGCTTTTGCAAAGGTGCTTGAACAGGCCAGGCATATTGTTAATTCCGGCCGTCAGGAAATTATTCTCCTTGGGCAAAATGTGAACTCCTATAATGACAAAGGAAAAAAATTTCATGATATTTTGCAGGAAATCGCCGGATTAGACTCTGTAAAAAGAATTCGGTTCACTTCCCCTCATCCCAAAGATTTCACGGAAGAGACAATTCAAGTTATGGCCGCTCATGACAATATTTGCAATCATATCCACCTGCCGCTGCAAGCCGGCGCCACCAGAACCTTAAAAAATATGAACAGAACCTATTCAAAAGAGGACTACCTTGAATTGGTCTCAAAAATTCGTAAATATATTCCGGAGATTGCTTTGACAACCGATATTATCGTTGGTTTTCCCGATGAAAGGGAAGAAGATTTCCGGGACACACTGGATGTTATGGACAAGGTGGTCTATGATTCCGCCTTTATGTTCAAATATTCACCGCGCCAGGGTACCAAAGCCGCCAAAACAGCGGACAATGTGCCCGGGGAAATCAAAGCGGACCGGCTAAACAGAATAATTGCCAAACAAAAAGAGCATACATTAATTCAGAATAAAAAATACCTGGGTAAAAAAGTTGAAGTTTTTGTTGAAAGTGAAAGCAAAAAACACAGCCGTGAAAAACTGGGTAGAACAGAAACCAATAAAACTGTTATCATCAAAGAAGGCGATCCGGCGATAGGCAGTTATGTGCCGGTTACAATAATAGATTTTGCAGGAGTTTCTTTATTTGGTAAATTTAAGGAATCGGAGGTTTTATGAAAGTTGTAAAAATGGTTTTAATCATTGTCATCGCATTTTTATTATCATTATTTATTATTCAAAATTTGGATAAAACAGTAGATATCAAATTCTTTACGGAAAACAATGTCTTTACTATAGAATTTGTAATTGCGCTGCTAATAACATTGATTTTCGGTATTATTATAGGTCTCTTGTTTGCCGCTGTAAATCTGATCAATACAAAATCCCAATTACGAACCTTAAAAAAAGAGTACCTGAAATTGGAAAAAGAAGTTAATTTATTGAGAAATAAAGAGGTTAATAAAGCCAATAAAATGAAAACACAGGACAAATAAACATGAGTATCACCTTATTTATTATTCTACTGGTCGCAGCGATTGTAATCTATGTTCTCTTGCTTATCAATCGAGGCAAAACCAAAAGAAAGGCCATGAAGACCGATTCACTCTATACCACCGGCCTCAATTATATGCTGCATAATGAAAACCAGAAAGCGATTGAATCTTTGCGTGAATACCTGAAATATAACACCCGGAATATCGATGCTTATATTAAACTGGGGGATTTGCTGCGCAAGACCGGACAGGCAAAAAACGCCCTGAATATTCACGAAAACCTTCTTTTCCGCCAGAACATCACAAAAGACCAGCAGATAACTATTTTGACACAACTTTGTGAAGATAATATGGCTCTGGAAAACTATTCCGCTGCTATCGAAAAAGCGAAAGAAATTCTGAAACAGGATAAACATAATCGTTACGCCAATGAAAATCTCTACAAACTCTACCGGGACGCCCATCAATGGGAAAATGCGATTGATGCCCTGAAAAAAAACAATAAGATCGATGAGGCGTCCAAAAAACGGTTAATGACCATATTCCGTGTTCAGGATGGCCTGGAAAACCATTATAACAGCGGCAAATATCATGATGCCCGCCTGGTATTCAGAAAAGCCATCAAATTTGATCCGGGCTGCGAAGTGCCCTATTATTACATGGGATTATCTTATATCAAAGACCAGCGTGAGGAAGATGCCGTTGACTGGTGGGAAAAATTCGTGGAAATCAATCCGGAAAAAGCCTACCTGGTATTTCCCGATTTGAAAAAGATTCTGTTTAATCTCGGAAAATTTGAGCGTATTAATACCTTCCTGAGAAACATACTGAAAAAATCTCCGGAAAATACTGAAACGATCATCGCCCTGGCTGAATTTTATGAAAACAAAGGCGACATCTCCCAGGCGATTGCCATTATTGACGAACATTTAAAAAGCCAAAAAAATGATACTGAACTTCGAATATCCCTAGCTAAATTTTATGCTGTCAAAGAAAATTGCCGTAAAAGCGCCGGTATATTAGCCGATGTACTCAATAATTATAATTTACCGGATATCACGAAATGCTCAAACTGTGGCCATGAGGTTGATGAGCCCGCCTGGTTCTGCAATAATTGCAAAGAAACCGACACATTCATAGATTAATATCATGATGAAACTGACCGGTAAAATAATAATGCTCATATTGCCAATATTTCTTTTTGCTGAAAATTTCAATTCCTATTACACGATGATTGAAAAAGGTAAATATGATTATGTCCGGGAAAACCTGGCTTCCCTGAAAATGAAGCATCCCAATGAACCGGATGTGCTGTTTTTATCCGGGCTGGTTGCAAATAACGGACAGGACGCGCTCAATATATTCACGGATTTTATCAATAAGTATCCCGATCATGATAAAGCGGACAACGCCTATATCAAGATCATTGAATACAATTATACCAGGGGACTGTACAACAAATCCATTGCAGACTGTGAGACCTTCATTGAAAAATATCAGAGCTCAGAACGTATCGAGAATTGCATTAATGTTCTGATCAACAGTTATCATGCGGTAAATAAAAAGGATTCCGCCGCTTTTTATTACAATAAATACAAACGGCTGATTCCCCATCTGAACTTGTCCTACAGTAATTCTCAGTATAAACCCAATCTGGTAATAGTTGAGAAAGACAAACAGGAAGGCAATTTTGTATCTTATAAAAATCAGTCGCCGATCCAGACTCATCATGAAGAAAGAATGAAATACAGCCTACAGTTTGGCGCTTTTACTTCACCGACCAATGCCACTTATTTAAAAAATAAATTGGAAACCAAGGGCTATAATGCTTTTACAAAAAAAATAGAAGGAAAAAACGGGAAACTGGTTGCCGTTCGGGTGGGTTATTTTGAAAGCCGTTCCATTGCTGAAAGCGTTGGCCGTCAGATCAAAAAACGAGAAAATCTGGATTATATGATTACAACCAATAATTAAACCAGGGGAAAGCATGTAACTCCGGTGATTACTGCGATCTTCAAAATCGTTATCGCTGGCAATGGTCAGCGAGCTGGGTTCGACTCCCAGGCTTTCCCGCAACATAAAAGATATTATGAAAAAGAAAAAAACCTTATTTTTAATTGACGGATCCGCTCTCGCCTACAGGGCCTATTATGCCATGGAGAGATCAGCATTGACCAATTCCGATGGAATGCCGACCGGCGCGTGCTTCTCCTTCACCACAACAATGTTTAACATAATTGAAGAACAAAATCCGGATTATATGGCCATTTTTTTTGATGGTCCGGAAAAAACCTTTCGCCATGATATGTATGAAAAATACAAGGCAAACCGGCCGGATACTCCGGTTGACCTGGTGGAACAATTGCCAATGCTTCACCAGATCAGCAAGTCAATGAACGCGAACCTCATCTTAACGCCGGGATTTGAAGCCGATGATGGTATCGGTACCCTGGCAAAAGAGGCCGCGGCAAAAGATTTTGAAGTTTATATTGTCAGCGCCGACAAAGACCTGATGCAATTACTGAACGATAATATTCACATGTTGAAACTTGGCCGCGGAAAAGCAAAAGATACAATTTTCAAAGCAGAAGACGTGGAAAAAAAATACGGTGTGAAAGCTTCACAGATCGCCGATTACCTGGCAATGCTGGGGGATAAATCCGATAATATACCCGGAATTTTCGGAGTTGGTAAAGCCAAGGCTGTTCCTCTTCTCAAAGAATTTGATAGCCTGGAAAACATCCTGGAAAACACCGATAAGATCGGCAACAAACGGGTGGCCGGCCTGCTTGAAAAAGGTAAAGAAGAAGGGCTTTTCTCTAAAAAATTAGCCACCATCAAAACCGATGTCCCCTTAGATATTGATATCGATAATCTCAAATTCGACGGTGTTAATAAAGAGGAACTCTATGAAATTTTTACCAAACTGGATTTTCATAAATTTATTGATACCTATGATCTTGGAAAAACACAGACCAAAGCAGAAAAAAACTACAAAACCATCAACACGGTGGCAGGTATACAGGCAATTGTCAAAGAAGTAAAAGAGGCCCCACTCCTGTCAGTTGACCTGGAAACCACGTCAACCAAACCGGCCCGGGCGGAAATCGTGGGTGTGGCCATGAGCTGGCAGAAAGACTCCGGCGTTTATATTCCGATTCAGAGCCCGTCCAAACAGATTGCTCTTTTCAAGGATGAAGACCGGCTGGAATTACTGGAAGAATTAAAAGTCATTCTGGAAGACAAATCCATTCCGAAATGCGGCCAGAACATAAAGTATGACTGGATGATCCTGCGACGCTATGGCATTGATCTGACCAATATTGTTTTTGATACAATGGTCGCGGCTTTTTTGTTGAATCCTGATCTTCGCACCTATAAACTGGACCATTTAAGCCAGCAATACCTCAACTATACCATGCAGCCTATCTCAGACCTGCTGGGAGATAAAAAAAACAACAAGACCATGGATCAGGTGGATGTGGACAAAATCACTTTTTACGCCGCCGAGGATGCCGATGTGGCGCTGCAACTTGTGGATATTTTAAAAGGGGAACTGAAAAAACTACACCTGGCGGACATCTATAATAAAATTGAACTCCCACTGATAACCACACTGGGAAAAATGGAACTGAACGGTGTCTATGTTGATATAGATTTTCTCAAAAAAATGTCCAAAAAACTGGATGACAAAATCAAGGATATTTCGGAACAGATATTTTTTGAATCGGAGATTGAATTCAATATCAATTCGCCAAAACAATTAAGCGAGATTTTGTTCGACAGACTGGAGCTGCCTAATTTTAAAAAAGGCTCCACAGCTGTTGAAGTGCTGGAAAAACTGAGAGATCTGCATCCGTTACCGGAACTGGTCCTGGAATATCGTCAAATGACCAAACTGAAAAATACCTATCTGGACGCCTTGCCAAAACTGGTCAACCCGGAAACAAAGCGGATCCATACTTCCTTTAATCAGACCATCGCTTCCACCGGACGCCTCAGTAGCAGCAATCCGAATTTTCAGAATATTCCTGTGCGTTCGGAGTCAGGCCGGGAAATTCGCAAAGCCTTTGTCGCCCAAAATCCCGACTGGAAGATCATTGCGGCGGATTATTCCCAAATCGAATTGCGGATCATGGCCCACCTTTCCAAAGACCCGGAGCTGGTCAAGGCATTTCAGCAAGACCTGGATATACACACCCGCACAGCCGCCCTGGTTTACAAAGTCGATGAAGATGAAGTCACGCCGGAAATGCGACGCAGCGCCAAGGTGGTGAATTTTGGTGTCATGTATGGCGCCGGCCCCTATCGTATGAGCAATTCCCTGAATATTTCCATGAATGATGCCAAAGAACTAATCGCGGATTATTTCGCCACTTATCCCGGTATCAATACCTTTATTGAAGAGACCCTGGAATTTGCCCGGAAAAATGACTATGTAAAAACCATTTCCGGCCGAATTCGCTATACCAAAAACATTACCAGCAGTAATAAAAATATGCAGCAGGCCGCCGAACGGGTAGCCATTAATATGCCGATTCAGGGGACTGCCGCAGATATGATAAAAATTGCCATGATCAACATTCAAAACAAACTGGAAGAAGAAGCATGGCAGGCAAAAATGATCTTACAGGTACATGATGAACTGATTTTTGAATGTCCCGATAGTGAAGTGGAAAAATTAAAATCAATGATCCACAATGAAATGGCTAATGCCATTAAATTGGACGTCCCTGTAAAAATAGACATTGGAACCGGAAAATCATGGTATGAGGCACACTAGTGGAAGCATCTATCGCATTAAAAAAAGTTAGCAAACAATTAGACAACAGGTATATTCTCAGTAATCTCAGTTTCGGCATTGAAAAAGGGTCAAATTTTGTCGTCCTGGGCAGAAATGGAGAAGGCAAATCCACCTTTTTGAATTTACTTGCCGGAATTTATACGCCCACCAACGGAAAGATCTATATTGAGGGTCAGGAGTTTAACGGTGGCCGGGAACTGATCAAAAGGATTGGTTTTATGGGCGATATTCCGCTCTATGAAGACCAGTTGACTGTTTTTGAAAATCTGGAGCGCCGCGCCCAATTTCTGGAGATGACGCTTACTCAATTCAAAACCAACTCAAAAGACCTATCAAAACAATTTGACTTAACACCCTTTTTTGAAACCAAAGTAAGTCAATGCTCCATGGGTATCAGGAAACGGTTAGGCATTGTTCTATCATTGCTGCATTCACCGGAGATCATCATCTGGGATGAACCACTGGCCTATCTGGACTTCAATACACGCAGGGTTCTGCTGGAATATCTACGCATGGTCAAAGGAGAAAAAACGGTAGTCATTGCCACCAATGAGTTTACAGAATTACATACTGTTGCCGACCGCTGGATCGTATTGCACAATCAGGGAATACGTTTTGATGGCGATCTTGAAAAAATGACCACCCAGGTGGACCTACCCTTCACCGGCCAGGTGGAGTTAAAAAAGGAACACCCCCAAATCATTAGCCAATTAAATGAGTTGCGGGATATTGATCAGGTCTACGAAACGGGCAATTCCATTGAATTCCAATGCAAAGGTCTGCATGAATTTTACAATATTTTAAAAACAATTGACAATGACGCCATACTGCGTGTTTCCTGTAATTCAATTGATCTCGAAGAACTCCTGAATCAACTGTTATCCGATGAGGGTCTGGTATGAAACCATTAATAACCGTAATAAAAAATGAACTGTCCACAGGAAAATTACTGACTACAGTGATAAGTAACGCATTGCCGGCATTGCTCACATCGTGGATAATTCTGCGCGGCTATCAAATGACAGATGATCTTTCGGTGGTTAAATTTATGTATCCCGGTCTGATCATTTTTATTTCAATTTTATATGCCATTCTTATTTCCTTTCAGCAGTATGACAAACTGCTTAATAACCACACCGAGCGGTTGAACTACCGCACTGCGGGCTTCTCTGTTTCTATTCTTTATTGGGGACAGATAATTTCTACAATAATTCTGACGGTTCTATCACTGTTTACAGTGACTTTAATTTTTTATCTGAGCAGTAATCTGTCGTTTAAATTCATCTATTGCCTTTATTTTTTCCTGTATGTTATGGTCTCTTTAATTATGATCATATCGATTGCCGCGCTGCTTAAATTATTTTTCAAAAAATACAAATTCATTGAATATCATATTTATTTTATTTTATTTATGCTTTTATTTTGTTCGGGCTTCATGTTCCAAACAAGTATATTCCCGGAATCCCTCTACCTGGTTTTGGATTACACACCCTTTGGTATTGTCTTCAATGGCGCCAGAAAGTTATTGCTAGATAATGAATTTTCATTAATTGAAACATTGTATGTAAGTCTCGTAACTATTACATTACTGCCACTAAATTATTATTTATACAAGAGGGAATTAGGAAAATGAAAGCATATTTGGCAGGGGCAATCGAACACGCACCGGATATGGGTAGAAAATGGCGGGAAAGCCTCGGAAATTTTCTGGAAAAGGAACTGGCGCACGAGTACTATAATCCATTAAAGGAAGAGGCAAAATATCTGACCCAGGAAGAAATGGAAACCTTTCGCGCTCTGAAGGTTACCGACATCAACCGCTACAAAATTATTTTGCGGAAACTGATCAATGGCGATCTGAATGAGCTGATAAACGGGATTGATTATATTATTTGCTACTGGGATGAGTACACGGAAAAAGGCGGCGGCACTTATGGTGAAATAACAGTTGCTTTTGAGCATAATATTCCGGTCTATATGGTGACGGAAAAATTAAATGCCGAGATCAGCGGCTGGGTTTTAGGCTGCACCACCGAAATGTTTACCAATTTCAATGATTTGAAAAAATTTCTAAAAGAGAAGTATAAAACAAGTGATTGATTTCACCCTTATCATATATCTCACAAAAGAAAATCTCACAGCATTTCCCGAGTCTCTGGCATCGGTCTTAAATCAGGAGAGAGGCCTGGCTGATCTTTTTATTGTCAGTGAAATCAAGGAAGCGGATTTTGACATTCGCACAGTAAATACAAAGATCATCAAAGGCACCATTCACGCGCCGGAACTTTTTAAAGAAATATTATCAAAATCTTTCAGCAATCACCTGGTTTTGTTTAATAATTCCGGCTGTAATATTATCCTGGACAATGATTTTTGCAAATTATTACAAAAAGAATACGCCACTTTACAGCAATATCCACTGGTTTCTGCCGGTAAAAGAGATGGAAAAACCGACATGCTGGTGATCAATAAAAAATTGCTGGATCAACAGAAAATTGATGAAAATTGGTTGGACAGAACCGCTACAAGCCACCTGCCTTTCATCAGCAGCCACGGATATTCAATCAACCCGCCTGAGGCCCTGTAACAGAAAATTGGTACTCTTGATCAAGGCTGCCGGCGACACATTATTATAAACCGAACTCTGCATTATAAATCCCCGGACAATCAAAAAAAGAATATTCGCCATACTGTCAACATCCAGTTCTTTGATCACTTTTCTTGCAATACCTTTTTTCAGCAGAGCTGCAAACACATCTTTCAACTTTTCAGTCCGTTTTTGCAATTCACTCCTGACACCGGGGTTTTCGAGTTTTTCTTTGAGCCAATAAGTGGCATACAAATCCAGGACATTTTGTTTGTTATAATATTGATGAAAAATCTCTTCAATGATCTTTTGTATTTTCTCCAATTCATTCAGATTTTTCTGACGAAGTATCAAGCGGTACAAATAATATATATCATCCAGATGGGCATGTAAATTATAAAATAAAATTTCATCCTTATTATTAAAATACTGGTAGATGGAAGTGCGGCTGATATTACAACAGTCGGCAATATCTTTGATGCGTGTATCACGGTACCCTTTTTTTACAAAAACCTTAAATGCGCTTTTTGCTATTTTTAATTTAACTTCTTTTTTCTTAATGATTTTGGGCATAAAAAAATCTCTGCTCTTTACTAGTTCATGAAAATCTAATAAAAAACAGAGAATTATAAAACATTCTTATTACTTACTTGATATTCTGTTCAATAAAGAATTTTGATTGCTGCCGGTATTGGATTTAAACCTCAGGGTTTTTTTGTTCTCATATTTGCCGGCGATAGTTCCCAGCAGCGAACTTTTATTGACATATTGTTTGTTGATCTTATCCTGCAAAGAACTATTGACAGTCTTGACTTCTTGTTTTGGAGTTTCCACAACTTCAGTTTCAGTGACCTGCTGTTTGACAATCTTTTCCTCAGGAATTTCTTCATTATTGGAGTGAGGTCTTTTTAATTCCGCGGATTTCTTTTGCATGGAAATTCGTTTTTCTTTCAATTTTTCCAGTGTCGATTGGGTCGCCTGAAACCGCTGCTGAGGTGATGCAACAGAGCGGTCGTTCTTCATTTCAGCCGGTTGGACATAACGAATTGTTCGTTTGATCCGCTTAACCCGCTTTGGTTTTTCCTGTTCCTGGTTGAAGGCATGAACTTCGAACTTTTTTACTTCCCTGGATTTTTCATTAGAGCTATCTTTTAATGTGTAGTAAATACCCTTTAAATAGTGATTTACCTGAAAATCAGGCGCAACTCCTGTAAGGGACTCTGATCCACCGACGATCAAAGCGCCGTCGGGTTCCAGAATCCGGGCCAGTTTTTTGAACAACTTAACCTTATCATTATACTTAAAATAAATCGCTACATTACGGCAAAAAATAATATCAAAGTAGCCCAGATTTGAAAATGTATCCAACAAATTTACTTTTTTAAAATTCGCCATAACACGAATTTCATCTTTTATGCGCCAGCCCTGGTCATGACGGTAGAAATATTTATGCAGCATATTGGGCGATAGTCCGCGCTCAACTTCAAATTTTCCATATTTACCATAAGATGCCCTGGCAATGACTTCATCGCCAATATCCACACCTAAAATTGAAATATCATAATTATTGATATTGGGTATCACTTCTTTTAAGGTCATGGCTATACTGTAAACCTCCTGCCCGGTGGAGCAGGCCGCACTCAATATTCTGATTGGTATTTGCTTGGAATTATATAATTTCTGGCGACGGTCAATCAGTTCGGGTATCAATTTATACTGGAGTACGGAAAAGGGCGTCTTATCACGGAAAAAGAAGGTTTCATTGGTTGAAATCGCATCAATGATCTTCTCCTGTAAATCTTTTTTGCTGTCCCGCTTGGCCATTTTTAATAATTCACCATATTCGGATAATTTAAAGGCCATCAATAATGGATTTAACCGGGACTCCAGCAGATATCCTTTGGTTTCATCGAGATGAATTCCGGATATTTGATAGACATAATCGGCAAAGGCTTTTATTTCTGATTCGGTAATTTTTTTCATAATTTTATCGACTTTACAATTTCTTCACTTATTTTTTGGATTGGCAATATTTTATCGGCCAGGCCGGCATCAATGACTGCTTTTGGCATACCATAGACAACGCAGGTTTCCGCGTTTTGCGCCAGGATCAAAGCGCCGGCTGCTTTCATTACGGACATGCCGATTTTGCCGTCATTTCCCATTCCTGTAAGAATAACGCCGGTGACTTTTGAACCGTATTCCCTGGATACGGATCGAAAGAGATAGTCCACTGATGGCTTGCAACTGTTTTCCGGCGGGTCATCGGTAATTCTGATCATCTTCTGAAAACCGACACCGGAAGCGACTTTCATTTGCTGGCCGCCGGCGGCAACATAGACGGTATCTTTATTTAATACTTCGCCATCCACAGCTTCTTTTACCGTGAGGGCTGTTTTTGAGTTCAATGTCCTGGCCAGAGAGGCTGTGAACACAGGGGGCATATGCTGCGTTATAACCACCGGCACACCCAAATTTTCAGGCAAACCGGATATCAGGGTTATCAGGGCATTCGGCCCTCCCGTGGAACTGCCGATGGCAACTATCTGCGACTTTTCCGTCCGCTTCACGGATTTGCTGTCAATTTTTGTTGATGCTTCGTAAAAAGAAGTCCTTGTTTTTGCCGGGAATTTCGTTCTTGTTGTGGCGGAAGATTTGGTTTTTTGAACCAGTGTATTCAGCTTCTTTTTCTGTCTGAGAATATGAAATTTTGACATCAGTTCCCGTTTAAGAATTTTTTTATTCTCCTCCGGGTCATCAATATCCGGTTTTGAGATAAAATCAAAGGCGCCCAGGGCCAATGCCTGAATCGTAATTTCACTGCCGTGCTGTGTTTTGGAACTGACCATCAAAGCATCGACATCCAGATCCTGTTCCTGAATCGCTTTCAGTGTTTCAAGTCCGTTCATACGCGGCATTTCAACATCCAATGTGATAAGGTCCGGTTTGTGACGTTTGATTTTGTCAATCGCCAGTTTTCCGTTATGAGCGGAGCCGACAACCTCAATCCCTTTTATATCTTCCAGCACATCCTGCAATATTTTCCGGTAAAAAATTGTATCATCAACAATTAATACTTTCATAAGATCCATTATCCTTTTTTACTCATCAGTGGAAAGTACTTCGTCTATATTCATGAGTGCGATCAATCCTGAATCCGTATTGATCACACCTTGAAAATACTTTCCCTGCATTCCTTTAACATTCGAGGGCGGGT
Organism: uncultured bacterium; assembly: GCA_964472715.1. Lineage (GTDB taxonomy): Bacteria > Fidelibacterota > UBA2242 > UBA2242 > JAFGTP01 > JAFGTP01. Next base: position 23,585 of record CAYYMT010000013.1, on the reverse strand, counting down.
CTTCAAGATAGTTACGGTCCGCCGGTAAAATATTGGAAATTTTATCCACCAGCAAACCAATATATTCTTCTTTCCAGTTGACGATTATTATTCGGCTGTCCTCATCAATTTTTGATGGCTGAAGGCCGATCTTTTCCCCGAGATCAATTACCGAGACAATCCCGCCGCGCAGATTTTTGATCCCTAATACATAATCCGGCGATAAAGGCACTTCGCTCATTTCCATGTCTTTACTTATCTCCTGAACAGTATTGATATCAATTCCACAAAGGGCTTCTCCCAAAAAGAAACTACATATTTGGAAAAGATCCTGTTCAGCCTTGACAGTTTTTGTTTCTGCTCTATCCGCCATAAAAACTCCTATATTTTAAATTGTCCGACCATTATTTTTAATTTTTGTACTAATTTACTCAATTCATCAGCGCTCAACTGCACCTGGCTGGCGCTGTTTCCCATTTCATTGGAACTGTCATTAACCTCGGCAATTTCCTCAGCTATTGTCAGCGAAGCCCGGCTGCTCTGATTCACATTTTCACTGATCTCACGCATATTACCGGAGATTGTATTTATCTTCTGGGCATTTTCCGAAGTAGTTGCATTTTGCTGTTCCACAGCAGCGGCAATTGCGCCAACAATGTGATCAATTTCATTAATAATTTCTGTGATAGAGGTTATTTCAGTGGCTGTATCCTGTGATGTGCTTTGAACTCCGTTCAGCTTTTGGGCAATTTCTTCCGTCGCTTCGGCTGTTTGACGCGCCAGTTCCTTGATTTCGTTGGCAACCACGGCAAATCCCTTCCCCGCATCACCGGCGCGGGCCGCCTCAATTGTGGCGTTCAGGGCCAGCAGATTGGTTTGATCAGAGATTTCAGCGATTGTATCGGTAACTTTGACAATTTCCTGAGCGGCTTTACCCAGTTCATTCACCTGATTGGAAGCCTTCTTTGCCTGGGATACTGCGCTTTTGGTAATTTCCGTAGATTTGGAAGCATTATCAGCAATTTCATTGATGCTGGCGCTCATTTCCTCTGTGCCGGAGGCTACAGTGTTGAGATTTTCATTGGTCTCTTCCATGGAACTGTTCACCGTGTTCATATTTGAACTCATCTCTTCGGCAGCGGCGGCAACGCTATTGGCCTTTTCAACGGTTTGTTGTGTTCCGCGACTCATCTCTTCAGCAATAGCATTCAGTTCTGTTCCGGAAGCGGCGATTGTATTGGTATTATCGGAAATTTCACTGATCATATTTTGGATTTTTTCAATAAAAACATTGAACCATTTTGACATCACGCCCAACTCATCATTTGAAACAACCTCCAACCGTTGGGTCAAATCACCCTCTCCCTGGGCAATGTCCTCCAATCGCCGGGAAGCGTTATTAATGGGCTTAACAATTCTACGGGCGAAAAGGATAACAACTCCACCGATCACAATAATCGAGATGATTACACCTACAATAAAGAAATAGATCAGTTGTGCCAGGTTTTGATTGACATTTTCCACCGCGTCCATAAAATCCTTTTCATAGGCGCCCACGCCAATGACCCAGTCCCAGGGCTCAAAATAACCAATGGCGGCGATTTTTTTAGAGGGTGGCTGGTCATCATAGCGCTGCCAAAAATAATTTACAAAGTGCACCTCATCACCTTCGAGATTTACAGCATTATCCACCATATCCTGAATATAAAGTTTTCCATTGGCATCTTCATTATTGTAAATATTTTTACCAACTCTTTCAGGAAATTTATGAATTATTACTTCACCCTTCTGGTCACCTTTACCGCCCAAAATAAAGACATAACCGGTTTTCCCAACCACAATATCCATGATCCCTTCACGAATAGCATCAATGGATTCCTGTTTGACGCCGACATAAAGGATGCCGACAACTTTGTCATTCTTATCAAATATGGGTTTATAGGCGGTCAGATACCAGGCGTTGACAACATAGGCGCGGCCGTAATATGTTTCACCCTGCAAAACCTTGCTGATGACCGGATTTGCTTTCCCGTCCGGATTTGTAGCCGGAATATAGGTTCCGATCGCCCTGGTGCCATCCAATTTTTCCACATTGGTACTGACTCTGAGCATATCGCCTTCTTCGTTCATACGTTGAAAAATTGTACAAGTACCGCCTACCAAATCCTGGATTTTATCAACAACCGGGGAACGCTTATCACTGTCATCGTTTTGTCCAAGCCATTGATTGCCGACAACCATTCTGGGCAATTCTACAGTTGTGCCGTCCTTGGTGTATTGATTTACAGCATTCCAACTCACCGTAGAAGCGCCAAAACTAATATTTCCCTGTGTATTGATCACTTCCTCAGCAACATTTAAATCGGTTTTCACTTTTTGCATTAAAAGTTGGTGTTGAGAATCCAACATACGGTAGACATCCTGAGCAATGGTCCTGGTTTCCCGGTTTGCCTGATTCAGCAATTCTTCGGTTACCTGCTCGTTGATCTTTGACTTTTGGACAAAGACCGTGACAAATAATATTGCAGCTGTCAGCAATATGCCAATAATGGCCAGGCTCATGATCTTGTATTTAATTTTCATAACCCACTTTCCTTTTATATTTTAAATTGTCCGACCAGTGATTTTAACTTTTCCACCATTTTACTCAGTTCTTCAGAACTCATCTGCACCTGGGCGGCGGAGTTGCCCATTTCATTGGTACTGGCATTGACGTCGGAGATTTCTTCGGCAATCTGCCCGGAGGCCTGACTGCTCTGCTCGACATTTTCCCTGATCTCATTCATATTTCCGCTGATCTCAGCGATACCCCGGGCATTTTCCGTGGTGGTTGCATTTTGCTCTTCCACAGCGGCAGCAATCGCGCCAACAACCTCATCAATATCATTGATAATATTGGTAATGTTGGTTATTTCTGTGGCGGTATTGCTGGAAGTTGTTTCCACGCCATGTAATTGTTTGGCAATTTCCTCGGTTGCTTCGGCAGTCTGGCGCGCCAGTTCTTTGATTTCATTAGCAACAACAGCAAACCCTTTTCCGGCATCACCGGCGCGGGCGGCTTCAATCGTGGCGTTCAGCGCCAGCAGATTGGTCTGTTCGGATATTTCCGCAATTGTATCGGTGACCTTTACTATTTCCTGGGCTGCTTTACCAAGTTCCTGAACCTGGTTTGAGGCAGACCGGGCCTGGTCAACGGCATTTTTAGTGATCTCAGTAGATTTAGAAGCATTTTGCGCAATTTCGTTGATGCTGGAACTCATTTCTTCAGTTCCTGAAGAGACTGTGTTCAGTTTGGCAGTCGTTGACTCCACTGATGAAGCCACTGATTCCATATTGGAACTCATTTCCTCGGCGGCTGCGGAAACGGAATTGGATTTTTCCACAGTATGGCCGACACCGCTGTTCATTTCTTCGGCGATCGTATTGAGTTCTGTCCCGGATGCCGCCAGTGTTTCTGTGTTTTCTGTAATTTCACCTATGATTCCCTGTAGTTTTTCAATAAAGACATTGAACCAGTAAGCCACTTGCCCGACCTCATCTTCAGAATTTATTTTCATTCGCTGGGTGAGGTCCCCTTCTCCCTGGGCAATATCCTTTAATAAATCAACTGTCCGGATTAGCGGTTTGGTGATAACATTTGAGATGAAGAAATAAAGCACCAGACCGATGAGTAAAATTCCGAATTCAATGAGCATGAATTTATTTCTGGCTTTTGCCACATTTTCTTTCACATCATTAATATATATACCTGTCCCCAGAATCCATTCCCAGGGTTTAAATTCGGAAACATAGGAAAGTTTTGGCTCCTGCCGGTTTTTTTCATCATAATACTGCCAGTGATACTCTACAAAACCGGATCCATTATTTTCTTCAACTACATCAGCCATTTCAACGAAAATCGCTACCCCGTTTTCATCTTTGATATGGCCGACATCCTGGCCATTTAAATTTTTACTGATGGGATGCATGATCATCTTCGGCTGTTTATCATTGATCCAGAAATAATCTTCATTGCGTTCACCATATCGGATCAATGAGATCGCCTCTTTGGCCTGTTCTTTGGCCTCTTCTTCGGTCATTTCCGATCCAGCTTTAGAATGAAAATATTCTAAAATTGAGATATTGGATTCCACTACATTGCGCAGACTTACTTCTTTTTCCTGAAATAAGGATTTCGATATTGTATTCGATACAATAATATTCAGAATTATGAACATTATCAGCAAAAACAGACCTGTTGACACCATTAATGTCGTTCGGAGACTTTTAAATTTTAACTTCATACTGCACCCACCTGACTTTGTTGATTAAATCTTAAATTGTTTAATCATTGTTTTCAATTTTCCAACCATTCGTGCGAGTTCCCGCGCATTTTTATTAACCTGGCTGGTCTTGTCCCCTGTTTTGTTTGTGCTTTCATTAACTTTGCTGATATTATCAGCAGTCCGTCCTGAGACAGACTGCTTTGATTTAGATTTTCCTTTATTTTTTTGATTCTCCAATTATACTTTAAACTGGTTAACGATTCCTTTTAACTTTTCCACCATTTCACTCAGTTCTTCGGAACTTCTCTGAACCTGGCTGGCGCTGTTACCCATTTCATTTGTACTATGATTGACATCGGTAATGTCCTGGGATATTTGACTGGAGGCCGAACTGCTCTGATTGATATTCTCATTGATCTCCTTAATATTTCCGGAAATTTCATTGATTCCCTGGGCATTTTCCGAAGTTGTTGCATTTTGTTCTTCCACAGCGGCAGCGATGGTACCAACTATTTCATCAATTTCATTGATAATCTGAGTAATGGAGGATATTTCCTTGGCCGTGCTGTTGGAAGTGTCCTGGACTCCATTGAGTTGTAATGCGATCTGGTCTGTGGCTTCAGCAGTCTGGCGTGCCAGTTCCTTGATTTCATTGGCCACGACAGCAAAGCCTTTTCCGGCATCGCCGGCGCGGGCGGCTTCAATGGTGGCATTTAAAGCCAGCAGATTGGTTTGATCGGAAATTTCCGCAATTGTATCAGTGACTTTAACGATTTCCTTAGCTGCATTTGATAATTCTTTCATTTGCAAAGAGGCTTTATCTGCCTGTTTAACGGCGCTTTTTGTTATTTCCGTTGATTTTGAGGCATTTTGCGCGATTTCATTAATGCTGGAACTCATTTCTTCTGTACCGGAAGAAATTGTGTTGAGTTTCTCAGCAGTGGATTCCATATTATTATTGACGGCAGCCATGTTGGAGTTCATTTCCTCGGCAGCGGCGGCAACCGTATTGGACTTCTCAACCGTTTGATTGATGCCTTTACTCATTTCTTCAGCAATAACATTTAATTCTGTTCCGGAGGCTGACAATGTTTCCGTATTTTCTGTAATATTTACAATAATTTTCTGTATTTTTTCCACAAATAGATTGAACCAGCGGGCCAATTCTCCGATTTCATCCTGTGTTTCAATTTTAATGCGCTGTGTCAGATCGCCTTCACCTTGCGCGATGTCCTGGACGCGATCAACAATATTACGGATTGATTTTGAAATCCGGCCAATGATAAAAACAATGATGATTGAGGTCAATAAAACAACAATAAATTCCACAAAATAGACCTTGCGGCTGGTGGCGTGGACCGGCTGATACAATTCATCCAGATCAGAGGCCAGATAGACTAACCAGGGTTTATTGTCAATTTCCCGGAAATAAGCAATTCTACGGGTTCCTTCCCAATCATACTCGACTTTGCCATTCCGCCGGGAAAGGGCTTCTTTTCCAAAATCATGTCCGGAAATATCCAGATCCAAAACATACTCATTATTTGGATGGGCGATAACAACACCTTTGTCATCGGTGATGTAAGCATAACTTCCCATGCCGAAATCAACGCTTTTTATTTTCCTCTCAGAGTAATAGCTCAATTCGATAGGCGCACCCACGATACCGGTGACCTGTCCGTTTTCCATGACAGGTACTGTGATCAGGATGACAGGCCGGTTGGATTCCGGTGAAAGATTGACGGAACCAATCCAGTGTTGCCCCTGTCGCGCTTTCTCCGCGTTGACCTGATATGCAGGGATTTCGGATATATCAATGCCCGCGCCAATATTTCCCGCCGCCAGCATTTTTATATTCCCACCGGGATCTGCCAAAAATATATTTTCATAAATCGGTGATTTTTGCTTGAAGTTTGTTATCATTTTTTGGGCCAGTTCAGGATTTTCACCTTTTGCAGCATCTTCTATTATTTTATTCTCTGCGATAAGGGTTGTCTCCCGCACCCGATCCTCCAGCCATTCATCAAAATCAGTGGTCAACTGATCAATAAAGGATTCATAAAATGCATTTTGCTGATTTAGCACCAGATCCGATGTTTCATTGACAAAAATATAACCGATAATAATAAACGCGATTATTAAAACAGGAATAGTGCCGACTAATAATTTACTCTTAATATTCATTTTTTTGATTTTATCGAAAAACATATTTAACCTCATTTGATTATACTTTTACTGCTTTTGCATAGTAATCTTTTATAGATTCCAGTAATTTTACTTTATCCAATTTGATCTGGTAATCATCGATCCCGGCTTTTTTACCTTTCACCACCTGGGATTCTTCAGCCAGAGAAGTGAGCGCGATCACCGGCATTCCACGAAATTCCGAACTGGCCTTGATTTTTTTGGTCAGTTCGAAGCCATCCATAACCGGCATTTCCAGGTCTGTGACAACCATGACAATCTCATCTTTATTAGCGTTCAGTTTATTCCACGCCTGCCGGCCGTCTTCGGCCTGAATGACCTCATATCCTTCATCGGAAATTAATTTAGATATCTGGGCCAAAAAGAAAGAAGAATCCTCGACGATCAGAATTTTTGTTCCTTTATTTGGGACGCCGGCTTGGGATATGTGTTTTTTCCCTTTATCTTCGTCATCATACTCTTCTACTTCCTCTATCACCTCTTCCACGACCTGGTCCCGGGGTCTTGATCCGGACTGAGAAATCCGATTTTGGGCTTCTTCCTCTGCATACCACTGGGGATTCAGTATTTTCATGATTTCATCCACATTGATTATCAGAACGGTATGGTCATTGATAATTGCGGTACCGTCAACACCCGCCATGTGCGAATTTCTGTCATCGATAACCAGATTCAGATTTTCCGCATCCACCGGCGGTACGGTTAGCAGCCCCACTTCATTACCATTGACATTAAATACCACAACAATTAAATCTTCGGTATCTTCCAGCATACCGACATTTGTCGCTTCTTCCAGCGCGTAAACCGGTAAACTGCCGCCACGATACTGGATCACTTTTTTGCCACCGACAATTTCAATATCCGAAGCCTTGATCTTTTCCAGCCTGGTGACTTTTGAGAGTGGTAAGGCACAGTGTTCTTCAGGCGCGTTTCGAAACAGCAGCATCGTCTTGTTGACGGCATCTTTAACATCTTCATGCTGGTCCTTTTTACCCAGGAGATTGCTTGCGTTTTTATTACTGGAGAAGGAATGTAATTCGGCTTTGTGCGCGAGACCGGCAATATCAAGAATGATAGATACTGTTCCGTCACCCAATATTGTCGCGCCGGCATATTCACGGAAACCTTTGAGATGAACGCCCAGAGGCTTAACGACAATTTCCACATTGTCCTGTAATTCATCCACCACAAGTCCGTATTTATAAGTACCGCTGTTGACAATAATAATATTGATTCGCTTTTTCGTTTCTTTTTCACGTCTTTCTTCTATTTCCTCTTCAGTCGGCTGAGTATCTTCCTCAACCTTTACCAATCTTTCGTCGACTATATTTTTACGGCGGTCAATTTCCATTCGTCCTGTATTGGGATTGTAGAATTTCTTGTCCAGGTCCAGTAATTCATTTAACTGCATCAAAGGCACCAGCTCTCCCCGGAGGATCAATACCTCGGCATCACCGATCTTTTTTACCCTTTCCTTAAGATTTTTTTTGGCCACTGTCAGTACTTCACTGACATTTACCTGGGGTACAGCAAACCGTTGTTTCCCGGTTTTGATCAGCAAACTGGAGATGATCGCTAATGTCAGGGGTAATTTGATCGTGATCGTTGACCCGACATCTTTGATTGATTTAATTCTAACCGTTCCGCCCATTTTATCGATATTGGAACGCACCACATCCATACCCACTCCCCGGCCGGACACATCGGTTATTTCTTCCGCTGTGGAAAAGCCCGGCAGCATGATCAAATTGACTTTTTCTTCATCTGACATGCTTTCAACTTCCTTGTCCGAGTATAAGCCTTTTTGAATGGCGCTGATGGCGATTTTTTCAGGATCAATACCTTTGCCGTCATCAATAATTTCGATATTAACCAGCCCCGATTCATGATAAGCCTTTAACAATATGGTCCCCTGTTCCGGCTTTCCCTTTTGAAGCCTGACATCCGGTGTTTCTATACCGTGGTCAGCAGAATTCCGTACAATATGGAGAAGCGGATCGCCCAGGCCTTCCAGCATGGTTTTGTCAAGTTCCACATCCTTGCCTTCCATCACCAGTTCGATATCTTTGCCGAGGTCTTTCCCCAGGTCCCGGACAACCCGCGGCATTTTATTAAAAATAGTACTCACCGGTTGCATTCGGGTCAACATAATCGCATCCTGGAGTTCGGAAGAGACCCTGTCGATTTCTTTCGTTGCGACATCCAGTTTTCGCCGGTTGTCCACTTCACGTGCCTGAATCAACTGGTTCCGCGCCAGTACCAGTTGTGCGGCTTTGTTCATCAATTGGTCCAGCACATTCACTTTTACCCGCAGTGTATCGGATTTTTTTAAACTTGCGGCTTTCTTTTTTGATGAGGAGGAATCTTCGGAATCTTCGGCATCTTCCGGGGTGGATGACGGCTTTTCCGAAGCGGTTGTTTGCTGTGGTTCCGGCGCTTCTTCTTTTGGCGCTGGATTTCCCTCAACTTCTGCCACCTCTTTTTTACTTTCCTTTTTTTCTTCAGGGGGCGTCAATTCCGAAAGGTCTTCGGGAATCACCTGTATTTTGTCGTCAGACAGCCGGGTAACGGAGCCGATCAAATCATCTTCAACGATGGTGGAAAAGAGGACAAACATTGGCAGGGTGATCTGTGCGGGTTCATCATCCAGAGTACCCACCTGGGAAACCCCGACAATTATATCGACAATTACGCCAATATCATCCAGCAATTCGATTACATCCAGGGGTGTTTTATCCTGTCGCTGAACATCATGGATCAAATCATATTCCAGGATATAGAGGATGTTATTCCCCTTAATCGCATGGTTGAAGTCAAATTTTGTTACATTAAAGGATATGCGGCTATTGGGCGCATGAATATCGATCCGTTCATCAATGGAATCCTTTTCGTCATCCGCTAGATTCTCTTTGGTAATTTTTTCCAGTTTTTTGACCCATTCGTCAATTTCCATCTCATTACTTTTAGAGGCATTTTCAATCAATTCCTTCAAGCGGTCAAAGGCGTCCAATACTTTGCTCACCACATTTGAAGTGGGAACCAATTCTTTGTTGCGCACCATGTCCAAAATATTTTCAATACTATGCGACAGATCCTTGATCCTGTCAAGTCCCAGAAACCCGCTGCCGCCTTTGACAGAATGAGCTGACCGGAAAACCCTGTTCACCAATTCGTCATCAATATTTTCGCCCATTTCTTCTATCTCAAGCAAATCCTGCTCAATACCATCCAAATGTTCTTCAGCCTCTTCCAAAAAGGTCTGTAGAATTTCATCGCCCATGTCAAAGCTCATAATGTCCTCCTGAAAAAATTACAATTTTATTTGATGTCAAAATGCTGGTCCAGTCTCATGGTTTTCATAAGACTAAGCAGGTCTTTTGAGATATTGATTAACTCCAGATTCTTGTTGTATTTCTGCATACTGTTATGGGTGGCAATAAGCGCTCCCAACCCCATTGAATCAATCATTTCCACATTACTCAGGTCAACAATTATCGGTTTTTCCTGCTCAACAATCTGTTTCATTTCACTACGAAATTCATTCACAATACTGGCAACAATATTGCTCTCAGGAATAACAACAAACTTGTCATTTTCTTGGTTAATCTTAAACATTATTGACTCCTTAATCATTTTTGACAGTTATATTTATTTTATTTCCATTTTCATTAAATTGATATTCTTCCGAATAGATTTTTATAATATTCAAACCTCTTCCGTTTGTGGTCAGTGTATAGACTGTATTATTGCTCTCCTGCTCCCAATCAAATCCGTCGCCATCATCTGTCACCTGAATATACATGGTATTATTATCATAGGTCAGGCTGAATTCTATTGTGTTCGACATATCATTTTTACAACCATGCCGGATGGCATTGGTCAGGGCTTCGCGGACACAGAGCAGCAACGCAAATTCTTTATCATCAAATTTTTTTTTCCTGGAAAATTTTTCCACTTCCACACACATTTTTTCCATTAAAATATATGAGGCGGAGGCTTTTATTTTTATATGTTCACTACTCTTTTCAATTTCGTACATAACTATTATTTCCCGGAAAAGTGATAGTAAAATTTCACTTTCCCCTCTTATGGGCAAATACTGAGCCATGACTGCATTCAGAAAAGAAAAAAGTATAAATAATGGTAACAGCGTTACATTGAGCAGTTATTGCCACGATAGTAACTATCAAATTTTTTTTTGGAATTTTGTGTAGATTCTTAGTTCAAATTCACAGGAATATAAGAAGGCCACTGAATAACTACCAGTGGCCCTTTAATTTAAAATATTATTTTTTCGAATCTTTATTCAATGGATATTTCATCAATAAACAGAAGGCATTTTTCTCCGGCCCCCGGATGCCAGTCAGGACATCTCTTGATAGACCGGGCGATCAGCCGCAGATAGCGGACTTGCCGGTTATCTAAACTGACTTCATGATGAAAAATTTTCTTGTCCAGCGCTTTTTCAGTTGGATCTACCAGAGGTTCATTCGTATAAACCGTCTCGTAATTATCTTTTTCAGCGGCAACCCGGAGTTCGATATATGAGGGCGCAAAGGCCCAGTATTTTTGCCAGCGCAAAAAATTGAACTGAATTGTTTCCGCCCTTATGGTTTCGTTCAGTTCGATATCGACGACTAAATCCACACCTTCAAAACCCAGCCAATTATTTTCGATCGATTCCATATTGCCGGTACGCCCGTCCATTATCGCGTATTTATGATCTCCCAAATACTCTGAAGCCGGCGGAAAAGCAAAATCAATCTCTTTCGCCTGTATATAATTCAATTTTTGGGAGGCGGTAAATCCGGGCATTTTCCCTTCCTGAAAGCAACGGGCATTTATAACAACCGAATTACTGACTGTAAAAGGACCCTCATATAATTGCGAATCCCTGGTAGGTATACTGCCATCAAGGGTATACCGAATTTCCACATCAGGCTCATCCACACTCATGGTCACCTCCATGGGCTTATTGAAATATTCGCTTTCCACATTGATTTCCGGAGGCGGCAGATAGTAGGCTGTTTTCGCATCCAGTTCCTGAAGGGCTAATTTCTGCGGCAACTGACGGTTCAGGTTAGCGGCCTTTAACCGGATTTGAAACCGCACCTGTCCGGGATTGACAATATACTTATCCGGAATTCCCGGCCCGCAGGAAGCGGTTCCCAATCCGGCCTGCCGGTAATCAACATTCATTGTTACAAAATCTCCGTCTGTCAGATCATTGGTATGCTGAGCCTTAAATATGTCCGCATCAGCGTAGGGATAAGCGCTAAAATTAAACAGATGATTGGATGTAATAAAAAAGCCATAACCATCATCATCAGCGATTGTTGCCCAGCGGACCTCCCCCCGGTTACTGTTTTCCTGAGGTTTTGAGTAGTCATGCCACAGCTCATTCAAATTTTTGGTAAAAACATCTATAGTTCCGGCCTGTTTTCTATCGGGATAAGTGGGTAAAGGGCCTCTTCCGAACCAGGTGACATTCGAAAAATTTTCAGGCAGATAAAATTGTATACCTATTTTCGCCAGACTCTTAATATGCTCAACCGGTTTGATGTCATTGGTTATTACAATGTCACCACTGGAGTATATTGTATAAGTTTGAAATGAATCGAACAGTTTTTCACTGTTTTTATTATTGATGATCAGTACAAAATTGACATTGACGGTATTGTCATCCAATTGCTGAAAACCGACATCTGCCACTTCATACACCAGGGAATCCAATCCATATTTTTTCCATAATTTCTGACCTCGCGGATCACTCAGGTCATTATCGGTGGGAGGCCGCCAAAAATTCAGTCTGGGTGCTTGCTTCAGAAAATCCTGTTGCCGATAGACAAGCCTTTCCATGACGCCTTTTTCCTTATTAAAAACCACCTGAAAATCTTCTCCGGAAACTTCAATCTTAGATGATTGATCAACAATATTCAATGGTTGATAATTGGATAGAAATACCCGGTATTTCCGGTTGTTTTCCATAGGCAGTTTTACCTGGTTGCAAGCGACTTCATGCCCGGCCGGTATAAGGCCCCGGTCAGACCGGGTTTTAGCGCTGAAATCAAGAAAATACTCAACCGATGGTTTCGGTGGCCCCACGGGTAATTTTAATTGCACAAGGGCAGTATCACCGGGTGCTGCATTTTGATGCGGGATACTATATTCCTGGAAAAGATCACCATTCCCACGAATAATATAACTCAGATCGAATTGATTTAAATTGATAAAATCGTAATTATTTATGATATAAAACCGGCCTTTTGAAATATCCGCCGGAATAAATTTAATGGACTGGTAAACCTGTCTGGTTTCCGCCAATTGCGGATGGGGAGTCCGGTCGGCCGCCACCAAGCCATTGCAACAAAAATTATTACTGCTGGGAATATCTGACGGTCCAAAATCGCCTCCATAGGCCCAGAATTCATTTCCTTTGTCATCAATTTTCAGTAAAGCCTGATCAACCCAGTCCCAGATACAGCCACCCTGGAGAACGTCATATTGTTCGATGACTTCCCAGTAATCCTGCAATCCGCCTAAACTGTTTCCCATGGCATGGACATATTCACACAATATTAAGGGACGCTGAGGTGCGTTTGTAGCATATTCTTCCAGATGCTCAATAGAACTGTACATCGGGCAATAAATGTCTGTATTATTTTCTTGCAGAGCCCTCTCATACTGGACAGGACGGGTTTTGTCACGCTCTTTTATCCAGTCATAGGCAGCCTGAAAATTCACTCCGTTGCCCCCTTCATTTCCCAGTGACCAGATAATTACTGAGGGATGATTTTTATCCCGTTCAACCATACGCCGGATGCGGTCCAGATGGGCTTCCATCCAGGTGGAATCTTTGGCCAGCGATTGTTCTCCGTAACCCATGCCGTGAGATTCAATATTAGCCTCGTCAATAACATATAAGCCGTATTGGTCGCAGAGGTCATACCAGTAAGGATCATTGGGGTAATGGGCTGTGCGCACTGTGTTGATATTATTTTCTTTCATCAATCGAATATCCTGAAGCATGGATTCCCGCGAGATGACATGACCGGCAAGCGGATCATGTTCGTGACGGTTGACTCCTTTTATTGTAATGGGCTTACCATTGACACACAATTGGCTGTTTTTAATTTCCACAGTTCGAAAGCCGATTCTGGCGGAGCGGACTTCCAGTAATTCACTTGCTGATTTTCTCAGTGTCAACACAAGTTTATAAAGATTGGGCGTTTCGGCGGTCCATTGCTTTGGCGATTCGATTACCCGCTGAAATTTGCCCCTGCCAAGGGAATCAACCGATATTTTTTCCACCATGGCATATTCAAAAAGCGACTGATCATTATCATCGAGCAGGTCCAGTTCCACATAATAATTTTCTTTTCCCGGTAAATATTTTTGTAATTGAACATTAACTTCCAGTAATCCGTTCTGATAATTCCGGTCCAGTGTGGATTTAACAGAAAAATCCTGAATTCTGACTTTGGGGGTGGAATGCAGATAAACGTCCCGTTCAATACCGCTGATGCGCCAAAAATCCTGGCATTCCAGGTAAGACCCGTCAGACCAGCGAAAAACTTGTACCGCCAGGAGATTTTTGCCGGAATGGACATAGGGGGTGATGTTGAATTCCGCCGGTGTTTTTGACCCCTGGCTATAACCCACTTTTTGCCCGTTAACCCAAAGAAACATGGCGGATTTCACCGCGCCAAAATGAATAAATATTTCACGTCCCTGCCAATTTTCGGGAATTTCAAAATACCTGCGGTAAGAGCCAACCGGATTGTAATCCTCAGGCAAATTCGGCGGATCAGTCATCTGAAATTCATATTCTGTATTCACGTAAATTGGTATTCCGTAACCTTCCAGTTCCCAGTTGGCAGGAACCGGTATTTCATCCCAGCCGGCATCATCATATTCAGGTGAATAGAAATTCTCAGGCCGATTATCAGGATTTTTTACCCAATTAAATTTCCAGTTACCATTGAGCGATAAATAATAGGGCGAACTTTGGATATCAATATTTTTCGCACCCGCTATGGTGGGAAATGAAATGGCGGTTGCTGTTCCCGGTTCTTTATTGATACCGACGATGGACTGGTCAGTCCAGATGGCCGGCTCCTTTTTCAAATTATTGCAGCTCATAAAAAATACAAGACTAATCAAAATGGCTATTATCGAACTGTTTTTCATTTTCTCCTCTGAATATTTACTACCAAATCTTATTACAATAGGACTTTATATATGTTCCGGTAATAATCAATAATATAGGAATTATTTATGAGTTTTTTTAACCTATGAATAAAGATAATCAGAAAAACAGGGCCGGTTTTTAGCAAAAATCAAATATCTTCTTCCAATTCATTCATGTGAAATTTTTTAATCGCCGCCGGCTCATGTTCCTTCTCCATAATTCCACGTATTTTATTGACAATTTTGGGATGGTTTTTCGCGATATTATTATTTTCCCGGGGATCAATTTGCAGATCGTATAATTCCATCGCCATATTTCCTTTAAAAATATTTTTGCGAAGTCCCTTCCACTTACCCATTCTGACCGCCTGCTGTCCTTCGTAGGCGGGAAATTCCCAATACAAAAACTCGTGGGATTTTTGGCTATCGTGACCTAAGAGTTCCGGTAAAAAACTGATTCCGTCAGTATTTTTTGGAATTGCCACATCTGCCACATCACAAAAGGTTGGTAAAACATCCCAAAAAGCAGAAATATGATTGCTGGTGGTTCCGGCACTGATCTTATCCGGCCAGTTGGCGATCATGGGAACACGGATACCGCCTTCATTCAGGAACCCTTTGCCGTCACCATATTTGGCACCGAAAATACCATTACTCTTAAAAAATTCCGTAGCGGCGCCACCTGTATACGTTGCGCCATTATCCGAAGAAAAGATTATCAGGGTATTTTCCAATTGCCCGATTTCTTTGACTTTTTCAATAATTTTTCCCACCTGGTCGTCAAGGTAAGTAATCATACCGGCATAGGTTGCTTTTGGATAGCGGCAGGGATAATAACTGCCCTCTGTATAAGGTTCCTCATCTCCAAAAATATCCCGGTATTGATCAACGTATTCTTTTGGCGCCTGTAATGGTAAATGGGGAAGCGGACTGGGATAATACAAAAAGAAAGGAGACTTCTGGTTGGCATCCAGCCACTTTATCGCTTCGGCTAACATCAGGTCCGGCGCATATTCATTTAAAGTAAAGTCCGCGTAACTTTGTTCATCATAGGGATCAAGGGATGTATCAAATTTTGTATGTGGCGGGACGAGTTTGTTATTAAGCGAAATGCGTTCTTCATTTCTGTATAAATGTACCGGGTAATAGGTGTGTGCCTGGCGTTGACAATTATACCCATAAAAAAAGTCAAACCCTTGTTTGTTGGGTGATCCTTCGGAATAGGCAGGGCCCAGTCCCCATTTGCCGATGCAGGCGGTTTTGTAAGCTCCTGTTTTCAGATATTCAGCCATTGTCTTGTCCTTTTTCCGCAGGGGCCTTTGCCCTTCCAGTTGGGGATTTTGCGCTACAGCTTCAAAATCCCAAATATTGCCCCTGTCCGCCATTTCATCATTGCCGCGAATATAGGCGTGTCCGCTATGTTTTCCAGTCAACAGGACGCATCGTGATGGCGCGCAAACCGGTGAACCGGAATAATGGTCAGTGAATTTCATCCCCGTTTTCGCCAACCGGTCAAGATTGGGGGTTTTGATAATTTTCTGTCCGTAACATCCTAATTCACCATATCCCAGATCATCGGCCAGAATATAAATAATATTGGGTTTCCGCCTTTTTGATGAACAGTTTTCCATCATCAGCCCGGAAATAAGAAAAGCACTTAAAGCAGTGCCGGATTTTTCAAGAAATTCTCTCCGTCGCATATAATACTCCTGATTAAATTATGCCGGGGATAATTATTGGAAATATGAAAAAACTAATACCTGCACATTCTTTTACAAAGAAAAAAACACTTATTGCACGGTTATTTCATCAATGAACAGCCAGGCATCTTCACCGCTGTTTGGGTGCCATGAGGGTAATTTGCCATAATTTTTCACAAATACCCGAATTGCTTTGGCGCTTTGTATCGGTACTTCCAAAATGAATTTTTTGTGACTGGTATTGCGGGGAACTTCAGGAAGGATCATTTTTTTAACATACTCAAAATTTATATTGTCAACAGATTTATAAATTTCAAATTCACGCGGGAATACAATCGCTGAATCAGGCTTATTCAAAGCGCTGATTGCGACAGAATTAATTAATTTACTTTGTGGTAAAGTAATTTCCGCGATCATGTCTTTTCCATGGAATCCTAAATATTTTCCCGATTGTTCATTTTCATCACCGTAAATACCGTCACAAAGTGTAATTGCACCTTTGGCCTGAAAACTTTTATGCGGCGGATAGACAAGTTTTATATTTTCAAATTGAGTAATCTTTTTTATATAGCGGGAACTGACCGGTGATAGCCTTCCTTTCCGGTCATAACAAACCGCCTTTAATGTCACAGTTTTATTGATTGTTACCGGCTTCTGATACTTAATTGCACTCGTATCAGGCCGGCTGCCATCCAGTGTAAAATATATGTCACAAGAATCTCCGTCAGATTTAAGGGTTACTACAGGATTTGCCTGAACAGTTGCATAGTCAACACTAATTAACGGGGCCTTTATTTTTTTCTGCTTAACACCAACAATTTTGAATACATAAGCATAATCTGCTGCATTACGGAAAATTTCCGGATCGTATGCCGGCACCAGGATTTGCAGATCATCTCCCCTGTTTTGCCATTGAAGCGGTTCTTCTGAAGCGATCATTTTCACCCGGCTGTCATGACGCAGGTTGAGATTTTTGATCAACAATTTTTCAGAGGGATATTTGGGACAAATCGCGTATAGTGTATCTTCTTTTGTTGTAAATAATACCTCTTTGCGGGCAAAACCGGAATCGGGGGAAACCGTTTTTTTCAGAATAAAATCACTATCTTTATAAGTATCTTTGGCCGGGCCATACTTCCGCCCTGCCGTCCACTGGCAACTGTTTTTCCAGGGATTTGTGCCATAAATCGCTTCGCCGTTCAAGTCCAGCCAGCGGCCGATTTGCAACAGGCGCTCCTGCATAATTACCGGAATTTGGCCACGTCCGTCGGGTCCAATATTCAATAACAGATTACCGCCCCGGCTGACAATATCCGCCAGCATCAGAACAAGCGAGCGGGGGGAAGAATAATCATCAATCGATTCATTGCGGTTATACCCAAACGAAAAGCCCATTCCCCGGCACTCTTCCCAGGGCCGTTGAAATGATTCATCGGCATTATACTCCGTGGTAAAATATCCGCCATGTTTTTTACGGGTGTCGCTTCCCCAGCGATCATTGATCAGGATTTTGTCCCGGACAGCGGATTCATTATATAGCCAGGCAATCAATTCCTGTGTTTTCCATTCTTCAGAGGTCATGTCCCACTCACCATCACCCCATAGAATATCCGGTTGATAATTTTCCACCAGGTCTTTGAATTGCGGCTGAAAATGTTCTGTAATAAACTGTTCTTTATCATTGATCCAGAGAGGGTGGAACCATTCATACAAAGAATAATAGATCCCCAAATGAATGTCCGTCCGGCGAATAGAATTTGAAAACAGCTTTAACAAATCTTTTTGCGGGCCGGCATCGACACTGTTCCAGTAAAATCCCCGGTCATTGGACGCTTCACTGGGCCAAAGACAATAACCATCATGATGTTTGGCGGTTATAATAACATATTTCGCACCGGAATTCACCAGCAATTGTTGCCATTCAGAAGGATTAAAAAGGTCGGCTTTGAATTCCTCACCAAACCGGTAATAGGAAAAATGTGGCCCGTAGTATTGATTATGGAAAGTATAAACTTCATCGCCCTGATAAATGCCATTTCCGAAAACAACCCGGTTTTGCAGCCAGTATTGATACCATTCGGCATAGGTTCCTTTGGGTGACCAGGCCGGCACGGAATAGGGCCCCCAGTGAATGAACACGCCAAATTTTGCGTTGGTAAACCACTCCGGCACCGGCTTTTGGTCCAAAGATTCCCAGTTCGCCTGATATTGGGCTGTTAAAACGCTGACTAAAATCAAGCAGGCCATAAAGATTCTAAATCTCAATATTCCTCCGAACAGTTGATAAATTTTTTCATAGCGGTCATAATTTTCACCGGAATAATTCGATTGACCCGGTGAAAACAATCGGCAAAATCACTGCAATGTGGTGTAATATATTCATTTTTTGGTTCTATGAAAAATAGCGGGATCATTTTTTTGGCTCCGTATAATTTATAGTGGGTAGGTTTTTTAAAATCATCGGCCGGAATTCAATATTAAATCCACGTTGTTTTCCCGGTATACCTTTTCCCACTCTCCCGGTCTGCTATTTTTTTAATTTATTTGTTTGACTTTTAAATTATTTCGAATTATAATTGATATAACTTTCAGGCATTACAGCGGAAAAAATATATGAGCATAAAAAATTTAACATCTTAAAGACGGATTTATTCATTATGAATATAGTACCAAATGTATTAATTGCATCCAGAAGTAATAAATTACGCCAAAGAATTTTCGAAAATCTGATTCCCTTACAGTTCAATATTACTTCCATTGATAATATTGAAACCCGTGCTAATGATGATATTTTTGACAATTACCACCTTGCTATTATACATATAGAAACAAAAACCGAACTGGCGGCAATCTCACAACAATGTCCCAAAAAGAAAAATACCCGCGTAATCCTTATCAGTTCATTGAAAAGAATCAATTTCGAACAGCATAACATTGATTGCTATCTGACATCTGATTTTAATGAAGTGGATATTATATTAAAATCCAATGAATTGTTATGCAACATGAATATGCAAATGAAAATAATGGACATTAACAAACAGATTCTTTCACGCCGAAAGTCCAGAAAACAATCCACTCCCCTGACAAAAAATAATTATCTCAAAAACCAGGTCAAGCGGGCCGGAAAATTTGCCCTGGAGAAAAAAAATATTTTCATCTCAGGCCCGGCTGGCTCCGGAAAATCCAGGTTTGTGGATTATATTTTCAATAACAGCCCCATTGAAGAGAAAAATTATTTGTACATTAATTGCAAAAAATTCTCTGAAAAGGATATCGAAGACCTTTTGTTTGAGGATGAAAATGGGGCAAAATATTATACAGACTATTTGAATCCAAAATATAAAGGCATTGTTTATCTTGATCATGTAACCGGGCTGAATTTGCAAACCCAGTCCCGATTGGCCAAACGAATCAGGGAATTGTCCACTGATAATCAAGGCAATAAAACCATTCAATTTGTCGCCACCAGTATCTTCAAATGCCAAACCGCTATTGAAGAATTTTTATTATTGCCTTCCCTGGCAAGATTATTATGTGATGAGCATCTTTTTATCACCCCTTTAAACCAAAGACGTGAAGATATTATATTTTTATTCAATCACTTTGTGACCAGTTTTTGCAAAGAACTGAATCAGGAAGTCCCTGATTTGTCAATGGCCGTGAAAAATTTTCTCACCGATTACAACTGGCCGGGAGAGGTGAAGCAATTAAAAAAAGTGGCCAAAAAATACAGCTATTTAGGACATAAGTTGCCCCTTGATAAATTTAAAAAATTAATCAATAAAACAGTTCCCAATGAAACCGGAAGACCGGATAATATTCCTCCTCACCAGCAATCATACCAGTACACCCCTGAATTTTTACGCAAAAATTTAGAATAAGGCCATCTGATTATCGGCCTGATCCTTTTTCTTATAGTCGCTTTTTTCCTCTTTCAATAATTCCCTTTTAATGACTTCCAAAAATGGACTGGGTGACATCTGATAGATTACGCCCCGTATATTCCGTTTCTTCGCATGGGTCAGATGAAGGTATGCTTTGCTTCGGGTCATACCGACATAAAACAGTCGCCGTTCTTCATTATAATCGGTTTTCAAATTTTTATAAAGGGTAAAAGGCAGCAGTTTATTTTCACAACCGGCAATAAATACATACTTAAATTCCAGCCCCTTTGACGCGTGCAGGGTCATAATTTTGACATTATCTGTTTTTTGAGAATAGAAATCTTCATTGATTCCCAACACAATATTTTGCATGAAATCACCATGCTCCGGATACCGTTTTGCCATATCAAGCAGTCGTCTCACCGCTTTATTATTGATATCAATTTCCGGCAATGTATTTTCAACAATATTGGTTATTACAACTTCCGGAGACTCTGCCAGACGGATGGCTTTTAAAATTTCAGGATCAATCTCTTTTAATTGACCGTAACCGGCATTATTCAGGACCTTATAAACATCCAGAATTTGTGAAACCGGTTTTTCCTTAAAAAATGGCCGGTTGTCAATGACTTCATGGGGTATGGCATGATTATTAAAGGCTGTTGTTAAAGCCGGCATCATGGCTTTTGTACGGCATAATACAACGACATCATTAAGAGCGAATTCATGGCCCTCTTCATACCCGTCTGTAACATTGCTATCCATAGAAAAAAAACGAAAACCGCCGGCCAAACTTTCGATTTTCCGGGCAATATATTCAGCTTCACTGTGTTCTGTTGCGGCCTGATGAATACGAATTTTCACGCCTTTATGTAATCCTTTCAACGGGTTTTCACGAATAACATCTACTGAGGCAGAGAGAATATTTGTGCTGCATCGATAACTGGTCTGAAAATTTATGATCCCGGCCTTTGGAAAATGCTGTCTGAAATTTCTGATAAAAGTAACGTCAGCGCCACGGAATCCATAAATTGACTGGTTCGCATCACCAATGGCAAATAAATTATTCTCCCCTGTAATCAGTCGGATCAGGTCAAACTGACTTTGATTAATATCCTGGAATTCATCAACCAGAATATACCGGAATTTATGCTGCAGGCGTTGTTGAAATTCTTTGTTCTCACGCAATTTTTTCACTACCAAATAAATCAGGTCGTCAATATCAAGGATATTGGAATTTTTCAGGATTTGCTGATAATCTTTGAAAATATTTTCTTCATATTCGCTGAGTGGAATTCCCTTTTGTTTAAACAATGATATTTGCTGCCGGATCGTTTTGGCTTTTCTTTTTTCCACAGCAATATTTTTTTTCAGGATCACTTCCTGTTCATCCTCATCAATAACAGTGAAATCATCCGCGTATCCAAAAATTGCAGGATTATCACGTAATAAATTCAGTCCCAGTTTATGGAAAGTCATAATATTCGGCTTGTCGATATCTGGTTTCAAAATCGTTGTCAGTCGTTCTTTCATTTCCCCGGCCGCTTTATTGGTAAAGGTTATGCCCAGTATCTGATCGGCTTTGAAAAGATTGTTTCTGAGCAAATAGACAATTTTACTCACCAGGGTTTTGGTTTTTCCCGTCCCCGGTCCGGCTAAAACCAGGCAGGTTTTCTTTGTTTCTTCAACAGCCTGCTGCTGATCTGAATTTAATTCCGGCTTCACATAGCTTATTTTTTCTTCCTGAACAGACCTATTATCCTGACTGAGTTCGTGAAATTTCTCAAGAGAAAAATTTAACAGGTTTTTGCTTTTGTAAACCGGTTTTTCTTCTTTTACAGCCTCGGGGAAAAGCTTTGGCGCGTTCCGGTCCTGTTCCAGTTCACCGGGACGAAAGACTGTGACAGTTCCATACTCGCCGTCAAATCCTTCTCTGATAAAGACTTCTTTTGAACGCATTCTACGGACCGCTTCGGCTAATATGGCATCACTATTTTTTTCAATATTTTCGACCGGTATATTCAAAAGAATATCCAGTTCACATCCCAATTGCATTAATACTTCATTATATTTTTTAGAGACTGTTTTGGTATTGGGACCGACACCGGTAATTTCAGACAGGATTTCTTTCAACGGAATAATGGAGTGGAAAGGTTTCCGGTTGGGACGCTCCTGTAAATTTTCACGGTCTGATAACTGCACAATTCGATTCATCACACCAACAGTGATCCTGCGTCCGCATTTTTCGCATAATCCATGGTGCTCCAGGGTTTGCACCGGGTCATACCGGATTCCGCATTTGCGATGACCATCATAATGATATTTGCCTTCCTGAGGATACATATCAATGGTGCCGAGGAATTGATTGTCATTTTTATCAGTTATTGATTGGATGATCCCGTCATAGGAGAGATCGCAGTCCATAATATTGGCGTTCCGTCCTAATTTTTCCGGGGAATGGGCATCGGAATTGGAGAGCAGTGTATACTTATCCAGAAAAGAACACATCCAGTTCATTGGCGCATTGGTTGAGAGGCCGGTTTCAACGGCGGTAATATGGGGGGTTAAATCTTCAAAACATTCTTCGATGGAATCAAACCCTGACTTGGCGCCCAACACGGAAAACCAGGGTGTCCAGATATGCGCCGGAATAAAAAAAATATCTTCAGAAACATCCAGGCATAATTCCAGCAGGTCTCTGGCATCCAGTCCAAGAATTGGCCGTCCGTCGGAAGTAATATTCCCGCCAATATTGACCAGTTTTTGCTGGATCTTCTCCACGGTAGTAAAATCCGGCGCCAAAACAACACTGTGGATCTTCCGGACTTTGCCCTTCTTTTTGTAAATGGTACTGATTTCCGCACTGAGAATAAATCGCGTGAAATATTCCGCAGACCGGAAGCGATGCAGCGCCGGTTCAATCTCATATTCCTTTTTAAGTTGAAAGAGTCCCGCTTCCGCCGGTTCTATTTTTTTGCGCAGTTCACTGATCCAGCCGGGATGGGTAAAGTCACCGCTGGCAATCACCTGCACCCCTTTCATCTTTCCCCATAAATCCAGGTATTCCGGCGCCAGTTGTTTGCTGGTTGCCAGAGAATAATGAGAATGTATATGTAAGTCGGTTATTAATTTCATTGATTCCTCTTGTTTGGTATTTTCAGTAATTTCTCTTTTTGCATACTTTTAACCAAAGCTTTTAATCAGGAAATTTTGTTGTCTTTTATAAATTTTCCTTATAAATTACCCTGCTTTTTATTATCGGGGTGTAGCGCAGTCCGGTTAGCGCGCTTCGTTCGGGACGAAGAAGTCGGAGGTTCAAATCCTCTCACCCCGACTAATGGCTTATACAGTTTACATAT
>CAYYMT010000012.1:41766-47268 GCA_964472715.1 uncultured bacterium | reverse complement strand
CAGGAAATCGTTGAGAATATCGAAAAAGCGATTACCGATAAAAAATTCAGCCCCAATGAAAAATTGCCTTCAGAAAAAGAACTCTGCGAGATGTTCGGTGTCAGTCGTACGGCCGTTCGGGAAGCGATTCAGATGCTCAGTGCCCGGGGATTGATTCATGTCTATAAAGGTAAAGGAATTTATGTCAGTGACTATGCCGCTTCCAATGTGGTGAAACCTATGAGCTTGTTCCTGGAATTAAACTTCGACATTGATTATATGTTACACCTCATTCGCGTGCGCAGAATATTAGAACCTGAAATTGCTCGCGATGCGGCGATAAAACGCACTGATGAAGAAGTTCAAGAATTGGAAAAAATATTGACTCTTTTTAAGAAAACGACTGATGATGATTATGAAAAGCAGGGGGAATTGGATAAGGATTTTCACATGGTTCTGGCAAAGGCCTGCAAGAACCCGATTATTCCTGTCATTACTGAACCGATCTATCAATTGATGCCAAAAATGAAAACATTGATCTATAAAAATGTCAATATTGCGCGATCTGAAGCGGACATTCTACACGAAATAATTTATCATGCTATTTTAGAGAAAAATGCCGGTGAAGCCCATGATTTAATGGTTAAGCATCTGGATATTGCTGAAAAACATGTGAGTATGTTGAGAGAAAAGATATAAAAAAAATTTTAAAAGGAAAACTTGTATGATATGTGATATAATGCGATGGATGAACAGTTAATATGGATAAACAGACAGTTATAAATACAATTAAACTCAGTGGCTTGATCGCCGTCATTCGATTACAATCCAATGAAAATATTACGCAAATTATCGATGCTCTGATAGCAGGCGGTGTCAATATGGTTGAAATTACCATGACAACACCCGGGGCAATCGAAATTATCAGAACACTAACCAGGCAATTATCACCGGAAAAAATTATTGGTGTCGGCACCGTCACAGATGCTCAGACAGCGGAATCCGCTATTGCAGCCGGAGCAGAGTTTGTTGTTAGTCCGATTTTAAATATCGAATTGATCAAAAAGGTAAATCAATTGCAAAAAGTGATGATTTCCGGCGCTTTTACGCCAACAGAGATTTGGAGAGCCTGGAAAAGTGGGGCTGATATGGTTAAGGTTTTTCCCGTCAGCGCATTTGGTTCGAAATATATTAAGAATATCCATGGCCCATTGCCCCATGTGGATTTGGTGCCTACCGGCGGTGTTAACCTGGAAAATACATCTAAGTTTATTGAATCCGGCGCTTGTTGTATCGGCGTAGGGTCATCATTACTGAATCAAAAATTGATTGCTGACAAGGATTGGAACGGCTTGACAAGACTGGCAGCTGACTTCATAAATGAAGTAGAAAGAGGAAGGAATTAAAATGGCAAAAATCGTGACTTTCGGAGAGATAATGATGCGGCTCATGCCTGATAACCATCAACGATTGGTACAGGCAGAAAGTTTACGAGTCAACTATGGCGGTGGAGAAGCCAATGTTGCCATTTCACTGTCTAATTTTGGCAATGACACCTGGTTCGTTTCTTTTCTACCCAAGAACCATTTAGGGGACGCGGCTGAAAACAGGTTACGGCAATATGGGGTCAATACGGAATTTGTAAAGCGGGCCTCGCATCGCCTTGGAATTTATTTTTTGGAAAAGGGGGCTTCCGTTCGTCCTTCCAATGTGATTTACGACCGGGCTGATTCTGCATTTGCTAACATTCAACCTGAAGATATTGACTGGGAAGAGGTTTTTAAAGAAAAAAACTGGTTTCATTTTACCGGCATCACACCGGCTTTATCGTCCAGTATTGCTGATGTTACTTTGAAAGCAATAAAAACTGCAAAAGCTCTCGGATTAAAAATCAGTTGTGATCTCAATTACCGTGCAAAACTCTGGTCAAATGAACAGGCCCGTGAAACCATGACAAAATTGGTCCAATATGTGGATGTAATTATTGCCAATGAAGCCGATGCTGCCGATATATTTGGAATCAATGCCGCAGTGACGAATGTGACAAGCGGCGAATTAGATGTTGACAATTACCAATCAACAGCGCAGCAACTTATGGATTTATCCGGCTGTGAAAAAGTTGCTATTACACTTCGTGAGAGTCTTTCCGCCTCAGACAACAATTGGTCGGCAATACTTTACAATGGGAAACAGATATTGACCAGTAAAAAATATCCTATCCATCTGGTGGATCGGGTCGGTGGTGGTGATTCTTTTGCCGCCGGTCTGATTCATGGGATTTTAAAAAACTGGAATGATCAGGATTCACTTGAATTTGCCCTGGCTGCATCGGCATTAAAGCAGACAATTCCGGGAGATGTCAACCTGGTCAAGGAAGATGAAGCATTAGCGTTGGTTAAAGGGGACACCAGCGGTAGAATAAAACGATAAGCAAGGAGTAAATATGCATTATGTAAAATTCTTTTTAATCTTAATTATCACGGTATTAATCACCGCATGTAACCGTGAAAGAGCACATGTATATGAAATTCAGGAAATACAACTGATTGCACAAAATCAATATGATAATCCGTATACCGATGTAGAATGTTGGGTTGACCTCAAAGGTCCGGGTTTTGATAAGAGAGTTTATGGCTTCTGGGATGGCGACAATGTTTTTAAAGTTCGGGTCGTAGCCACAGAACCGGGAACATGGGAATGGCAAAGTGGGTCCAATACCAATGATAGCGGATTGAATAATAAGAGCGGAAAATTCAAAGCGGTGGCCTGGACAAAGAAAGAACTGGAAGCAAATCCAAACCGTCGCGGGTTTATCACTGCGACTCCCAATGGCCATGCTTTTCAATATGCTGATGGCACACCTTTTTTCTTTATTGGCGATACCTGGTGGGCTGCATCCACCTGGCGGTATCCATTGACAGGAGAAGAACCGGACCCGAACTGGAAACCGGGGCCGGAAAATCTATCTTTTGAAAATGTACTGCATTATCGAAAAAAACAAGGGTACAATTCACTGGCAATGATCGCGGCTTTTCCAAACTGGGACGATGATGGCATTCACAGTGATTATGTTGATAAAAATGGAATTCACATTCGCGGTGCCTGGAAAATCATTGATACCGTGGCAATGTCAATGCATGACGAAGCCGGTAACCGTCCTTTTTCCATGACTAAAAAACTGCCCTTAGCCGATTTTGACCGGTTAAATCCGGACTATTTTAAATCTCTGGATAAGAAAATGGACTACATCAATTCCATCGGTTTTGTACCCTTTTTTGAGGCCATAAGACGGGATGTGGCGCCTTCCTGGAAAGCCTATTTTGACTGGCCGGAATCCTATGTCCGGTATGTTCAATATATTGTTGCGCGATATGGCGCCTATAATATGATTTTCAGTCCCATGCACCTGGATTGGCTGACCGGCGCGGCGCTGCCTCCCGAGGATTATAACCAGGCCCTGATCGCCTGGCATGAAAAATATGGTGAAATTCCCTATGAACAACCGACAACTGTGTTAATTAACAATGCCACTCATATTACTTTTGGAGTGGATGATGAAGTCCCCTGGCTGACCATGCACTCGGTGGGCAATGAGCCCCGGGACAATCGTATGTATCCGATATTGGAGGAACAGTTTCACCTGGAAAATCACACACCCATAGCCAATTTTGAGGCCTATTATCCGGCCTGGGAACATAATTCTCTCTGTTACGCCACTGATGAATGGCCGGAATATAACTCTGATCGCGATAATTATTTTGGCCGAACTCAGGCATGGGGTAGCGTGCTTTCCGGTGCCCTGGCAGGCCATATTTATGGCACCGGCGCATACGATGGCAAAACCGTGGGAGAACCAAGAGGCAAGCATCCCTTTATTTGGGAAGCTTTGAAATTTCCATCGGGAAAACAGGTGGGGTATTTGCGGAAGTTCATCGAATCGGAAGGTGCAAAATTTCAGCAGTTGGTGCCGGCATCGAACAACCTGGATCCGAAAGAATCCTCCGGATTTGTTGAAGCTGGCCTGGATGGCCGCGCGCTAATGATGCAGACGCCGGATAAATCATTGAACATGCTCTATTTTGAAAATTTATGTGAAGTGCCATTGGTAAAGGGGTTAAGTCCTGAATACAACTATAAACTGCAGTGGTTTGATCCCATCAGCGGTGAATGGATACCAAACCCAAAAACCAAACAATCCTCTGACACTGGCAAAATCAAAATCGCTGCTTTTCCGGATAACAGAAAAGTATCCCACCGGGATTGGGCTTTAAAAATGGTCATTGCAAAATAGGTGAAATTTATAACAAATTGGGGAGATAAATTTATATGAGATTTATTATTATAGCATTAGTACTCCTGAATCTGAATTTTTGCGCGTCTAAAATGACAGATGTTGACCAGGTATTTGAGGTTTCAAAAGCCCATTACACGAATATGCTGGAATCTATTAAAGGAAATGAAAAATTACCCAGGTCTGTTGATGAAAATGGAGAACTTGTTTTGGTTGGCCCCTATGACTGGACCAGTGGATTTTTTCCTGGTTCTCTCTGGTATCTTTATGAATATTCAAAAGAAGAAAAATGGAAGAAGGCCGCCGAAAAGTATAGCGGGTTGCTTGAAGAAGTTCAATATTTTACCGGAAATCATGATATTGGATTTATGATGTATTGCAGTTATGGCAATGGTTATCGACTGACCAAAAATGAAGAATACCGGAAAATATTAATCCAATCGGCCCGAAGTCTGTGTAAACGGTTTAATCCTACCGTTGGTTGTATTCGCTCCTGGGATTGGAAGGCTGACGAATGGCAGTTTCCTGTCATCATTGATAATATGATGAACCTGGAACTCCTGATGTGGGCATTCCATGAAACCGGTGATTCCCTTTTTTACAATGTTGCTGTTACTCACGCCAACACAACCATGAAACATCATTTTCGTGATGATATAAGCACTTGGCATTTAGTTGATTATGATACGCTGACCGGAGAACCGAGAATCAAGCAAACCTGGCAGGGATTATCCGATGAGTCGGCCTGGTCGCGGGGGCAAGCCTGGGGACTTTACGGTTACACTATGATGTATCGGGAAACCGGGGTTGAAGAATATCTGGGTATGGCAGAAAAAATTGCTCAATATTTTATGACCCATAATAATCTTCCGGAGGATAAGGTGCCTTTTTGGGATTTTGATGTTCAAAATGAAAATGAACCCAGAGATGCATCGGCTGCTGCAATTGTTGCTTCTGCTCTTCTTGATCTCAGTAAGTTTACTGATAATAAGCAAAGGCAATATAAACAATTCGCCAATGAAATATTGGCAAGTTTATCATCCCGGAAATATCTGGCTGAACCCGGCACGAACAATAACTTTATTTTAAAACACAGTGTTGGTGCAAAACCGGAAAACAAAGAAGTTGATGTTCCGTTGAATTATGCGGATTATTATTTTCTCGAGGCATTGATCAAAAAAGTGGAGTAAAAATAGAATGCTGAAAAATTTCCTATTCTCAATTCTCATAAT
>CAYYMT010000012.1:25262-41666 GCA_964472715.1 uncultured bacterium | reverse complement strand
CCCGGACTCACCAGTGGCGGCGCACAATTCACCGGCGGCCATAAGCCTGAAGAGGGCCAAGGGTGGAGCGCCCGGTTCATGTGGCGGAAAAAGGGGAGAGCAGTGGTCTATTTTTATTCTGTCGGCATGAGTGGCAAATGGGGTGAGGATATTCCGCTTAACAAATCCTTTGAACCCGGGAAATGGCATCGAATAACCCAGCATATTGTTTTAAATGACGGAAAAGAAAATAATGGTCTCCTGGAAGTCCGGCTGGATGGTGAAAAGGTCCTGGCAAAGAAAAATATGCTCTACAGATACAATAATCTGGGACGGATTGACACCATGTATTTTTCCACATTTTTTGGTGGCAATACAGAAGAATGGGGTCCACATCGGGATTGCGTGATTTATTTTGATAATTTTAAGCTTTGGCATAAAAAATAAGTTATTGTGAGGAGAAGATCATGAAGGAAATCAAATATTTATTGATAATTTTTATAGTGTTGAGCAGATGTAATAATCATTCGGAAGTGAAAATTATTATCACAAATAATGATATTGTCAGGCAAAATGAAACCATTGAAATTACGACAAAATCATTGGATAATGTCCTACCAAATCTGATTGTCAAGGACTTGCAAGTCTATGACGCCAATGGCCAACTTATCACTTCCCAAAAAATCGATGAGGATATGGATAGTGAAATTGACCTGATCATTTTCCAAACCGATCTCGATGAGCGGGAAAAACAAGTATTTATCCTGAAACCGGGAAAAGCGCCCATGGTTGAATCCAAAACCTTCTGCCGGTTTGTGCCGGAGCGGGAAAAGGATTTCGCCTGGGAAAATGACCGGATCGCCTTTCGAATGTATAGCCGGGAATTATCGGAAAAAGAGGGTGTTGACAGTGGTATTGATGTCTGGACGAAACGTGTGGACCATCTGGTGATTGATAAATGGTATGAAGGTGAAGATTATCATACGGACCATGGCGAAGGTCTTGATTTTTATAAAGTGGGACCCAGTCGCGGTTGCGGTGGATCGGCTATATTAATGGATGGCAAATTACAGCCCACCGGTGGATATGTTGATTATGAAATTATAACCAACGGGCCAATTCGGTCTGAATTTGAATTGCAATACGCGCCCTACGAAATTAATGGGAAAGAATATAAAGAATCCCGCCGAATTAATATTGATGCCGGCTGGAATTTGAATAAAATTAAAAGCACTATTGATTCTGAAAATTCCCTGCCGGTTGCCATCGGACTAAAAATGCAGGCTGATCCTGCTAAGGCCGTTGTAAATTCCGGAAAGGGAATCTTGTCGCTTTGGGAAAATGTCTCAGATGAAAACGGGAAACTCGGACAGGCAGTTGTCATTAACGACCATCAGGACAGCGGAAGAGATATAATCAATGACCATCATCTTTTGATTACAAAATTTGAAAAAGATAATTCTGTTGAGTATTATGCAGGTGCGGGCTGGTCCAAAAGTTCGCACTTTGAGAATGTGGAAGATTGGAATAATTATGTTGATAATATTGCATACAGAATCAATCATCCGGTTAAAATAAAAATAGAAAAATGAAAGGAATAATATTATGGAAATAAGATATAGCGCTGACCAGGTGCGGTTTCAACGAATGACAACCGAAGAAATTCGGGAGAATTTTTTGGCAGACCTTTTCAAAGAAGGACAAATAAACATGCTTTATTCGGAAGTGGACCGGGCGATTATTGGTGCAGCAGTACCGGCGAAAATGACATTGGAATTGTCATCTGCAAAAGAATTAGCCTCAGACTATTTTTGTCAGCGCCGTGAACTGGGAGTCATTAATACCGGTGCTGCCGGAGCTGTTGTTGTTGACGGTAAAAAATATGAAATGGCCAACCGCGATGGCCTTTACATCGGTCTGGGATCTGAAAAAATTGAATTTTCCAGTGATAATGCTGATGATCCCGCTTACTTTTATCTGTTGAGTTACCCGGCCCACAAACAATATTCCACAAAGCAGGCGAAAAAAGCCGATGCAGAAGTGACAGAACTGGGCGCTAATGAAACCAGTAACAAGCGCAAAATTTACAAGTACATCCATCCGGCCGGGATTGAGAGTTGCCAGTTGGTGATGGGCTTTACTGAACTGGAAGAATGTAATGTCTGGAATACCATGCCGCCGCATACTCATGAGCGTCGCATGGAGGTTTACATGTATTTTGATGTGCCGAAAGACAATGTGGTTTTTCATTTCATGGGCAAACCCTCGGAAACAAAGCACATTGTTCTACGTAATCGTCAGGCCGTGATTTCTCCCAGTTGGTCAATCCATGCCGGCGCCGGAACCAGCAATTACACTTTTATCTGGGGTATGGGTGGTGAAAACCAGGAATTTGGCGACATGGACCACATATCCATTGATGAGATAAATTAAATAAGTAACCGCAAAGAACGCAATTCAATAACTTTTTTTACAATCTTTACGGTTAAAAAAAGAGGAAAAAATGATATTAGATCAATTCAAAATAGATAATAAAGTTGCCATCGTCACCGGTGCATCCCGTGGCCTGGGCCAGGGAATGGCGCTCGGACTGGCTGAAGCCGGCGCAAAGGTGGCACTGGTTGCCCGTGGTGATATGAGTGAAACTGCCACAAAAATCAAGTCTCTTGATGGTAATTGCATTGAAATTACCGCAGATCTGGCGAATGCGAAAATCGCTGATACAATCATAAAGAAAACATTAGAAAAATTCGGGCAGATTGATATTCTGGTGAATAATGCCGGGATCATTCGCCGGGCGCCTGTTACAGAATTTTCCATGGAAGACTGGGATGATGTGATGAATGTAAATTTACGGACACTTTTCTACCTTTCCCAGCAATCAGCCAAACAGATGATCGAGCAAGGAAATGGGGGAAAGATCATTAATATTGCTTCAATGCTTTCCTATCAGGGAGGTATTCTGGTACCATCTTATACAGCCTCAAAAAGCGCTGTCATGGGACTGACACGGTTGCTGGCTAATGAACTGGCGCAATATGATATTAATGTCAATGGGATTGCGCCCGGATATATGGCGACAGATAATACCGCTCCGTTGCGGAAGGATGAAAAACGCAATCAGGCAATTTTGGAACGGATTCCGGCAGGACGCTGGGGAACCCCTGATGACTTGAAAGGAATCACAGTCTTTCTCGCCTCCGATGCTTCCAAATATATGCAGGGGTTTACTGTCGCTGTAGATGGCGGCTGGCTGGCACGGTAAGGTTTATTTCAAATAAATCATCTTTATCATGTTTGAATAATTATTCGTGGTCAATTTGCAGAAATAAATCCCTGAAGAATACCCGGTTGCATCCCATTGATAGCTGTGATATCCTGCTGTCCTTTCATCCTCCACCAATATGTCTACCAAACGACCATGGATATCAAAAATTTGGAGTTTTATATGTTCCCTTTCAGTCATTTCAAAGGTAATTGTTGTCATGGAATTAAACGGATTGGGATAATTCTGATTTAGCGAAAAATTTTCAGGAATTCTCATTTTTTCTATATCGGTTGTTGCGGAATCACTGCTCCAAATTTCTACTTCCGTCAAAGAATTCCAATCATTGCTGGAATTCCGGTGACCAATGTATTTTACATACCTGGCATTATTATTCTGCAAAGGAAAACGTTCCAGGTTGTTGGTCAAGCCTGAACTTTCACCATTTGCTATGGATTTTTCCCAATTTACTCCATCAGCAGAAGTTTCAATATCAAAATATGTAACCCGTTGGTTCCCTTTATAAAAAGCGATTTTAACTGAGGAGAGATTGTAGGCTTGCTTTAAATCAAATTCTAACCACTGCCCATCACCTTCCGCCGACCACCGGGTATTTAAATCTCCGTCAATGGTGTTTACCGCAATATTCCCGTCATCTGCACTTGCACTGACACGGGTAGAATCTATAGGAATTTTGTAAAAATCTGTGGACTCTGCTAAAACTTCGATTTCAATGGTGTCAGAAAGTGTAAAATTATTTTGACTATCAATCGCTTTTGCGTGGATATAATGTTTACCAACCTCCAAAGAATTAGATATAAATTCAAAGGGTTCGGTATCATCTTCACTGATTTTAAGACCATTCCAATAAAATTCTAACCGCTTAACCTCTCCATCTAAATCCAGCGCGAAAAAGGGAATTATTATTGAATCATTAGTTGCATAGGTTGGATTTACTAAATGTCTGATAACTCTTATAAAAGGACTAAAATTAGGTGTACCGGAATAATTGCCTTTGTACATATTGCCTTCCGGAATTCTTTGATTGTCATAAACCACAGCGCTGCCACTACTGGCATTCAGAAGGTATGCGCCGGAGCTGTCCAGATGAAATTTATTATTATGAATTAAATTATCAATTCCAAAGCCATCAACAATCTGATGGGTTTGAATAGCGTCAAGAATATTTTCATTTCCCATTCGATCGCCAAAACAATTGGTAATTAAATTGTAATTTCCCTTTACATCAATGAAACTATCCGCATAGTTTTCACCGGAAATTCCTTCACCTTGAAAAGTACAACTGTCTACAATTGTTGCAAAAGTCCCTTCTTTGATATCAATTGACTCAGCAGTGACATTAGGACCGATAATACATTTTGTTATTTCAGTATGACTATGATATTCATTATAATTGTCCCAGTTACTGCGAGCGCTGCCGACATAAATACCTTCGCCATAATGGGGATTCAATCTGCCGGTATTGGATATCTTACAACCGGATACACGACAATAAGAACTGCCATCCCGAATATGAATACCTTCTTCCCCGATATCATAAACATTGACCTTTGAAATTTCCACATTGTAAGCATTATCCAGCATAATCCCTTTTCGACCTGTTGTAATATCAATATCCATAACTTTCCAGTAATTTCCGGTTATATACAATACATAATCATTATGAATATCTTCACCGCATAATTTTGCACGATTACTGGTATCTGCGGACATCATAACTATTGGTTCTGAAGCCAGTCCATTTATGCCACTGTAAAAGCAGGCTTTCAAATTTCCACTCCCGGCATCGGAGCCAATATATTCACCGCCACTAATTATGATCGAGTCTCCGGGTTGTACTGTTTGCATTGCAGATTGAATTTCTTCGGTAGAACTACAAAAAAATTGGGATGCAAACAGATACCCCTGAAGAATTGCAGGAACAATTACCAAAACAGTTATTTTCTGTAATATTTTCATCGGACACCTTTTAATTTTATATTTGATTTTGGCCAAGTCTTAACCGTTAACTTTATCGGTTAAGTTAGTTTATAAAATTGTTCGAAAAAATACAATTGATATTTTTCCTTTTAATTTTTATTTAATTTCGAGGTTTATTGTAAAATCTTCATTGAGAGCGTTATGATGAATTAATTCCGTACTGAAATCAGTTCGAATGACACCGGTAACTTCAAATAATGTTTCAAAGTAGGTGCTCCCGATGGTTTGTTGGAGTGTACTCAGTTTTTCCTTATTTGTAAAGTATTTTATAGTGCCGATATTTCCGAAATCATGTTCTGACATAAACATAAGAAAAATATTATCATTGTGTCCCGCGACCTTGACAACGGTAGCATAATCATTTCTGGCATTTGTCAGTGGATTGGTTAACCAGTTAAAGACATGCTCCTCACCGGTTGATTTATCCTGATAAACCAAAGTACTTGACCCCTGCTGGGGAGTATAGGAAAAACTTAAAGAATTGGTTACCACAGACAAAAGATTTAAGCATTTGTAGGGACCGATATATATAATGTTAAATTTCTGCAGATCGACCAATTGAATTTCCGAAGCAATTTTGATTTCATAATCTATTTCATGTTGCAATAGAACCGGTAGAATATGCGCTACACAAACCGGTAGATGTTCATCAAGATAGGCGGTATAGGTTTTAGAAGCTTTGGCACCTATTTCAGGATTTTCATTGATAAACTGGTCCAAATCACTGTTGGAATTTATCTCTACATCACGAATATAACTCTGTCTTCCTTCTTTATAAGGCATAGAAAAAAAGTAATAGTCTCCCATTACGATAAGTGTTTTCTTTTGATTCGTCAAAATTTCTTTCCAGATACTAGTATTTTTTGGTATCTCCGAAATTGTTTTCTCTTTCACTACCAGATTTGCGAATAATAGTATCAATACTACCAGAAGCAGTCCGATTATTGTAATATTTAAAATATTATGCTTTGGATGTTTTTTTATGAAAGCATTATTTTTAACAAATTCAACAGAATAATGGCCTTTGGGAATTGTTAATTTTACTGGTTTCAGGCGTCCCTTGGTTAAATAAAAATGCTCCAGTTTTTTTCTCAGATTACTGATATAAGCACGAACACTGGAATCAGTTGAAGGATCAAAACTTGCGGCATCTTTACCAAAAAAATCCACCGCAATTGTGCATTCCTTAACCTCCTCACCTTTTAGGGAGGTTTCAACCAGATAGGACAATAAATCCTGAAACTTTGTCTTTTTTTCGAATTCCTCGCTAGCAAGGATTTCCTGAAGAATTTGTTGTTTTTCTTCCTTAGTTAGATTGTCGGGCATATTTCTTTCATTTTAATTTTTTACCTAGGGTTAAATATTTACTTATATTGTCAAACATGCAATAACTATTTTTTTAATCTCAAAGTTTAAAAAGAAAATAATTAATACAAAAATTGACAAAAAAATGTCCATTACAACGATAATTTTAAATGACTTTAATTATAAATATCAATTCATTTATATAATCCTAAGTATTAGTTTTCTATCGGAAAAAAAATGTTATTAACATGTTGTTTGCGGGTTTTCAGCGAGTAAAAACTTGATAGCCGGCAAGTCCAAAGATAAATTCATT
Organism: uncultured bacterium; assembly: GCA_964472715.1. Taxonomy (GTDB): domain Bacteria; phylum Fidelibacterota; class UBA2242; order UBA2242; family JAFGTP01; genus JAFGTP01. Next base: position 34,803 of record CAYYMT010000012.1, on the reverse strand, counting down.
TCGTAGTTAATTTGAAAAAGGAATTTTTTACATACCAGGAGGGGAAATTTTTATGGGGAACTATATTAAGGTCTATTTTCAAGTATTCATAGCACTTTTACTAATAACCGGTGTAGGCTTTGCCGCCAATGGCTCACTTAATGGTACAGTCACTGACAAAAATACAGGTGAAGCCCTGGCTGGGGCAAATGTATATATTAAAGAAATAGCCGTCGGCAGCGCAACCTCGCTCGATGGAACTTTTCTGATTTTAAACCTTCCCGAAGGCGAGTATATTCTTCGTGTAGAATACATTGGTTATAAACCGAAAGAAACAAATATAGAAATAAAAGCTTCTGAAAAAACACAAAAGAATATAGAACTCTTGCCCGATGTATTAAAAGCCGATGAAGAGGTTATCGTCAGTGCCCAACGTAAAGGACAGGTAGCCGCAATTAACCAGCAGCTGACTTCGGATAATATTATGAATGTGGTGTCCAGTGATAAAATACAGGAACTGCCTGATGGTAATGCTGCTGAATCCGTCGGTCGAATTTCAGGAGTCTCGATCCGCAGAAATGCCGGTGAAGGCCAGCAGGTGATTATCCGCGGTCTGGAGCCAAAACTCAATGCAATTACAGTAAATGGTGTTCGTATTCCCTCATCGGATAGTGAAAATCGGTCGGTCGATTTATCAATGATTTCATCTGATGTTTTATCCGGTATAGAAGTATTCAAAGCGCCAACCCCGGATATGGATGCAGAAACATTTGGCGGAGCGGTAAATCTGGTTTTGAAAGAAGCACCGGATGAAACAAAGGCCTATATCAAGACTATGGGTAGTTATTCTGATCTTAATAATGACTGGGCCAATGTTAAAATCAATTCTCAATTCAGCCATCGGTTTTTCAGTAAAAAACTTGGCCTAATCGCATCAGCTTATTACGAAAACAGAAACCGTGGTTCAGATGTTTTTGAGGCGGATTATGATACCGAAGGTGTTTATGATGATGAAGGCAACATTGATGTTATCGCTGAAAGTATGACAATTGCCGATCTGCTGGAACGTCGCAAACGATATGGCGGTAGTTTGAATCTGGATTTCGTTCTGGCTCCGGAAAATGTCATCTCCATGACCAATTTCTACAGTGAAAAAGAACGTAATATTTTTGAACGTGCCAGGGATTATAATGTGGGCACTGTGAATTCAAATTCTGTCAACACTTACGGAACTGTTATTGACAGGAATACGAGTTTACTGTCCAATGGTATCAGTGGTGAACATGCATTATTGGGTACTAAGTTTAACTGGGGTTTTTCCAGATTTGCAACTAACAACAACACACCTTATGAATTCGAATTAAGATTTCGTGAGACTTCAGCCTTAGATCAGTCTGTTCTGAACCCTTATGGTCATCCCTCCACTTTTCCCGATGCAGCCCACGACAATCTTGATAATACAAGTCTGCAAAGAGCGCGAATGACCAAAAATGATGTTGAAGACATCAGCTATACCTCCCAGTTAAATTTCGAGTTACCCTTCAAAATCACCAATAAAATTAACAGTGTCATTAAATTTGGTGGAAAATACACAACCTCAGCCAAAACAAGAAACCGCAAAAGGAACGGTGAATATTTCTACTACTTAGGTGGACTCTATGTCAATCAGGCTTTGGATGCCGACCCCAATAATTTATCTTTAAATTCCAAAGGAATGATCGCTATTGATAATTTTGTCGATAGTTATAAAAGTCCTGAAAATTTCATGGATGGAGATTTTGAAATAACGCCCCTGCTGGATGAAAATTTATTGAGGGATTTTTATAAAAACCATAAATCTTATTTTAAAAATGACAGAGATGTTCTGGTTGATCTGTATGATATAGAGGAGACTATATCGGCCGGTTATTTAATGGCAAAACTTAATTTTGGCCGGATGCTGATGCTTTTGCCTGGATTCCGGTACGAAAAATCAGATAATTCATATCAGGCTGTCTATGCCACAACATCAGAATTATATGGAAAAACCGGTATAGATAAAGACACCACAACAACACAGGAATATGAAGAGTTTCTTCCTCACTTCCACATGAAATTCAAACCTTTTAGAAGTTTTGATATTCGGGCTTCGTATACCCAAACCTTAGCCCGGCCTGACTTTTCCTATGTTTCTCCCAGAACAAGAATAGACCGAGAAGCCACAACAATACATGGAGGCAACCCATATTTAAAACATGCCAAAGCTACTAATTATGACCTGATCTTATCTTATTACAACAATCGTGTTGGATTGGTTACAATCGGTGGCTTTTACAAAGAAATTGATGATATTTTTTATCGCAAAAATGAAATTATTACAACGGATGAACGATCAGAAGAATTGGGTTTCGCCGACCCGGTTTATCGCACAGGATATAGCCTGAGTTGGTACACGAACTCCAAAGAAGCCCAGGTCTGGGGATTTGAATTTGATATTCAAACACAATTGAGTTTCTTGCCCAGGCCCTTTGACGGACTGGTGTTCAACGCTAATTATTCACGCTTTTATTCAGAGACTTACTTCCCGCAATACAGTTATGAATTTGTATATAATCCGGACACTTACATGTATGAAACAAAGTATGAAGAATTTTATCGCAAAAGTAAAATGCCCGGGCAAGCCGATCAGATTGGCAATATCGCATTAGGCTATGATTTTAAAGGGTTTTCTGCAAGGGTTTCCGTTTTTTACCAGGGTAAAAGTTTATATTCTGTAGGAGCGATACCTGAACAGGACACTTATACGGAAGATTATTGGCGCTGGGACGCTGCCTTCAAGCAGAAACTAACAAAAAATTTCAGTCTGTTTCTGAATCTTGTGAATTTTACAAATCGTGATGAATCATCCTATTATGGTGCAACTAATTACCCGACAATTATCGAAAAATTCGGCATGAATGCGGATTTCGGCATTCAATGGATACTATAATTAGAAACATATAGCGAAATAAATAAAATATTATTAAAACAAAATCGTACTTGAAAGGAGGAAAAATTATCAAGAGGTGAAAGGTTAATTTTAAAAAATGAGGAAAGTAATAATAATTAAGGAGGAATTTTGAAATGAAAAAGTTACAAGTAATGTTAGTTTGTCTGACAATCCTATCGATGGCTGGTGTATTATCTGCCCGTGAAGTCATCATTGAACCCGGAGATCCCGGTGTGTTGAATGAAACGATTCACAGTGACACAACATCAACCGGAGAAAGAGTTGACGCGGAGACAGTATATATTCTGAGACGTGATGCCCGCTATCTGGTAACCGCACCAATCGTGAACAGAGATTACCATCTGACCATCAAGGCTGAAGATGGAAGTGGCTTGCTGCCAAAAATCAGCCCGGCTGTAGAAGCCGATGGTAGTTTTACACAGGTAATCAACTCCCGGGGAAACCTAACCTTAAAAGATGTTTATATTGAAACCATCAGCCCAATGGGCGCTTCCCGCTGGGGCGGTATTCGTTTATATGGCGAAGGTAATGAAGTACTTGTTGATGGTTGTCATATCACCAAAGAAAGAGGCGGTTCCTTTCAATTATGGTCTGATAATATGAAGTTAACCGTTATAAATAGTCGTATTGGAAATATTGGTGACCATTATGCTCACGGCGGCAATGGCCGTCTGGTTGACACACGCGGTAATGCCGTTGAAAGTATAACTATCAGAAATTGTACCGTCTACAACATGCATGAGCGTCTGATCCGTACCGCTGGTGGCACAATTGATAATTATGTTTTTGACCATAATACTGTTATGCATGTATTTGGACGTCATGGTACATTTGATCTTTCCTTGACCAAAAATGCAACCATCACCAATAATATTATCTGGAACCCGCTATATCAGGGTAACAATGAATTCTACGCTGATGAACAGGCCCATACCGATGCGCCTGATTTCTATGTCGTCACTGTAATGGCTGATTCTACCGGTGAACTGGTACTGGAAAATTTTGAAATGTCCAACAACAACATTTGGACAGATCAACAGATTTTGGATTACTATGCAACCAATGATACCGTGTCTCAAGCCGGTGTATTATCACCGACTTTAGTGGATTTCATGGGAGCCGATGCAGGTAATGCTTATTTTTCAGAACCCATCACTTTTTCAAATGTACCGCCAACGCCTTATGATTATCTGGTTCAGGTATATGCTGATGTCAATGTTGAACCATTGCCGGAAAACTGGAGCACCATTGAACCGGAAAATATTGACGCGGGATATCCTTCTACTACCCGTTCAGCAACAGCTGCCAAGGATGGCGGTCCTTTGGGAGATTTAAACAACACCCTAACAGCCGGTCGTGAAGTCGTCATTGAACCTGGCGATCCGGGTGTATTAAACGAAACTATTCATGGCGATACTACAGCAACAGGAGAAAGAGTTGATCCTTCTACGGTTTATATCCTCAGAAGAGATGCCCGATACCTTGTCACCGCGCCAATTGTAAACAGAAATTACGCACTGACAATCAAAGGCGAAGAGGGCAGTGGATTATTACCAAAAATCAGCCCGGCTGTAGAAGCCGATGGTAGTTTTACACAGGTAATCAACTCCCGGGGAAACCTAACCTTAAAAGATGTTTATATTGAAACCATCAGCCCAATGGGCGCTTCCCGCTGGGGCGGTATTCGTTTATATGGCGAAGGTAATGAAGTACTTGTTGATGGTTGTCATATCACCAAAGAAAGAGGCGGTTCCTTTCAATTATGGTCTGATAATATGAAGTTAACCGTTATAAATAGTCGTATTGGAAATATTGGTGACCATTATGCTCACGGCGGCAATGGCCGTCTGGTTGACACACGCGGTAATGCCGTTGAAAGTATAACTATCAGAAATTGTACCGTCTACAACATGCATGAGCGTCTGATCCGTACCGCTGGTGGCACAATTGATAATTATGTTTTTGACCATAATACTGTTATGCATGTATTTGGACGTCATGGTACATTTGATCTTTCCTTGACCAAAAATGCAACCATCACCAATAATATTATCTGGAACCCGCTATATCAGGGTAACAATGAATTCTACGCTGATGAACAGGCCCATACCGATGCGCCTGATTTCTATGTCGTCACAGTAATGGCTGATTCCACCGGTGAACTGGTACTGGAAAATTTTGAAATGTCAAATAACAACATTTGGACAGACCAGCAAATTCTGGATTATTATGCAACCAATGACACTGTGTCAGAAGCTGGTGTATTATCACCAACACTTGTTGATTTCATGGGCAGTGATGCAGACGATGCATACTTTTCAGAAGAGTTGGAATTTGCCAATGTTCCACCGACACCTTATGATTATCTGGTTCAGGTATATGCTGATGTCAATGTCGAACCCTTACCGGAAAACTGGAGCACCATTGAACCGGAAGATATTGATGCCGGATATTCCTCCGGTAGCACTTCCGCAACCGCTTCAACCACCGGAGGCCAATTGGGTGATTTGAATAATGAATTAACACCTACGGCAATTGATGATGAGGACAATGCTGTGCCTGAGACTTTTAACCTGGCACAAAATTATCCGAATCCTTTTAACCCGGAAACAACTATTGAATTCAGTTTACCAAGGTCAGCGAAAGTAACCATGACGATTTACAATGTCCTGGGACACAAAGTCCGCACCTTGACCAATAGCGAATTCCAGGCTGGCAGCCATTCTATTAAATGGGATGCCAGGGACAATAACGGTAACATCACTTCAGCCGGTTTATACTTTTACCAAATGAAAGTTGACAACCATGTTGAAATGAAAAAAATGATACTAATGAAATAAAATTTATTTTCCACAGCGGGAATTCCTCCTCCCAAACGATGAATTCCCGCTTTTCCCTGTAAAACAGAAGAATTGTGAACTTCATAAAAATTATGATGAGAGGACAATAATGCAAAAAATACAATGGATCGAAGACCTTTTGGCAAAAATGACACTGGAACAGAAAATCGGCCAATGCGTCGTTGTCGGTATGTCCGGCACGGTAATTACAAATGACTTGAGAGAGGCAATTCTGCACTATCAATGCAGCGGTATTCGTCATTCCGGATTTGCCCGTATGTTTCGTTATTTTAGCGATGATAAAGCCCGCAAACAGAAACTTGGCGATGATTTTGTACCTTCAATGCAGAAAATCGCACTGGATGGTCTGCCCCCCTATATCGGCCCGGAAGCCTATGCTGAATTAATGAACCAATTACGTGACCTCGCTGCTCAGCGTGACCCGCATATTCCATTACACATGGTTATTGATCAGGAAGGTGACACCAGTAAGGATTATGCTCGTGGCGGAGTTGTACAATTCCCTTCCAGCATGGGTCTTACTGCGGCCAACAGTCCGCAAATGGCTTACGAAGTAGCAAAAGTAGTTGCCCGACAGATGAAAGCCGCCGGTTTGGATATGATCCACTCACCGGTAGTTGACGTCAATATTAATCCAAATAATCCTGAAATCGGCCGGCGTGCATTCAGTGACGATCCCAAAGTAGTGGCGGAATATGCCATTGCGATGCTCAAGGGTTTTCAGGAAGAGAATGTCATCGCGGCAGCAAAACACTTTCCCGGACGCGGCGATTCTGCAACCGATGCCCACCACGCTTGTCCGATGCTGAAAGTGGACGAAAAGCGTTTTAATGAAATCGAACTTTATCCCTATAAAAAATTAATCGAAGCCGGCATTGACTCCATCATGGTGGCACATTGTATTTATCCACATATTGACCCCGATAATATCTCTACTGTTTCCCGCAAAGTGGTCCATGGTATTCTTCGCGAACAATTGGGATTTGAAGGGATGATCACGACAGATTCCATCACAATGGGTGCTTTGATTGATCGCTACGGTATTGGTGAAGCTTGCTCCAGAGCCCTACATGCCGGCGCTGATGTGATCCTCATGAAAGCGGAAAACCAGTGGCGCGGCGAAATGTTCTATACTATCAAGAAATGGGTCGAAGCAGGAAAACTTGATGCCACAGAATTGGATGACAAAGTTCGTCGCATTCTTTATACAAAACATAAATACGGATTGTTTGAAAATATGGGCAATGTGGACGCTTCCAAAGCATCAGACCCCATTCGCGACAAAGTCACAATCGACGTGAGCAAAAAAGCGGCCCAGGGCGCCATCATGGTTGTCAAAGACGACCTCAAGGCATTGCCCTTAGACAAAACAAAAAAGACATTGCTCATCAATCAACAGAATTCAGTGAAATGTCCCAATGACATGCATGACCATCCCGCGCTTTTCGCACAAATCATGGAAGAAGACTGGCCGCAATTGCAGACCTTTGAAACCAGTTTCGGCTATAATGAAAAAGAAGAAGAGTTGGTGCTGAATTTCGTCAAAGACAATGATTACGACCAAATTATCTGTACGAATTTTTATGATCGTTCCGCACAGCCGAATGGCTATGTCAAAAAACTGATTGATGCCGGCTATCCGGTGATTTTACTCACCAATACCCCCTATTGTATCAAAGAAACCGGCGGCTTAATTCCATCAGCCAAAACAATTGTTCTCGATATGAACCTCACGCCTGAGGGTCTGCGGGCGGCAAAAGCAGTGATGGAAGGCACGATGGAGCCTAAGGGCGCATGGCCGCTGAGCAACTACGATCCTTTTGGATTGAAGGAGTAATACATTCATGAAGAAGATAGATTTTAAAACGCCTCTGGATTTCAAAAAATCCAAAATAACCGGCTGGACCCGCGATCACTGGGAAGAAGCATTTTTCACCCTGATGAAAGGGATCATTGACAGCGCGTCCAAAGGCAAAGCCCGTCAACGAATTCCCGGCCCACGCAGTCATCACGGCTTGTTGGCCGATGAATTGGAAGGCTTTACCCGGTCTATGTTTATGTCGGGTCCGTGGCTGTCCGGTTCCAAAGATGGCATTCTGAAATTTGATGGCGAATCCATTAATGTATTGGAATTTTACCGTACAGGAATTCTCAATGGCACCAACCCAAACCATGAAGAATACTGGGGTGATATCGTTGATTATGCTCAGCATTTGGTGGAAATGGCAGCTTTGGCCTGGGGACTTTACGTTTCCAGGGATAAGCTCTGGGACAAGTTTTCGGCTGCTGAAAAGAAGCAGGTGGCCGACTATCTGTTTCAATGCACCAAAGTAAAATATCACCAGAACAACTGGCTGCTCTTCAATGTCATTACCAATTCAGTTTTAAAAGCTTTTGATATGCCTTACTCGCAAGAACAGATTGATGAGAATCTCGCCTTTTGTGATTCCATGTACAAAGGCAATGGCTGGTATTGTGACGGACATGAAGTAAACCGCTTTGATTATTACAATGCCTGGGGATTTCATTTTTACTATCTGCTCTGGGTAATCATTGACGGTGATTCCAAACCCGAAGTGGCAAACATGCACAAAGAGCGCGTTCGGCTGTTTGCCCGGAATTTCCGCTACTTTTTTGCCGGTGATGGCTCGACGCCTTGCTGGGGACGGTCAATGATTTATCGTTTTGGCTACCTCTCGCCTATTGCATTGGGACAATATCTCGATTGTCTTGATATTTCAGCCGGTGAAGTACGGACCATGTGTAACGCCACCATGAAATTCTATTTCGACAATCCAATTCTTACTGACCGCAATCATCTCAGTATGGGCTGGTTGCGACCCAATGAATTTGTACTGGAACATTACAATTGCGGCGGTTCGCCACTCTGGTCAACCAAAGCAATGGCATTATTGTTCATTCCACAGGATGATGAATTCTGGAACACGCCGGAAGAAGAATTACCCATTCATAAGGACAATTTTTCCTTTCCAATTGACGAACCCGGATTGTTAATGGTTGGACACAAAGAATCCGGTCATGTTCAGATCGTCAATCAAAAACCCTATCACGACAAAACCGAATACAATGCCCGTTATACCAATTTTGCTTATTCATCAATTTTCAGCTATGAAGCGCGTCCGGTTTATAAATCCTGGAATTGCGATAACAGTCTGAATTTTTCCGATGACGGCATCAATTTCAAACAACGCTGGAAAACGGAAAACCTTTACTGCGTGAAAGACTTCTCAGCCGCAAAATATCCGCTCTATGAAGTGGATGACAAAGGAATCGCCTATACGTCAATTCTGGTGAAAGATGATTTCATGATCAATTTTCATCGCATCGAACCGACAAAAGCCGGATTAATTTTCCAGGAAGGTGGTTATCCGCTGGGATTTGAGGAAGGTAACCCTAAAGTAGAAAGCCTGCCGGATGTTGAAATGGCTTCGATTCACGGAAAGATCACATTTTTGCGCAATCTTCACGGCTATGCAACAGCCAACAAGGCCAAGGGCTTTCACGAAGATTTATGCGGCGCTAACAGTCGCTACCGTCAGAGTGTGGTCCCTTCATTTTCTATTGAGCGAGAAGACACAACGCCTTTTCAGTTAGCCACCATGGTTTACGGAAAAATTGGTGATGATTCTGCCAAAGACCTGATGAAATTGATCAAAAAATACCAGGTCAATGAAAACCGAATGGAAATTGA
>CAYYMT010000012.1:22702-25162 GCA_964472715.1 uncultured bacterium | reverse complement strand
AATGTTAATTAATCATGACGATAATATCCGCCACTTGAGGAGTATGTATGTCAATATTTGATTATGGTGTAATAATATGTTACTTACTGTTTATTTCCTCATTAGGATTTGTATTTCGCAAATTCAGTAAAGATTCCAGCGACTTCTTTCGTGGCGGCGGCAATATGCTTTGGTGGCTGGTGGGCGCAACCGCCTTTATGACGCAATTTAGCGCCTGGACTTTTACCGGTGCCGCCGGCTATGCCTATTCCAACGGGCTGATGATTTTGATCATTTTCCTGGGAAATTCTTTTGGTTATTTTTGTGCTTATTTGTTCTCAGCGCCACGATTTCGGCAGATGCGAGTCATTACGCCAATGGAAGCGATTCGCGACCGTTTCGGCAAAACAAATGAACAATTTTTCACATGGATATGGTTGCCAATCGGCATTTTTTACGCCGGTATCTGGCTCATGGGTATCAGCAGTTTTGTTTCCGTGGTTTTTGGCATGAATATCAAACTCACGATTATCTCAGTGGGGTTGGTTGTCTTGATCATGGCATCACTGGGCGGTTCATGGGCAGTTGTGGCATCGGATTTTATGCAGGTGATGATCCTGATCCCGATTTCAATTGTTACGGCATTTCTGGCCATCCAGGCTGTAGGTGGCGGAGAGTTTCTTACCGGCGCCTCACAATTTCTGGACAAACTGCCTGCCAGTCATCTGGACTGGAGCATTATGCTACGTCCACAGATCATTATTTTCTGGGTGGTGGCCATGTTCATTAAACAATATTCCACCATTAACAATCTCAACGATTCCTATCGCTTTCTTTTTGCCAAAGATACAAAAAATGCCAAAAAAGCCGGTTTATTGGCTTCCCTGCTCTTTCTTGTCGGGCCGATTATTTGGTTTATTCCGCCAATGGCAGCCGCTATTCTGTATCCTGACCTCAGCGTTGTCCCGGAATTAAAAACCCTGAACAACATGGCTGACGGCGCTTATGTGGCAATCGGTTTGCGCACCATGCCAAAGGGTATGATCGGCCTGATGGTAAGCGCGATTTTTGCCGCTACTATTTCATCCATTGATAGCGGATTAAATAAAAACGCCGGCATTTTCGTGCGTAATTTCTACAAACCAATTCTTCGCAAAGATGCTTCGGAAAAAGAATACCTGATCGTTGGTAAACTTATGACTGCTGTTTTCGGATTATTGATCATATCCGCCGCTCTGATCATCAGCACTTCGGAGTTGGGGCTGTTTGACATCATGCAACTGTTCAGCGCCAATGTGGCGATTCCTTTTATCATTCCATTGATTTGGGGAATTATCATCAAGCGTACGCCGTCATGGACACCCTGGACAACGGTAATTTTGGGATTTTTTGTTTCCATCTTTTCCACAAGAATTCTTGATCCCGAACTGGTTCGACGTGTTATGGGGTTGAAAACCGCTTTTTCTCCGGAAGAGGCGATTCATTATATGCAATTTATCGGATTATTTATGAACGTCATTATCTGTTCGTCCTGGTTTCTGCTGACCTCTCGATTTGCACCTGTTAAGGATAAAGGTCTTTTGGTGCAGGAGGAAGAATTTTTTGAACGAATGCACCGCCCGGTAGTGACAGACCCGCAAAAAACAAAAAAAATGGACAAAGCACAATTGCTGTCACTGGCGAAGATGTGTCTCCCTTACGGCGGATTCATCATGCTGCTGTCCCTGATACCAAACAACTTTCAGGGCAGAATGTGTTTTGTTTTTGCCGGCGGCCTGATATTTATTATTGGCCTGGTGTTACTTCGGGCAGCCAAAAAAATCGCGGAAGAACCAAAGGCCGAACTTGATATACTGGTTCCGGGAGAAGTTACTGAATGACCTTTTATGATTACGGCGTCATAATTTTTTATTTCCTTTTTATGACAGCTATTGGCTGGATTTTCAGAAATTATAACAAAAACTCATCGGATTTTTTCCGTGGTGGCGGGTCCATGCTCTGGTGGCTGGTTGGCGCTACCGCCTTCATGACACAATTCAGCGCCTGGACCTTTACCGGCGCCGGCAGCAAAGCCTATCATGACGGGACTTTGATTCTTGTGCTATACTGGGCCAATGCCTTTGGTTATTTCATGAATTATCTCTGGTCCGGTGCACGGTTTCGACAAATGCGGGTGGTGACAGCCATGGAAGCGGTCCGCAATCGCTTTGGTAAAAATAACGAGCAGTTTTTCACCTGGATGAGTCTGCCGGTGGGAATATTTTATGCCGGCATCTGGCTCAATGCCATCAGTAAATTTGTTTCAGTGGTCTTTGGCATCGATCTGATATTGACGATTATGATCGTTGGCATTGTGGTACTATTCATGGCGTCAATTGGCGGCTCCTGGGCTGTGGTGGCTTCAGATTTTATGCAGGTGCTGATCCTGATGCCTATTTCCATTGTGGCGGCATTTTTGGCTATTAAGGCTGTTGGCGGTGG
>CAYYMT010000012.1:0-22692 GCA_964472715.1 uncultured bacterium | reverse complement strand
ACAATTTTTGGATAAATTGCCGGCCAATCATCTGGATTGGACAGCCATCCTGAGGCCACAAATCGTCTATTTATGGATTTTCGCAACCTTGCTTAAACAATTCTGTACTACCAACTCCGTAGGCCTCTCCTATCGTTATCTTTGCGCCAAAGATTCTGTCAATGCCCGTAAGGCCGCACTTCTGGCGTCAATATTATTTTTGATTGGCCCCATCATTTGGTTCATTCCGCCAATGGCAGCAGCGATTCTCTATCCGGATTTATCACAGGTTCCGGAATTAGCCACGCTTGGCAATAAAGTATCTGACGGCGCGTTTGTGGCAGTCTCCTTACGAACCATGCCAATGGGAATGATTGGATTACTGGTAAGCGGTATATTTGCAGCCACAATGTCTTCCATGGACAGCGGCCTCAATAAAAATGCCGGGATTTTTGTCCGCAATTTCTACCGCCCGATCCTCCGCAAAACATCATCAGAAACAGAATTACTTTTCGTTGGAAAGATCACGACTGTTGTCTTTGGCATTTTTGTGATTTTGGCGGCACTTTATATTGAGCAGATTAAAAATTTTGGCCTATTTGACGTGATGCAACTGTTTAGTTCATTCATCAATATTCCCTATGCCATTCCTTTGATATTGATGTTAATCATCAAACATTCACCACGATGGAGCGCCTGGAGCACAATTCTTATCGGATTTATGGTTTCCTGCTTTGTGAATTATGTTCTTGATCCTGAAATCGTCAGAAAATTAATTGGGATGGACACACCTTTCACAGCCCGTGAAGCGAAAGATTATCTCTTCTTCACCAGCATGATCCTCAATGTATTTATTTGTTCCGGTTGGTTCATCAGCACTTCATTGATTTTTGGCAAAAAAAACAAAGCGGATGTATTAGAATCTGAAAACAAATTTTATCATACAATGACAACACCGGTTATTGCAAATCCGAAAAAGTCCATTGAAAAAGATAAAAATCAATTAAAAACCCTTGGCAATCTTTGCCTGGCTTATGGTGGTTTTATCATGCTGCTTTTCCTGATTCCAAACAATTTTGCCGGCAGAATGTCTTTTATCTTTTGCGGTGGTGTCATAAGTTTGATTGGACTGTTACTGTATAAAAAATCAAAAAAAATGCAACCCGCAAATTGAAGGACTTTATGGATCGATTGTTAAAAATATTAAACGCTGCAATAATTAGTTTTTTTTGCTTAAGCCTTATCGCCTGCAATAGCCATTGGGAGTCAGAATGGGTAAAAATAAAAGGCAAACAACTCGTATACAAGCAAGATCATCTGGGAAACCACATTCCTGATTTCTCCTCCTGCGGATATGAAGCCGGACAATCAGAAATACCAGACATTCCAATAGTCAAAACACTAAAACCAGTCGCAGGTGATAATTGGCAGCAAATTCAATCAGCGATTAACGATCTGTCAAAAATGCCCCTGAAAGATAATGGGTTTAGGGGTAAAATTTTACTTCATCCCGGCAACTATGACATTTCAAAAACCATACGCATCTTCCAAAGCGGCATCGTTCTAAGCGGTAAGGACAACAAAGCAGCCCGCACAATATTGACCGCAACTTCATCCAGGAAATATAATCTTATTGAAGTAAAAGGCAGTGGTTCTTTGAAGATTGATGCGAATTCAATAACAAATATTACAAGTGATTACATAGCTGTTGGCGCGAAAGAAATATCAGTTAGTTCGGCCAGCAATTTTAAAATCGGTGATCATATCATTCTCAGACGGGACAGTTCCTCAAAATGGATTCATGACATCGGCATGGACCGAATACCGCCTAATGAAGATGGCCGCTATATCGAACAATGGCCTGTAGAAAAATATCTGTTCGATTTCGAGCGCAGAATTGTTGATATACAAGGTAATAAACTATTACTTGACGCGCCGGTTGTCATGGCCATTGAGCAGCAGTACAATGGCGGACAAATAATAAAAGTCGCCGAAAATAACCGCCTTCGTCATGTGGGTATTGAAAACCTTACACTGGTTTCCGATTACTCAGATAAAATGGATGAAAATCACGGCTGGACTGCCCTGCAGTTGGATTCACTGGAGAATGGCTGGGTGAGAAATGTCACCAGCAAACATTTTGGGTATAGTTGTGTAAATCTGGAGCGAGGAACACGATTTATCACAGTGGAAAATTGCCAGTCCCTGGCGCCTGTTTCAAAAATTGCCGGCGGCCGCAGATATGCTTTCAAATTGGCCGGACAGCAAAACCTTGTCAAGGATTGCTATGCTGATTCTTCCCGGCATCCCTATCTCACGGATTCACGGGTTATGGGCCCCAATGTATTTTATAATTGCCGGGCAGATAATTGTCTCAATGATACCGGTCCGCATCATCGCTGGGCCATGGGGATTCTGTATGATAATGTTGTGGTGGATTCCTCTATCAATGTTCAGGACCGTAGCAATTTAGGCAGCGGTCACGGTTGGTCAGGCGTCAATCATGTGATTTGGAATTGTGCCGGTAGTGATGCATCTGTACAAAATCCCCCCGGTGGACAGAACTGGTGTATTGGTTTCCAGGGTGAGCGTAAAAACGGACGTTTTCCGGGACGCCCCTCAGGATACTGGGAAGGCAATAACAGAAAAGGATTAATACCAAAATCATTGTATCTGGCACAAAAGGAAGCAGCAAAAAAATAAGATTTTTGAAAAAAACCGAAGGCGTGCGGTTTTACAGCCCGCAGGTTTATTAATTATAATATTTATAAATTATAAAAATAACACTATAATTACAGAACAGGAGTATTTATAATGACTGATTTACAGTTAAAATTGAAGAATATGGAACCAAAGCACAAATTTCTTGTCGCTGTTGATTCCGATGGCTGTGCTTTTGACACCATGGAAATCAAGCACAAGGAATGTTTCACACCCAATACCATTAAATACTGGAATTTACAACCTATATCCAAATACGCCAGACAAGCGGCGGATTTTGTCAACCTTTATTCCAAATGGCGCGGTACAAACCGTTTTCCGGCTTTGGTAAAAGTATTTGATTTACTCGAAGAATGGGATGAAGTGAAGGCCCGAAATGTTGCAATTCCAACGGCAAAAAATTTGCGAAATTACATCAATAGTTACAGTAATTACAGCAATCCATCACTGAAACTGGAAGCCGATAAAACCGGTCATGAAGACCTGAAACAAGCCTTTGCATGGAGTGAGGCCGTGAATGCCACAATCGGTGATATGGTACATGGTGTCCCACCCTTCCCAAATGTAAAAGCAAGTCTCGAAAAAGTGAGTGAATTTGCGGACATTATCGTCTGCTCTGCCACTCCCAATGAGGCCCTGGAACGGGAATGGGCTGAACACGGGCTGGCCCAATATATCTCCGTTATTGGCGGCCAGGAAATGGGCTCCAAACAAGAGATTTTAGCACTGGTTAAAGATAAATATCCGGAGAATCACATTTTGATGGTTGGCGATGCACCCGGGGATAAAAAGGCCGCCCATAGCAATGATATTCTCTTCTATCCCATCGTGGCCGGAAAAGAGGAAGACTCCTGGAAAGATTTTCTGAACAAGTATTCAGAAGTCTTTACCAATAATAAATACACGAAAGATATTGAGGATAAATTGATAGAAGCCTTTGAAGATAATTTACCGGAAAGACCACCCTGGAAATAATCCTTCTTTTTTTAACATAAACTCATGAAACCTTGCAGTGATCTAACATGCATGAGAACCAAAAACCTCGGCATATATTTACCGGGGTTTTTATCTACAAAACTTTAGAAAAACATTGCAAATTCCGCTTCATTCATCCTGCACCAATATCGCCCGCATGGGGCTGCCATTGCCATTTTTGATTTTTAGCGGCTGGGAAATAAGATGATATTCCCCTTCCTTTATTCCGGTCAAATTCAGCCCCTCTAAAATAACCACATTATTTTCCAAAAAGGCATAATGGGTATCGGGGCTATCAACACCATATTGTTCCACTGTCAGGAAGTCAATGCCAACTGTTTTAATTCCTTTGTTTACCAGAGACAGGGCAGCTTCCGGCGTGATATAAACATATTTTTTATCAAATACGCCTTTCTCCATCAATTGTGAATTTTTGGTTTTGAACAGAATAATATCACCTTCAGTAATATCTAAAGAAGCCAGGCTTTTCACATCAATGCAGTCCCGCTCTCCCATATCAAACACCTTAGCTTTGCCAATGAAATGGTCCAGGGGTAATTGATCAACTGTTACCCCGCCATCGACAAAATGATTCGGCGCATCCATGTGGGTACCAGTGTGAGAACCAAATTTAAGGCTACTCAAATTATATAAATCCCCATTTTCTATCGCGCTAACGGAAGAAATAATGACCTTGGGATCACCGGGATAAACCAACATATCCTCTTTGATATCAACAGATATATCATAATACTTTTTCATTTTTCAGCCACTCGCTTTCTTAAGCCCACCACATTTCACCGGCTTTATCGACAATAATATTTTCGTTGAGAAAACTGATCGCTTTTTTCAGGCCCTCTTCCCTGGTCATCAAGACATCTTCATGTTCGATACTCAGTACATAATGGTAATTTTTCAATGCCAGTTTACTGATCATTTCCCGCCACACTTTTGCGGAATTGCCATAGCCAACGGTCCTGAATGTCCAGGCCCTGTTCGGTACATCGCTGTAATGCTTTGTATCGAGGACACCATTGTTTTCTACATTTTTCATATCAATATAGTTGTCCTTGGCATGAACATGGAATATGGCATCCCCTAACCGGTCGATGGCTTTAACAGGATCTATACCCTGCCAAAACAAATGACTGGGATCAAAATTGCAGCCCAGTTCCGGCCCAACAGCATCGCGTAATTTCAACAATGTTTCCGGATTATAAACACAAAACCCCGGATGCATTTCTACTCCAATTTTATTGACACCATGCGCTTTGGCGAACATAACCGCTTTTTGCCAGTATGGTATCAGCACTTTGTTCCATTGATAGTCCAGTATTTCAAGAAAGTCTTCCGGCCATGGACACAAAGCCCAATTTGGTGTTTTATCAGCTTCGGACCCTCCGGGACAACCGGACAGAACATTGATGTGCTCAATTCCCAATTTTTCCGCCAGCAAAACCGTTTTCTTAAAAATCGCATGGTCTGTTTCAGCCCTTGCTTTATCAGGATGTACCGGGTTGCCGTGACAACTCAATGCGCTGATAAAGAGTCCGTACTTTTCAAATATTTTTTTGTATTCTGTCCCTTTTTCATCACTTGCCAGCAATTCATCAACATTACAATGGGCAGAACCCGGATAAGCACCGGTCCCAATCTCCACTGCTTCAACTCCCAGGGATGACAAATATTTCAACGTTTCTTCCAAGGGTTTATCATTATAAAGCGCTGTAAAAACTCCAATCTTCATTTTACACCTCCTGTAAAATTATTTAATCTTGCATTAACTTATATGCTTGTTTTATTATTTCCTCTTTACAAATCCCATAATGGCGCAACAATTTCTTATAGTTCCGTCCGGACATTGGGAACAAGTCTTTAAGTCCGATTTTCACGACTTTTGTGCCAATGCCTTCGTCGGTAATCACATCACTGACCGCACTGCCGAGTCCATTGATAATATGGTGGTCTTCGATAGTTATGATTCCTTTACCACTTTTTGCAGCAGAAATGATGGCTTCCCGGTCAAGCGGCTTGATCGTGTGACAATCATACAGTCCAAAGTCAAGACCTTCTTTTTCTAATTCTTTCACGGCAACTAATGCTTCCGCCACCATGTGTCCGGTGGCGATGATTGTTCCGTCTTTCCCTTCTTTGATTTTTATCATTTTGCCAATCTCGAAAGGAACATCTTCATCATGGATGACCGGTGTTGTTTGTCTGCCCAAGCGCACATAGGCCGGACTTGTTGTTTCCGCAATGGCTTCTATTAATTTTTGGGTAGTGACGGCGTCGGATGGTGAAAAGACCTGCATATTCGGTATCACGCGCATAGTGGCAATATCTTCAACCGCCTGGTGTGTAGCACCATCTCCGGCAATTTCTACACCTGCATTGGTAGCGACAATTTTGACATTGAGGTTTGGATAAGCAACAGATGTACGTATTTGTTCCGATGCCCGCATGCTCAAAAACATGGCAAAGGTGCTGACAAAGGGAATTTTTCCAGTGGTTGCCAGCCCGGCGGCGATGGAAACCTCATTTTGTTCCTGGACCCCAATATTAAAAAACCGGTCCGGATATTTCGCACCAAATAAATTAGTATGGGTGGATTTCGCAATATCTGCTTCAAGCACCACGATATTTTCATTTTTTTCACCCAGTTCAACAAGGGTTTCCCCATATATTTGTCTGTTCAATTTCATTTCTGTCATATTATTTTCCTCGAATATCCTTTATCGCCTGGTTTGTTTGTCCACTGTCTGTTGGCTTACCGTGCCAGATATGATTACCTTCCATAAAACTGACGCCTTTACCTTTGATTGTATTGGCAATGATTGCCTGCGGTCTGTCGCTATAATTTTTACATTGTTCAAAAGCCTCATGAATCTGGTTGTAATCATGTCCGTCAATGTCATAACAGGCCCAACCAAAGGCTTCAAATTTCCCTTTTAAATCACCCAGTGGACAAATTTTTTCAACTGCTTCGTCACACTGAAATTTATTATTGTCAATAATTACAGTAATATTATTCAGATTGTAATTCGCAGCGGTAAACATGGCTTCCCAAATCTGACCACTCTGTACTTCGCCATCGCCAAGCATGACATAGACCTGGTAATCTTTTTTATCCAGCTTGCCGGCCAGCGCCATTCCAACTCCTGCTGACAAGCCCATTCCCAGAGAACCGGTGGTCATATCAACACCCGTGGTCTTTTTCATGTCAGGATGCCCTTGTAATGGACTTCCTAATTCACGCAGGGTCCAAAGCACTTCTTCCTCAAAATAGCCTTTTTTCGCCAGGGCAACATATTGGGCCGGAGCGCAGTGTCCTTTGGATAGAATAAAACGGTCTCTGTTCGGCCAATTGGGATTAGTTGGGTCTATATTCATTTTATAAAAATAGAGATAGGTGATTACATCAATCGCTGACAGCGAGCCACCGGGATGGCCGGAACCGGCAATATTGATCATTTTTATAATTTTTTCTCTTAATTCTTTTGATAACTCGATCAGAAATTTTTCATTGAATTGTTTGTTCATTTTCAGTGTCCTTTTGAATGCTTTGACAGTGCTGAATCCATATAATCTTCAGGGATCTTTCCCTGTACCGACCAACCGCCGTCAACATAATACACCTGGCCCGTCATAAAACTGGAATCACTGGAGGCCAGATAAATCGCTGTTCCAACCATTTCCTCGGGATCGGCAGTCCGTTTAAGCGGTACCATATTTCCCCAGGTTGTACGATAATCGGGATCGTCATTGAGGTTTCTTTTCACATTGATTGGCCCAGGTGCAAAGGTATTCACCCGAATATTATATGACGCTAATTCACAGGCCAGTTGCTTTGTCATGGCATGGATGCCTCCTTTGCTGGATGCATAGGCTACCAGGTTTTTAACCCCCAAAGACGCACAATTTGTGGAGACATTGATAATGCTGCCTCTTTTCCGCTCTTTCATCATTTTGGCAGCTTCCAATGCGCAAAAGAAGGAGCCTTTCAGATTTGTGTTAATTACAAAATCCCATTTTTCTTCTGTAATGGTAAATAAATCTGTCCAGCCGGTAACACCGGCATTGTTGATCAGCACATCCAGCTGTTTAAATTCCTTTTGAACATTAGCGAACATTGCTTTGATTTCACTGACTTTGGCTACATTAGCCTGAACTGTAATGGCTCTGCGTCCCAATTCACGAACAGCTTTGGCAGCTTCATTTACGCCCTTTGCATCGCTGTTATAATTTAGAATGACGTCCGCGCCTTCTCTGGCACAGCCAATTGCAATGGCTTTACCAATTCCTTTACTTGCGCCGGTCACCAATACAACTTGATTTTCTAACCTCATAAAATTTTCCTTTCTGAAGTTAATACCCGTTAATCATGATAGAGCAACACCTTGACAGCTTCCTGCTTTTCGCACATGTCAAAGGCTTTTTTCCATTGTGATAATGGCATTTTATGTGTGATTAATGGTTTCAGGTCTATTTTGCCCTGGTAAAATATTCGCATTAACCGGTCCCAGGTTTCCAGTGAATGTCCAAGCGCGCCATAGACTTGTAGTTGTTTATACAGGATTGCATCAAAGTTGACATCAACCGTCGGATTGCCATTAATCCCCACCTGGACAAACTTTCCTAGTTTTTTCAGGCTATCAAAACAACCATTGATCGCATGACGGTTACCGGAAGCTTCATAAGCGATATCAGCGCCTCTGCCACTTGTAATATCATCGATGACCGTTTTCATGTTTTGCCGGCTGATATTTATTGTTTGTTCAGCGCCAAGGGCTTTTGCGATTTCCAACCGTTTTGCATCGGCATCAGTGCCGGCAACAATGACATAACAACCATGCACACTCAAAAGAGCGGCACACATCAGCCCGATGGGTCCGGGGCCTGTTACCAGAGCAACATCACCGACGTGAATGTCAGTCACTTCTTCCACAGCCTGCACAGCTGTGCCAAAAGCCTCGGCCAAAGCCCCTTCCTCAAAAGACATGGTGCCAGGTATTTTATAACACATATCTTCCCGCACCACTACATATTTGGTAAACATTCCGTTTACACCATGACCCATGCCCCGCCGGGTGGCACAAAACATATATTTTCCCTGACGGCAATATTCACATTCGCCGCACATCTCCATGGTGGACCCCAGGAGGCTGACCCGGTCTCCCGGTTTGATCGTCTTGATATTTTCACCGACCTCAACCACTTCACCGCATCCTTCATGCCCCATAATTACCGGCGGATAATAGCGAAACCGGTCGTGATAAATATGAATATCTGTGCCGCAAATACCACAATACTTCACCTCAACTTTTACTCCGTCAGGCGTGCAAACTGCTTCCGGAATTTCCTCAAGGGATACATCTCCCACCTGATGACTCATTTTCATTAATGCTTTCAATCTATAATCCTCTCTTATTCACCAACTTTGACCCAACTTTTTGATAATGTAGATTTTTCCAGTAATTCAATAATTTCCTGGTTTTTCATTCCATCATAAAAACTGGGCTTTGTCATTTTATTATTTTGGATTGCTTGAAAAAATTCATAGTACTGATGGATAAAAGTGTGTTCCCATCCGATAATATGCCCCGGTGGCCACCATCTGTCAATATAAGGATGTTTTCCCTGGGTAACCATGATGGTTCGAAAGGCTTGGGTTTCAGCATCTTCTTCCGCAAAATAAACCTGAAGTTCATTCAACCGTTCCAGTTCAAAGCGAATACTGCCTTTACTACCGTTGACCTCAAAGGACAGAGCGTTTTTCCGTCCGGCACTCATTCTTGAGGTTTCAAAAAGACCCAGCGCGCCATTGTCAAACTTGCTGATAAACATGGCCACATCATCGGTTGTAACGGCTTTCTTTTCAACAGAGCCCGCTGACACCGGACGCTCCTTGATATAAATATCCGTAGTGGCGACAACCTCATTAAATTCGCCTATGAGAAATCGCGCCAAATCGATAATATGAGAGCCTTTGTCAGCAATTGATCCCGCTCCGGCAGCAACTTTATCAAATCGCCAGACATAGGGAAAATCTTCACTCAGGGGCCAATCCTGCTGATAGATTCCGGTGAAATGATAAATCTTGCCGATTTTTCCCGCTACAATCAGGGATTTCGCCAGTTGTATCGCCGGTACGCACCGATAATTAAAGCCAACCATATGGATGACCTTGTTTTCCTCGGCGGTTTTGTACATTTCCACAGCTTCGTCATAGGTCATTGCCAGGGGTTTTTCACATATCACATGTTTTCCCTTTTTTGCAGCTGCCACAGCAATTGGATTATGCAATTGTCCCGGCGCAGCAATGGCAATTACATCAATTGACGGGTCGTCAACCACTGCTTCCCAATTGGTTGAGTAATTTTCCCAGCCATATTTTTCAGCCGTTGCCTTTACGGATTCTTCCGGAATGCCACAAAGCACTTTCATCACCGGTTCAACATCCAAGTCAAAAAAGAATGACAGGTCCTTTAAGGCGTGACTATGGGCTTTTCCCATAAACTGATGGCCAATCAGTCCGACATTTAATTTTTTACCCATTTTCTCCTCCATATTTAGCTTTTATATTAGTTTTATATGAGTTTTTATTTTTTTTTCTTTTGCATCAAGACAGCCACAATAATAATGATTCCTTTTACCAGTCCCTGTAAATAGGGTGAAATATTCATCAGGTTGAGCGTATTGTTTAAGACACCCAGAATCAAAACACCGAGAAAGGTGCCGATGATGCTTCCTTTACCTCCGCTCATTCGAGTGCCGCCGATAATCACAGCTGCAATTGCATCCAATTCATAACTATGGCCGGAACTGGATGCTGATATGGAATTTAGACGTGAGGTTTCAATGATTGCCGCAACACCCACCAGAACACCACAAAGGGAATAAGCCAATAGTTTGACCCGGTCCACATTGATTGCCGATAGCAAAGTCGCCCGTTCATTGCTTCCCAAAGCATAAAAATAACGGCCAGACCGGGTTTTCTTTAATAAAATATAAACCAAAACAGTCAATATGAGAAATATATAAATCGGAATTGCCAATCCCAGAAAATCGGTTCCGGCTATGTCCATGTATGCGTCCACGTTGCCACTCAGACTACCGCCTTTAAGAGCAAAAAGAATAATTGACCGGGCAGAAGCCATAACACCAAGCGTGGCGATAAAGGGCGTTATTTTTCCTTTTGCAATCAAAAGGCCATTAAACAGGCCGATCAAACCACCGGAAACAAGGGCTGTAATAATAGCCAGAAAAATACTGCCACTCAAATTCAATGATGCCAGTGTTATACCGCCAACCAGCGCCAGAACGGAACCCACGGAAAGATCAATACCACCGGTTAAAATCACGATGGTCATCCCCAGGGAAATTGTCCCGATTATGGAGACCTGACGCAAAATATTGATTATGTTTCCCAGTGTAAAAAAATGTCCGTTTGCAAGACCAGCCACCAGGACAATTACAAAAAACACAACCAGAATACTGTGTTCACTGAAAAAATGTTGAAACTGTATTATTATCTTATGCTTTCTATTGATTGCCAATTCTCCCATCAATTTGCCTCCTCATACATATTTCCGGCGCCAGTTGCATAGACCATCACCTGCTGTTCCGTCATTTCATCGCGATTTAATTCGCCGGCGATTCTGCCATGATACATGACATAAAGCCGATCACAGACATTGAATAACTCCTGAACTTCCGAGGAGAGTAGAATCAGGGATTTTCCTGCTTTTGCAAGTTCGATGATCAACTTGTAAATCTCGCTCTTTGCTCCCACATCAATTCCCTGAGTCGGATTATCCAAAATAATAATATCGGAATCCGCTTCCAGCCATTTGGCCAGAATCACCTTTTGCTGATTGCCACCACTTAATGTCGTAATTTCATCGTGCATGGAATTGATCTTAATATTCAGTTTATGACCATAGGTTTTGCAGCAGCGCTCTTCTTTATGTTTGACCAGCAAGCCGAATTTCTGATATTTCTGCAAAATCGGCATCGTCATATTATGCAGAATACTGAGGTCCTTGATAATAGCGTTTTCTTTTCTGTTTTTGGGCAGATAGCCGATGCTGCAGTCCAGCGCTTTTCCGGTATTGTCAATTGTAACCTCATTTCCATCAACTTCTATGCTGCCGGTATAATTATTGTTGACACCAAATATACATTCAAATAATTCAGTCCTACCGTCACCCGATAATCCTGTAAATCCGATGATCTCACCCTTACTTAAGTGAAAACTGATGTCCTGCAAAAGATTTCCAAGGCACAGGCCATTGACTTTCATTGCCACATGTCCAAGCTGACGGTCTTCATAATAGGAGAGGTCCGATACATCTTTGCCCACCATGAGATTGGCAATTTTCATCTCATCAGTATCCTCGATTTTTCCACCACCCGCAACTTTTCCGTCACGAAAGACAGTATAGGTGTCGCAAATAGTAGTTACTTCCTTTAGTTTATGGGAAATAAAAATGATACAGACGCCCTGTTTTTTCAATTTCTGCATAAAAGCAAAAAGATGGTCGACTTCATGTTGCATCAGGGCGGTAGTCGGTTCGTCCATGATTATTATTTTGGCATCTTTCAGGAGGGCTTTGGCAATTTCAATGATCTGTTTGTAGGAGGCATCCAATTCCCGGACGATTGCCCCGGGATCCAATTCTACCTGGAGTCTGTGGAGAATCTCCCCGGTTTTGCGAATCATGGTTTTGGTATCCAGGAAACCAATCTTATTCTGAATTTCTTCGCCCAAAAAGATATTCTCGTAAACAGTGAGATCCTGAATCAGATTTAATTCCTGATGTACAAAGCCGATGCCCAGCTCCTGGGATTTCTGGGGAGACAGATCTGAAACCTCCTTACCATTGATCAAAATCTTGCCGGCGCCGGGCTGATAAACACCGCCTAAAATATTCATAAGCGTAGATTTACCGGCGCCATTCTCACCGATCAGGGCTTTTATCTCACCTGCGCCGATGGAAAAATCCACACCTTTTAGCGCTTTGACACCGCTAAAATCTTTTTCAATGTTTATCATTTCGACAATATTTTTACGCAATTGTTTTCAGTCCTGTAATCATTAAATTTTTCAATAAATTGAGTCTGGTCTATAATAATTATCAACATTGGATATACTGACAATATCTGCCGGTATTACTTTTTCCTTTTCTGTGGCCGGTTGTTCATTCAATAGGTTTACTGCCAGTTTCACCGCTTCTTTTACCATTAAAGGCGAATAAAGAAAAGTTGCCATTTTCATGTCATTATTGGCTTTGATAGTTTTATAAAATTCTCGGGCGCCACCGGCAGCTGTAAATACTTTTATATCTTTTCGTCCGGTTTCACGGATAGCCTGAATTGCCCCCAGCCCCATTTCATCATCAATGGTGAAGACCGCGTCAATATGTTGCTGAGCTGTGAGGATGTTTTGCATCACCTGATAGCCCTTTTCTTTCTGAAAGCCGCCATCCTGTTCTGCAATTATCTCCAATCCGGGGTATTTGTCCGCAATCATATTTTTAAACCCGTCTACTCGTAATTTTGTAACGGAGCAAGGCGGACCGGATATGATCGCCACCTTACCTTTGCCATTTACCTGGTCACCGATAAATTTGGCGGCATTGATCCCGATGCCACTATTATCCCCTTTGATCAGCGCTGTATAATCAGCACTTTTTATTTCACGGTCAAACACAACCAGGTCAATACCGGCTTCTTTAACTTTTTTGGCAACCGGTGTCAGAGAGGCGGATTCAATGGGCAACATCACAATAACATCCACTTTCATGGCAATCAGGTCCTCGATATCACTGGTTTGCTTATTGGGGTTGTGGGCGGTGGTGACAAAATATCGAAAACCCGAGGCTTTGGCCTCCTCTTTTGCATAAGTAATCACCGCGCCAAGCCAACCGTGGTCTGCTGCTGGAAATGACAGTCCAATAGTCTTTTTTCCATCAGAATTACCACAGGCTGTAAAAATAGTCATCAGGTAAATACTTAACAGGACTAATTTTGTTATTCTTCTCATACTCCAAACCTTCCCATATAAAATATTACTTTCTAATAGCCTTGCTGCCCAATATTAATTATTGTTGCCAGGCAAGTTCAGGGTTCTGTACACAGAGTTTTCCACCGGTTATTTCCAGAAAACTGCCGGTGACATATTCGGAATCATCTGAGACCAGGAAAAGTACTGCTTTGGCCACATCTTCCGGTTTACCCAACCGTCTCAGGGGTAACTGACTGACAATCCTCTCATTATCTTTTGCAAGCACCTCCTGCGTCATCGGTGTTTCAATAACGCCGGGTATGTAGCCATTGACCCGAATATTAAAAGGCGCCAGTTCTGCAGCATAGGTTTTTGTCAGGCTGACAATTCCGGCTTTTGAGGCCGCATAAGCACCGCTGCCTGCCGATGGAACCAGGGCAGCAAAGGAGGCGGCATTGATAATAACGCCACCCCTGGTATTTTTTTTCATCATCTGTACAACACTA
Source organism: uncultured bacterium (assembly GCA_964472715.1). GTDB lineage: Bacteria > Fidelibacterota > UBA2242 > UBA2242 > JAFGTP01 > JAFGTP01. Next base: position 8,505 of record CAYYMT010000012.1, on the reverse strand, counting down.
TTGGTAAATAAAAATACAGACTTCAGGTTTACATTAATGGTTTGTTCCCACAGCTTTTCCGGCATATCCAAGAGCAAAGACTGGGGATAAATTCCGGCATTGTTGACCAGAATATCAATTTGTCCATAGCGATCAATGATATTCTTCACAAAATTGTCTATTTGGTCTTTTTGGGTAACATCCACTTTTTCAACATGGAGGTTATAACCGGAATCCCGGAATTCTTTTTTTGTCTCTTCTAAAATATCAGGATTAATATCACAAATTGAGACCTTACACCCGGTTTTGAGCAGATGATAGGCGATACTTTTTCCGATACCACCACCGGCCCCTGTCACAATTGCTATTTTGTCTTTCAATTTTTCCAATTCCATTCCTTTTAAATTTTTATTATTGCGCCCCGGCTGGCTGACTGGGCTAATTTTGAATAAATGCTCAAATAGCCATGCTTAAACTTCGGTTCCGGCCTTGTCCAGGCTTTTTTTCGCTCCTGAATTTCTTCCCCGGACACATGTAGTGTTATGCAGTTATTGGGAATGTCAATGGTTATTTTGTCACCATTTTTGACAATCGCAATCGGCCCGCCTTCTGCCGCTTCCGGAGAAATATGTCCTACAAAACAACCGTTATTGGTCCCGGAGAAGCGACCATCAGTAATGATGGCAGTTTCTTTGCTTAATCCCAGACCATAGAGATACTTCATTGCTTTGTACATTTCACGCATGCCCGGACCGCCTTTGGGTCCTTCATAGCGGATCACCACGACATCGCCCTTTTTGATTTCCCGGTTAAGAATAGCTTCCTCTGCTTCTTCCTCGGAATTAAAGACCTTTGCGCAGCCGGTAAAATTTCGCATGGAAGGATGAATTGCAGAAGGTTTTGTAATGCCTGTATCGGGCGCCAGGTTTCCCCGTAATACAGCCAGACCTTCGGAGGTACCAAAAGGGTCCTCAACGGGTCGAATGATATTCCGGTTTACTTTTTTATTGTGATATAGATTATCGGCTACTTTTTGCCCTGTCACTGTCATACATTCTGTATTTATCAAATTTCTCATCTCAATCATTACCTGGGGTATTCCGCCGGCAAAATAGAAATCCTCCATATTATATTCTGAGGCCGGATTTACTTTTACAAGTTGTGGCGTCGTCTTACTGAGTTCGTCGAAATAGTTCATAGTCTGTTTCGGATCAATTCCCAGTTCTGCGGCCACTGCTATGAGGTGCAACACCGCATTGGTTGAGCCGCCAATGGTCATTAATACCCGAATAGCATTTTTTATTGATTCCTCCGTAATTATATCCTGTGAAATTATATTTTTTTTGACAAGATGGACAATGGCTTCACCGGTATCTTCAGCAATTCTCAACCGGTCGGCAAATACCGCCGGAATCAAAGCGCCATGAGGCAATGTCAACCCTAGCGCTTCTGCTAAACAACACATGGTATTGGCAGTTCCGAGAAAGGAACAGGAACCACAGGTGGGAACACTTTTTTCCTCTAATTCATCATATTCTGTTTCTGTAATTTTATTGGCCTTGAGCATACCAAGCCCTTCGGAAATGGAGGTCAGGTCTGATTTTCGATTATCAAACATGACACCCCCCAACATCGGGCCGCCGGGAAGCAGAATTGCCGGAATATTCAGCCGTGCAGCCGCCATCAGCATTCCAGGTACAATCTTATCACAGGAGCCCAACAACACAATGGCATCCAGTTGATGGGCCTCAACCATTATCTCAATATCATTGGCAATTAAATCACGAGAGGGTAAAATGTAATGCATTCCCACATTTCCCTGGGCAGTACCATCGCAGGCTCCGATTACACCAAATTCTGTAGCGGTCCCTCCGGCTGCATAAATGCCTTTTTTCACAGCATCAGAAACTGTCCTCAGATTAAAACTGCCGGGCACAAGATCACTCCAGGAATTGGCGATGCCAATGATCGGCTTATCCAGATCTTTGTCAGAAAAGCCCATAGATTTATAGACCGCGCGATTGAAACTGCATTCCGGTTTTTTAAGAATTTTCGCACTTCTGTATGCCATTATCACGCCTCATTTATTTTTACTTAATTTATAGGCCACATCCACTATCATATCTTCCTGCCCGCCGACAGTTTTTAATCGCCCCAGTTCCACCAGAATATCACGGGCGTCCAATCCGAATTTTTCAGCCGCCCGCATGGCATGCAAATAAAAACTACCGTAGACACCGGCATATCCGATAGTTAAAGCAATTTTGTCGATTTCCAATGGCTGCCGCATTAATGGTTTTACAATCTCTTCGGCAATGTCAGAAATTAAATAGAGGTCTTCGCTGGTTTCATAATTCATTTTTTCCAGAACTGCCAGCATGACCTCATGGGGCGCATTTCCCGCACCGGCACCAAGTCCGCGCAATGTCGTATCCACACTGGTCGCCCCGGCTTCAATTCCTGCCATGGTGTTTCCAATGGCCAAGCCAAGATTATTGTGAGCATGAAAACCCACAGGTATATTCAGTTCCGAAGCCAAAAGGCCTATCATGTCAGTAACATTTTGTGGAATCATGGTTCCGGCTGAATCGGCACAATAAACCATGTCCGCGCCATAACTTTGGAATAATTTCGCCTGTTCCAGCACTTTTTCCGGTGAAACCATGTGGGTCATCATCAAAAATCCAATGGCTTCCATTCCTGATTTTTTTGCATAGCCAATATGTTGCTCACCCACATCCGCTTCGGTCACATGGGTTGCTACCCGGACTGAATCAAAACCATAGGAACGCACTCTTTTCAGGTCTTCTATGGTGCCAATGCCCGGTAACAGGAGCGCCGCCAGTTTCGCCTTTTTCCTTACTTTTGAAGCAGCAGCAAACAATTTTTCTTCTTCAAAAGCTGAGCGTCCATATTGAAAGGATGAGCCGCCCAGACCATCTCCGTGGCTAATTTCTATGGTGTTGGCGCCCGCTTTGTCGAGGCCACTGACAATTTCTTTTACATTATCCGGTGAAAATCCATGACTGACTGCATGCATACCGTCCCGTAAGGTCGTATCAATTATTCTGATAGCCATTATGCGATCCTCCCCTCAATTATCTCTTTTGCAAACTTATCTCCCACATGGACAGCAGCGCAGGTAATGATGTCCAGATTTCCCGCATAGGTTGGCAGATAATCCCCGGCACCTGTCACCTGTATCATGGTGGTCACTTTTTGTCCGTCCCAACTTGGTGGCATGACCAATTCATACCCTGGTACATATTGTTTGATTTCTTCGACCCGCTGTTTTACCGAGTCAGTAATGGCCTCCATGTCAGGATTTTCGACTTGTGTGTAAATTGTATTTCGCATTAAAATCGGTGGATCTGCAGGATTGAGAATAATGATGGTTTTCCCTTTTTTTGCACCACCGAGCATTTCAATGGCGTTGGCAGTGGTTTCAGTAAATTCATCAATATTTCGTCGCGTACCTGGGCCGGCACTCTGAGAAGCGATTGTAGAAACAATTTCGCCATACAAAACAGGCTGCACTCTACTTACGGCCTGGACGATAGGAATTGTCGCCTGACCGCCGCAGGTCACCAGGTTCACATTTTTTTCCTTGAGACAATCCTGAATATTCACCACTGGAATGACATAAGGTCCAACCGCAGCAGGGGTTAAATCTATTGCTATTTTATTATATTTTTTAAAAAGTGGCGCATTTTGAATATGCGCTTTTGCACTGGTGGCGTCAAAGACAATTTTTACGCTATCGTCTTCGAGCATTTCATCCAGTCCGGTATAGCTGGTTTGTATGCCCTTTTCAGCTGCCATTTTTAATCCCAAAGAATCCTTGTAAATTCCTGCTACATAAACCAGTTCCATCAAATTGCTCCTTGCAATGATCTTTTTCATCAGATCAATGCCGATATTTCCGGGACCAACGATGGCGACTTTTACTTTTTCCATAATAGCCTTTTAAATGTTAGTTGTTAGTTGTATTACATCTTTACCAATTAAAATTTTTTTGTACTCTTTACTTACTTTCCTTGATAATCTTTATAACTTTCCATTACTTCTTTAATTGTAACGCCTATGTGCTCGCTCATTTTCACTCTTGCCAACTCCGGATTTTGATCACGGATGGCTTCAAAAATTTCTGTATGATACTTGATGGCTTTTTGTATGCCCATTACATTGACAATTCGTTTATAATACTCCAAAAAAATATCGGAAATTATCCGTGTAACAGCAATGATCAGGTTATTTTTGGTGGCCAGCGCAATATTAAGGTGAAACTCCAGGTCATCAGCAGATAATTCTTCTGTTGATTGATTTGATTTTTCGATTTTTTTTAGTGACAATTCAAGCCGTTCAATATCCTCTTCATCAGCATTCATGGCAGCCAGGCCGGCATTGGCAACTTCGATGATCTGCCGGTATTCCAATACATCGTGCATGTTCTTTTTATCAAGAACAAGCAGCGGAAATAAACTGTTCATAAAATTTTCCGGAGATACCTGCCGGACAAAGGTGCCTTCGCCCTGTTTTGTTTCAATCAATCCCAGAATTTTCAGCATTTTAAGGGCTTCCCGGATAGGGACTCTACTGACAGAAAATAATTGGGTGAGTTCATTTTCAGACGGTAGTTTGGTTCCCGGATTCCATTCACCTGACAAGATACTATTTTTAATTTGATCGAAAACCTGGTTTGCGATACTTATTTTTTCGATGGGCATCATGGCCATGTAATGCTTCCCTCTTTGCAGTCTAAGTTGTTAGTTGTATTACAACTGAAGTAATTAAACTAATTTAATTGATGATGTCAAGATTTATTCAAAAATATTTAAAATCGAATAATTTTCACTGAAATAATATTTTCCTACCGCTTCACCCGCGCATTGCCTGCCCAGATACTCCAGACCTGGTCTTCATCCGCCGGTTGCGCGTAATCGGTCAGCATCGTCGTGGCTAAAGCGCCGGTTGCCCAGCCGAATTGTATCCATTTTTCCGGTGCCCAGCCTTTGAGAATGCCATAGAGCATACCGCCGACAAATCCGTCCCCGCCGCCGATCCGGTCCAGCACACGAATTCCCCTGGGCTCGACCATCTGCCAGTTGTCCCCTTCCAGCATAATGGCGCCCCATTTGTGAAGATTGGCATTTTCCACTTCCCGCAGGGTTGTTGCGAAAACCGAGGCATTACTGTAAGTGGCTTTAACCCGCTTGATCATTTCTTTGAAGCCAGTGATTTTTGCAGAAATATCTTTGCCGCCGGCCTCCGGGCCCTTGATGCCGAGACAGAGCTGAAAATCTTCTTCATTACCAATCAGAATATCAGACACCGAAGCAATTTCACTGAAAATTTCACCCAGTTCCTTTTCACGATTCACCCAGAAAGATGCCCTGTAATTGAGATCAAAGCTCACCCGGCAATCATGTTTCTTGGCAGCACGGGCAACTTCCAGACAAAATTGTCCGGTTTCCGGTGATAATGCCGCGATCAATCCGGAGAGATGGACGATCTGCACTCCTTCTTCACCAAAAATTCGCTCCAGATCAAAATCCTTAACATTTAATGTCCGGCCAACTTCTCCGGCCCGGTCATTGTGCACACGGGGACCGCGATAGCCATAGCCGCTGCCGGCAATATTGAATTGATGACGATACCCCCAGGGATTGCCCTGGTCAACTTCCGGCCCTTCAAATTCCATCATGCGGCTGCGCAGATTGCTCTTGATAAATTGCGCGATGGGGCTGCCTTTCACAAAGGTGGTCAGCACCTTGACCGGCAATCCCAGGTATGACGATATGGAAGCCACATTGGATTCCGCACTGGTGGCCTGCATGATGAATTTGTCCACCGATTGCACCGGTTGTTGATTTTCCGGTGTAATACGCACACCCATGCTGGTGGGAATGACCATTGACCATTTTGCATCTTGTCGTAATTTTATACTCATTTTTAACTCCAATCATTTGTAGAACGACCATCTTGGTCGTTTAACTGTCATTCTTAAGAAATAACAACTATTACACAAGCAAGATGCTTGTGCTACATACAATTTCTCATTTTTTTATTCATAGTTTCTTATAAATCTTATCCGTGTTATTCTGATAATCCGTGTACGAATTATAATTTAAACGGATCATCTTTCAGACGATAGAGCATCTCCCCTGCTTTGGGGACATAGAGAATGCCCTCATCTTCACGGTCCATCCATTCCGCTTCATTGATCTCATCGGGATTCATGTAACCGAGATTCACCTTGTGGCAGACCTCCTCCGGAATGCTGGTCGCCAGAGTGACATTGATACGGGGTTTCTCAACACCATCGTCAAATTCCCCCAGGCCACGGACATGGGTGGAATGGGCCATGATTCCGCCGGGAACATTCCTGAATTTGTCCATCTGCTTCAGGAAATACGGCAAACAATGATAGCCGATTTGTTCTATCCATTCGCCATGGGTCACGGATATTTCTTTAATGTGCGGCGCGTAAATCACTACTTCGCCACCGTCGGCAACCACCGGTTCCAGTTTGTAAGTGCATTTTGCGCCAACCCATAGATCATCATACATCAGTGGCGCTTTGGACAGCACGCGCTTAAAGGGCTTGTCTTTGTAGATAATATGCAATTTGTCCGACAACCGCGAGGCTTCCGCCCAGGCCGATTCCGGCGAACCGAAATACAAGCCAGCCAGTTTATCGTCTCCTTTCACGACTAATGAAAAAGCATATTTTTCCATTTTGATAAATTTAGCCGCCTTGTCTACCACCGCGCGAACCGGTGTGTAGGCATTGCCAATGATCCGCGGACTGGTGATCAAGGCGCCCAGCCAATGGAACATATCAATGATCTCTGACCCGGAAATGCCCGGAAACAGATATTTATTGCCGCCGGAAAACCCCACTACTTCATGGGGAAAGGTGGGGCCAACAATGATCAGTTTATCATAGTCATAAATGATTTTGTTGATGGATATATCCACACCTTCATTCATCAGCCCACCGGAAATTTCTTTGACTTCCGCATCAGTAATACGACCGATCTTTTGTAATTGTCCGGGCTTTTTCCAGTGGTGGTTGAAAAAACGCGCTTTGGGGTACTTTGTCAGCCGCTCTTCGGCAGTAATGCCAACCCGTTCATTGATCATCTCATCGGACATGGGCGGATGGGTGCCCAGTGCGACGATAAAATCAATGGCTGCCACCTGATCAGCAATCAGATTATAGATAGCCTTGAACATCTTATCGATGGGCGCCGAGCGGGTATGATCAGGTATCACAAAAAGCAATTTTTTATTATCAATCGTCAGTGATGAAAATGCTTCCCGGCAAATGTCCACAATTTCATCATAGCCTAAATATCTGTCTGTAAATCCTTTTCCGATCGTCATATTGTTCCCTTTCCTCCGAGGTCTGACAGACCTGGGAGGTATATTTTTTTAAACCTTGCGAATGCCCGCCTACTTTTCGGGCAGGGTTGCAAACCTTTGTAATGATTGGTGTATAATGACACCATCTTTCTAATAACCAAAAAACCTTTGAAATAACTGGTCAATAAACGATGACAAATCTCATTATAGAATCAACCATTACGTCCGGCAGCCACCGACTCAAAGTAAGTCTTCACGATGTTTCATCTCACAGTTTTCTGTTCGAGACAGATTTTGCCTTTTAGGACTGTCTCTATAGGATTTTAGACTTCCCAGGTTTTTTAAACCTCGGAAGTCTATATGGTTTAATTATTATAACTGGAGGAAACTGTGTCGCCACCGCGTCCGGTCCAGTTGGTATGAAAAAATTCACCACGGGGTTTGTCGATCCGCTCGTAAGTGTGAGCGCCAAAATAATCCCGCTGTGCCTGCAACATATTGGCCGGTAAGGTTTCGGTTCTGTAACCGTCATAATAAGCCAGCGCCGATGAAAAGGCCGGTACCGGAATACCATTCTGCATGGCAACCGCTACCACTTCACGCCATGCCGCCTGGCTCTTATGAATGACATCTTTAAAATAATCATCAAGCAGCAAATTCTGTAAATCGGGATTCTTTGTGAAAGCTTCTTTGATATTGCCGAGAAATTGCGCGCGTATAATACAGCCACCACGCCACATCAGGGCGATATCACCATAGTTCAGGTCCCAATCATATTCCCCGGCAGCCGCTTTCATCAACTGATAGCCCTGGGCGTAGGAACAAATTTTTGACGCAAATAATCCCTGTCTGATCTTTTCCAGGAATTCCTTTTTATCGCCGGTGAATTTGACTTCCGGGCCTTTCAGTGCTTTGGCTGCTTCCACCCGTTCTTCTTTGATCGCGGACATGGCGCGGGCAAAAACCGCTTCCGCTATCGTAGATGTTGGTGTTCCCAGCGCCAATGCCTGCTCACTGGTCCAGCGGCCGGTTCCCTTTTGCCCGGCTGCATCAAGAATAATATCCAGGATATAATCACCGGTCTCATCATCCTTTTTGCGCAGAATGTCTTTGGTAATTTCGATCAGGTAACTGTCCAGTTCACCGGTATTCCATTCC
>CAYYMT010000011.1:0-49091 GCA_964472715.1 uncultured bacterium | reverse complement strand
AAAAAAAGGCTGCCCGAGAGAGAGTGTAGGCAGCCTTCCATCTTATTTCAGGGAGAGAGAGTTGGGTTAGTGATTGGTTATTGGATGGCGAATTTGTCCGTCACCAAAAACCACAAATTTTTCCGTTGTCAATGAATCCACACCCATGGGTCCGTAGGCATGAAGTTTTGAGGTGGAAATACCGATTTCCGCGCCCAGGCCGAATTCTCCACCGTCAGAAAAACGGGAGGAGGCATTGACCATGACCACAGAAGAGTTGATCGCATTGATGAATTTTTGGGAGTTCTCATAATTATTAGTGATAATAATTTCCGTATGATCGGAGGTGTATTTTTGAATATGATTGATGGCTTCATCCAATGATGATAATACCTTCACGGCAATTTTCAGATTGAGATATTCAGCGGCATAATCCGCTTCTGTTGCCACAGTAGCACTGCTGAGCCATTGCTGAGTTTTTTTGCAGCCGGCAAATTCCACCTCTTGCAGTGTTTCATCTGCCTGAATGATTTTGAAAAAATCTTCAGCCACTTTTTCATGGACCAGCAGGGTTTCCAGGGCATTGCAAACAGAGGGACGGGAGGTCTTGCCATCGATCAGTATTTTGCGCGCCATTTCCAGGTCCGCGGAATCATCCACAAACATGTGGCAGACACCTTTATAGTGCTTTAGTACGGGAATGGTACTGGATTTTGCAACAAAGCGGATCAAACCTTCGCCGCCACGGGGAATCACCAGGTCGATTGCTTCATCCAGGGTCAGCAGCAGGTTCATAATTTTCCGTTCTGTGTCCGGAACAAAGGTTATTACCTCTTTCGGGATGTCGCATTTTTCCAGAGCCCTGTGCATGATGTCAGCGATACATTGGTTTGAATAAAAGGCCTCGGAGCCGCCGCGCAGAATGATGCCGTTTCCGGCTTTGAAACAGAGGGCGGCAGCGTCGGAAGTAACATTGGGGCGGGCTTCATAGATCATCATGATCACACCCAGGGGAATGGTCATCTTTCCCACTTTGATTCCGCTGGGGCGGGTGATGAAATTATTCATTTTTCCTACGGGATCGGAAAGTGCTGCGATTTCTTCCACTGCTTTTGCCATGCTAAAAATTCGTTCCTTGGTCAATATTAGCCGGTCCTGCATTGCTTTTGAAATGGTTTTTTTCTGTGCATTTTTCATGTCCTTTTCATTGGCTTTGAGAATTTCCGCATAATTTGACTTTAATTCTTCGGCAATGGTTAATAATGCGTCATTTTTTTTAGCTGATGATACCGTTGCCAGGGTTTTGCTGGCTTGTTGACAGGCATTCGCTAATTGTATGATTGCTTCGTGTTTCATTTTATGTTCCTGTTTATTGAAACCTCCCAGGTCTCTGAGACCTTGGCGGTTATTTTTTTACCACCATATCATCCCGGTGGACAATGGATTTGCAATTGTAAAAACCCAGAATATCTTCAATTTCTTCACTATGCTTCCCTTTAATTTTTTCCAGTTCCCGGGAAGAATACTGTACAATTCCTTTACCGACTATTTTGTTTTGATGAATAATATTCACAGCGGCTCCCTGGAAAAAATCACCGTCAATTTTTATCAGGCCGGAAGGCAGGAGAGAGGCTGTTTTGTCTGAAATGGCCCGGCAGGCTCCTTTATCAATATATAAATTTCCTTCGCATTTTATGCCATGATCAATCCAATGTTTCTTGGCTGCTTTGGGATTTTTGATTTTTTTAAACAAGGTACCCGGTATGTTTCCTTTTAATAATTCGATAAAGGAATCCTGGGATTTTCCATTGATAATAATGGTGTCAATGCCGCGTGTGGTTGCCTTTTGTGCCGCTTCGATTTTGGTTTTCATGCCGCCGGTGGCTACAGGATTATCGGAAATACCGGCCATGGCATAAATTGAATTGTCGATTTTTTTGACAACCGGTATCAGTTGCGCATTTTTATTCAGATTTGGATTGGAATCGTATAGTCCGTTAATATCACTGCAAATGATCAACAGGTCAGCCTCGACCATATTGGCCACATGGGCGGCAAGATTATCATTGTCACCGACTTTGAGTTCCTGAACTGCGACAGTGTCATTTTCATTGACAATGGGCAGAGCGTTGATCTTCAGCAATTCTTTCATGGTGTTTTTGGCGTTTACATAGCGCCGGCGATTATTGATATCATCATGAGTGATCAGCACCTGGGCGCAATGGACATCGAACAGCGCATTCCATTTTTCCATCATCAGGATTTGGCCCAGAGCGGCAAAAGCCTGTTTTCGCGGAATGGAAACCGGAACATTCCTGGGAATGTTGGTTTGTAATGCCCGGCCACCGGCAGCTGCGCCGGAGGAGACCAGGATAATTTCTTTGCCTTCCTTAATACACTCATTAATGAAATTGGCAATGGCAAGGATATAGCGGCGGCTGTTGCCGTCATTTTCCGGCGCGATCAGGGCGCTGCCGACTTTGATTACGGCCCGTTTCCATTGAGGGAGTTTATGGGTCATTGCAGTAATCATGGTTTATCCGTTGTGATATTCTTTTGAAATAATTTGATAAGCGTCACGAAAGGGAACGCCCTCTTCTACCAGTTTATAAACCCTTTCAGTAGCGCTTACTTCATTGTCAATATGTTTTTCACAGACCGATGGGTTGGTCTTTAAGTTTTGTATGATATGTGTTGTAATGCTCAGGCTTTTTTCTGTCACTGTAATGGCTTCCATGACAGCCTCCTTGAACAGTTGAAAATCCCGGTGATAGCCCATGATCAGGTTTGACATCATGGATTTGACGCGCATCTCCAGGGAAAGCACTTTATGGTAATTACCACGCACCAGTTCCAGTACGTCGGGGTTTTTTTTCTGGGGCATAATGGAACTACCGGTGGTAAATTCATCGGGCAATTTAAAAAAATTAAGGCCGGGCATGGTAAACAAAATCAGATCAGAGGAGAGTTTGTTCAGGTCAAACATAATATAACTAAGGAGGGCTAGTATTACGGATTCAAACTTTCCCCGGCTGTTTTGCGTATAGATGGGATTCTCCTGAACCTTTTGAAAGCCCAGCAATTTAGCTGTCATTTCACGGTCCAGATCAAGCGGTATGCCATACCCGGCACCTGTACCCAGGGGTGACTGGGATATCAGTTCGTTAATCGTCTTTGAAAATTTTAAATTGTCAGCCATGGAGTCCCGAAATGCCAGGATCCAGGTATCCACCGATGTTACCATAGCTTTTCGCGTGTGGGTAAAGCCGGGAATTTTTACATTTTCAAACTCATGGGCCTTTTTTGAAAGCGTCTGCATGAATTCTTCAGACAAGTCCTGTAAATTCTTTATCCCGTCCCGGTAATAAAGCCGTAATGCCGTTAATACCTGATCATTGCGGGAGCGGGCGGTGTGTATTTTTTTGCCCGCATCTCCCAGCTTTTTAGTGAGGTGGTTTTCAATTGCCGTATGACAATCTTCATCACTTTTTGTGATGATAAATTGTCCTGATTCATTCAGGGCAATGATATTTTCCAATTCCTGAATAACAGCACTGGTTTCTTTTTCATTTAAAATACCCATTTTGCTGAGCATTTTCGCATGAGCAATGGAGGCCCGGCAATCGTATTTTACCAGTTTTTGGTCTAGCAGATAGTCATTACCAACGGTATAATCTTCTACCTGCTCATCAGGGATATAGGATTTTTTCCAGAGCTTCATTTTGTATCCTGGGCCTTTTTCCGGGTTAATTTTTCACGCCAGGTATAGGGATTTTTTTGTTTCATCAGGATATTATGGGCTTTCAGGCGAATGGCATTGACATTGATGAAACCGGCGGCTTCTTCCTGGTTGTAGCCACCTTCCACCTCCATGCTGGCAAGTTCCTCATCGTAGAGTGAGATCGGTGATTTCCGCCCGATAATATTGACGCATCCTTTATAAATTGCCAAACTGACCGTTCCGTTGATTTTCACCTGGCTCTGTTCGAATGCCGCCATCAGAAAGTCCATTTCCGGTGAAAACCAATATCCATTGTAAATGATCTGTGAAAACTTCGGGATCAGGGTGTCGCGAATATGCATCACCTCTTTGTCCATGGCAATGCCCTCCAGGTCGCGATGGGCTTCCCAGAGGATTTTTCCGCCGGGTGTTTCGTAAACGCCGCGGGATTTGATCCCGATATATCGGTTTTCTACGATATCAATCCGGCCTACACCATGTTTTTTACCAATGGTATTCAGATATTCAAAGAGCTCCAGAGGGTCCTTATATTCATCGCCATCGTAGAGATTTTTAACACGAACAGGCATGCCGTCTTCAAATTCAATATCAATACAATCTTCGATATCCGGCGCCTCTTTGGGATTGGTTGTCATGGAAAAGATATCCTCAGTACAGCGCTTGGCGGGGTCTTCGAGAATGCCGGCTTCATGGCTGATATGCATCAGGTTTTCATCTTCACTATAGGATTTGGCTTTGGTGACTTTTACCGGAATATCATATTTTTCTGCATATTCGATCAGATCACCGCGTCCCTTGAATTGTGAAAGAAATTCCGCGTCTTTCCAGGGGGCAATGACTTTGATAGTGGGGTCCAATGCGTAATAGGAGAATTCAAACCGCACCTGATCATTGCCTTTACCGGTGGCGCCGTGAGAAACGTATTGCGCACCTTCCTGGTGGGCAATTTCTATATGCTTTTTGGAGATCAGCGGGCGGGCCAGCGCGGTTCCCAGTAAATAGCGTCCTTCATAGATTGCATTGCCTTTCAAAGCAGCAAAAATGTAATCCGTGACAAATTCCCTGCGCAGGTCTTCCACATAGACTTTTGACGCGCCGGTTTTCAATGCTTTTTCTTTTACCTCATGGAAATCGTCCTGCTGACCAACATTGGCCACATAACAGATGACCTCATAGCCCTTGTTCTGTAACCACTTTAATATGACTGAAGTATCCAGTCCGCCACTATAGGCTAATACCACTTTTTCTTTACTCATTTTTTTGACCTTTTATTAATATTTATTGTTATTATTGCCTGGAAATCTTGGTGTTTAACCCGCTTTCCTGATACAGGCCCGGCCTGTTTTAAAATCTGTTTTCTGATGTGATAATATTTGTATTATAGAATTTCCCGCAGAACGGGGATTCTTCGTCTGAGGGCTGCAGTAAATTCAGACGGTGTTGTCTTTTCGCTGAGAATGATCATGACTGTATCATCACCGGCGATGGAGCCGATCATTTCATTCATCTCTAACTGGTCAATGATCAGGGCCATACTGGAGGCAAAGGAAGGAGTGCTTTTGATCACCGCCAGATTTCCGGAAAATTTGATGGATTTGAAGTTTTCCACGGGAAAATAATTGACTTTATGTTCTTTCAGGTTTTCAACACTGCCGGGCAGGGCATAGATATGGCCATGATCCTCATCTACAATTTTAACCACTTTCAGTGTGTTCAAATCCCGGGAGAGCGTTGCCTGGGTAACAGCGATATCTTCTTTTTCCAGGAATTGCTGCAGCTCATGTTGAGAGCTGATTTTGTTTTCTTTGATTATTTTTTTGACGAATTCAAGTCTGTTTTTTTTATTCATTGTTCATTTTTCGTATATTTATTCATAAAATCTGTATAAATATACGAAAAATGAATGTTGATGCAAATAAAAATTTATTTTTTTTGGAGTGCCTAAAAATTATGGCCCAGTGAGAAGAAGAATCTATGCTGTTCTTCAATATTCCCGCCATAATCAGCGCGAATGGAGCCAATTGGGGTTGGAATGATCAGGCCGGCCTGAAGTCCCCAGTTGAAATCCGTCAGGTTGAAGGCATTCAGGTCATCCCAAACATTACCAACTTTTAATTGTAGGTTTGTATAAATTCCTTTTGTAAAGGGAAAGCGCAATTCCAGGCCGGACAGAAAGATCATATTGCCCCATTTCTGGTAGATAGCCATACCGGGAAAGGAATCCTGCCCGCCAATATGGAATTTTTCAAAATAGTAAGGCGCGGAACTAAGATAACCAAAGTGGAGCAACGTGCAAAAGGTGACATCACCATAGGTTTCATAATTTCTGGAAGTGGCGGCAAATTTCAAATAGGTCTTCAGGTTTTCATTTTTCAGAGATTGTTCATAGATGATTGAATTTTTATTCCCCCTGGTCGGCAGATCATAATCATTGGTATTGTCCACATTGATCTTAGCGAAAACCCGTGTCACATTGAACCGGTTTTCTTGGATCATTGGAGTCGCAGCCTGGTTTTCATTAACATCATAAAAGAGTTGATTAATACCGATGGATGTTAATCCGATTCGCTTGATCTGGAAGCCGAGGTTTGCTGAAAAACCGTAACTCCGCACGGTATTTTCCGTGATTTTTTCATAGTTATTATATAGGGGATATTTTATTTTTTGCATGTGAAGATTAAGGCTGTTGGTAAGAACAGTCTTGAATATTCTTGGAGAGATCAGGTTCAAACTGATTTTTTGTTTATAATCATTGAAATGCATTGAGAAATTGTTGATAATACCGGCGTCAAAGAGATTCAACATCCGGAAGGTGATCAATGCCGACGCATTGACCTCACTATTATAATTGGCGCCGAATTTCAGTACACTGCCGGGTTTTTCAACCAGGTCCATGATCACATCAATACTATCGTCATTAACTTTTTCCAGTCTCAGATTAACATTATTAAAAATACCGGTACTATAGAGATTGGTAACACTTCTGGTTGCGGATTTTAATTTTAACGGCATCATCTCATGGATTTCCAGTTCACCCTCTAATACATACTTCCGGGTATGGCCATTATTGTTAAATTCAATTTGGCGAACGATTTTATTCTTGAGACTGTCATAGGAATCCTTGAAATAATCTGGATCCGGTTTCTGTGACGATGGCGGAAGTTGATCAATAATTTTTTTAGTTTCCCTGTAACCGGCTTCCACCAGTACATCAATGGAATCAAAATCCGTGGAATAGATGTTGGTAATTTCCGGTGAGATCAATAGGTCGGCCAGGTGCAGATTACGTGTGTCGGAATAATAGGAAATTGTGTTGATTGTCTGGTCCATATATGCTGTAGCGGACAACTGGTTTTGGTCTGATATTTTACTGGACATATTAACTGCCAGAATGAAACCGGCATTTTCATCCTCGGCGACATCACAGGGAACATTGTTGCTTAAACCGCCGTCGACAAGCAGCATGGAATCCACTTCCACAGGCGAAAGAACAATCGGGTAGGCGGCACTGCCGGCTAAAATCCTGGAAAGATTGCCTTTTTTGAAGACCACTGATTTGCCGGTTTTGATATTGGTTGCCACAATTCGCAGGGGAATCGCCAGGGAATCAAAATTACTATTGGAATAGTACTCCGGCCCGAGGGTAATCGGTAGAATCCGTTCGGAAACCCCCTGGGTGGAGAGAATATATCTGGGATAATGAATATTGAAGTTATCATCAATTTTCAGAGTGAATATAGAGGGGATGTCGATCATTTTCCTTGATATTAATTCAATATCACGGTAGCGTTTGCTGGTGAGGATTTCATCCCAGCGGGTTCGTCGTAAATATTGATAAATTTGGTCGGGTGTTTTGCCGCAACTGTACATAGCGCCGATGATAGCGCCCATACTCGTTCCGACAATGAGGTCCGGATACCAGCCGGCTTCCTCCAGGGCTTTCAGGACACCGATATGAGCAAAGGCCCGTGCGCCGCCGCCGCTCAGAACCAGGGCGTTTTTGCTATCGGCAGCTTGTAAAAAAGTGAAACAGTGAAAAAAAATTGTTGCCAAGAGGAAATATTTTCGTATTTTGCTAACCATATTTTAAAATAAATTTTATTCGAAATTGACTATTAATATTCGTAAACTTTTGATATACTAGATAAGTTAAATCTAATAATATTACTTTACAAACGGGAAAATGAAAATATCGTATGAAAAAATTCTGGATTAAATTTAAGCGATCGTTAAAAACTAAATTTCTGGCGGGAATATTTACGCTTATTCCCATTGTGCTGACCATATATGTTTTTCGTATTTTTCTTTCTTTCTTTAATAACATCGTCGGCCCGGTGCTGGATCCTCTGCTGGAAAAGTACCTGGGATTCAGAATCCCGGGTCTGGGACTTGTAACCGGGTTGTTTTTAATATTTTTACTGGGAGTCTTTACCACCAATATTGTGGGGCGTTCTTTCATAAATCTATTGGAAAACTGGGTGACCCGGATACCACTGATTCGCACAGTATACACTACCAGTAAACGGATATTGAACGCCTTTCAACTCAATCAACAGGGATTTGAAAAGGTGGTTTTCTTTGAATTCCCGCGCAAAGGCATCTGGTCAATGGGATTTGTGACCGGAGAAACAACCGGCCGGGATGGGACGAAGTTTTATTCCATTTTTCTTCCTACAACGCCCAATCCCACATCGGGATGGATGATCTTTATTCCCCAGAAAGATGTTCAGCCATCGAACCTGGCGGTGGACCAGGGGCTTCAGACCTTAATATCAGCAGGTTCACTAGTTCCGGAACAAATGAACCTGTACAAATCTGGCTAGACCACTTTGTAGATGATCAGTCCCATCATCACAATTAATGAAACCATGATCAGCGCCACGCCGATATTTCCTTTTTTTATCTCTTCCCATTCATCAATGGAAAAGGACAGCCAGTCAAAGACTTTGATTGCCAGGCCAACGCCAAAGGCAAAACTGATCGCGGCAACGATTGCCCAACCAATGGTTCGTAAATACATGAGTAAAATGTAAGTCCATGAATGATCCATGAAGGTCTCCTTTTATATTTATTGGTTAAATTCCCAGACTTTTTCCCCTTTTTTATATACTCGGTGCACTGGTAGTGCAGCTAAATGATAGGGAATTCCTGCATAATTGTCAAAATCCCAGATCAAAAAGTCGGCCTGTTTTCCTTTTTCCAGGCTGCCGACCCGGTCAGTGATGCGCAGTGAAAGGGCCGCATTGTAGGTGGCGGCCTGAAGAGCTTCCAGGGGCATTAAACCGAGTTTCAGGCATGCTGTTGTGATCACAAATTGCATTGACATGGTCATAGAACTGCCCGGATTAAAATCCGTTGCCAAAGCTACCGGCAGGCCTTTATCCCACATTTTGCGGGCCGGCGCATATTTATCCTTTCCCAGAAAAAAAGTGGTTGCCGGAAGTACAACCGGAACGACATTACCGTCAATCATTGCCTCAATACTCTCATCGCCGGAAGCAATCAGATGATCCACGGAAAAAGCGCCTAATTTTGAGGCTAACTGCACACCGCCGATAGGTTTGAATTCATCGGCATGAATGCGAATACCCAGTCCCAGGCTTTTGGCAGGCTCCAGTATACGACGGGTTTCTTCCACGTCAAAAACACCCTCTTCGCAAAAAACATCACAAAATTCAGCCAATCCTTCCTTTACCACCTTTGGTAACATTTCTCCAACAATGATATCTATATAGGCATCATGATCATCTTTAAATTCCCGGGGATATTCGTGAGCGCCAAGAAAAGTTGTGTAAATATCCAGATCATGATTTTCTTTGAATTTTTTCAATATTCGCAAAGAGCGCAGTTCACTTTCCGTAGATAAACCATAACCACTTTTGGCTTCTATTGTAGTGGTGCCGAAACAGAAAAAACGATCAATATATTTTTTAACCCGTTGTTCAAGAATTTGATGGTCGCCATCGCGCAGCCGTTGAGCGCTGGCCTTGATCCCACCACCGGCGGCGGCAATATCCATATAATCTTTGCCGGCTACCCGCATGGCAAACTCTTTTTCCCGGGTCTGATAAAAAACAGGATGAGTGTGGGGGTCAATAAATCCGGGGGTTACCAAATTTCCCTTAGCGTCAATGATTTCCATTTCCGGTGAATATAGATCGGTACCGATATCTGATATATAGCCGTCATTGATAACCATTTCTGCATTTTCCAAAATAATCATTTTTTTAGCCGACTCATCATAAGTCACTAATTGTCCGATATTTTTTATGAATTTTTTCATCTCTTTTTCCCTTCGGAAATTTAATAAAAGGTAATTATTCAGCACCCGATATTCAAGTAAATGTTTGAAAAGAAAAAATCTTTCTTGATATCCGGTTCTTTTATATGTTAATTTTTAATATATAAAAAGTTAATTATTTAAATTTTATTTACAGGGGGAAAGAGATGAAAAAAATTGTTGAATGTGTTCCGAATTTTAGTGAAGGCCGGAACCGGGAGGTTCTGGATGCCATCGCCAATGCTGTCCGTTCCGTGGAAGGCGCCCAATTGCTTGATATTGATCCGGGGTACGCAACAAATCGTACGGTATTTACTTTTGTGGGATCACCGGAGGCTATCAAAGAAGCGGCTTTTCAGGCCATCAAAACCGGCAGTCAACTGATCGATATGCGGGATCATGAAGGAGAACACGCACGAATGGGAGCCTGTGATGTTTGTCCTTTCGTTCCCGTATCCGGTGTTACAATAGATGAGTGTGTTGAGATTTCCAAAGCGGTAGGCAAGCGTGTTGCTGATGAGTTGAATATACCAATATTCCTTTATGAACACTCGGCCACCAGGCCGGCCCGGAAAAACCTCGCAAATATTCGTAAAGGCGAGTACGAAGAAATGGAAGAGAAGATTAAAAAGCCCGAATGGCGACCGGATTTTGGCGATTCATTTAACCCTAAAGCGGGTGTCACCGCTATGGGATGCCGTGACTTCCTGATTGCTTATAACATTAATCTGAACACCAAAAATAAAAAGATTGCCCATGATATTGCTCTGAATATTCGGGAAGAGGGCCGCATTCTGCGAGACGAAAATGGCACTCCGTTGAAAGATAAAAAGGGCGAATTTAAACGGGGTGAAAAAGGGTTTACCGGCGTCAAAGCAGTTGGCTGGTATATCGATGAATATAACAAGGCACAAATTTCAATGAACATCACAAATTACAAGGAAGGGCCGATCCATAAAATTTTTGAATATGTTGAAAAAGATGCCATCGATCATGGAGTCCGTGTCACAGGGAGTGAATTGGTCGGATTAATTCCCAAAGAACCCCTGATCACCGCCGGAAAATATTTTCTATCCAAACAGCATCTGAATGAAGAACAATATTTATCGGCCGGTGTCGGCGAACGGGGCCTGATGGAAGTCGCGATTGATACGCTCGGTTTACATGAATTGGGAAAATTTGATATCAGGGAAAAAGTCATTGAGTATAAGTTGGAAAAAGAATCGCTGTTACGAAAAATGACAGTTACTGATTTTGTTGATGAACTTTCTTTTGATTCACCGGCCCCGGGGGGTGGCAGTATTGCCGCTCTGTGTGGCGCTCTATCGGCCGGACTGGCGGCAATGGTGGCTAATCTTACCACAAAAAAACTGACATTTAAAACACTTTCCGATAAAAGGAAGGCCAAACGTGAAATTATGTTGCCGCTGGCAGTGAATGCCCAGGAAATCAAAGACAAATTGCTGGTGCTGATTGATACTGATACAGAATCCTTTGACAATTTAATGGCAGCGATGCAATTGCCGAAAGACACCGACGAAGAGAGACGCAGGCGACTGAAAGCAATTGAACATGCCTCACAACAGGCGACTTTAGTACCCCTGGATACGATGAGACTGGCGTTGGAGGCTATTAAATGCTCACAAACCGTTGCGGAAAAGGGACTGAAAAATGCGCGGTCTGATGCCGGTGTCGGAGCGCTTGCCGGAGTGACTGCAGTCAAAGGCGCCTATATGAATGTCCGGATCAATCTGCAGGGAATCAATGATAAGGATTTCAAAAAGCGGGTTTCCAAAGAAGCTCAGGAAATTTATGATAAAGCCACCAGTATGGCCGGGGATATTGAAAATGTGATCATGAAATCCCTGCAATAATAATAGTAATAATTGCTTCCGGTTAATCCCCTGATTGGAAGCAATTATTATATTGCCCAGGCATAGCTGCTGCTTGGCATCTGACAATTCCTCTGGTTCTGTGATAGAGTTTGACAGTTAAAAAAATCAAGAATTTTTATTATCCCCCGGAAATTGCGTAGAGCAATACCTGTATTGCCAAATATTATTTTAAGACCGACTGATAAATACATTGTTAAATTAAGTTAATTGCCTTATTTTGTGGCGTTTAATTATAAAATGATTCAATCACAGATGCCTGAAAATAATAAAAAAAATATTCTTCTTGTAGAAGACGATGTGTTAATAGCTATGGAAGAGAAAGCTCGCATAGAGGAATTTGAATATGCAGTTCAGGTGGTTCATTCTGCAAATGAAGCCATACATTATCCGTTCCGGGAGAAAAAGATTGAATTAATTCTAATGGATATTGATCTTCAGGATGAAATTAATGGGGTTGAGGCAGCTCGTAAAATTTTTACAAATAATAATATTCCCGTTGTTTTTCTGATATCAAATGTTTCCGGAGAATTGGCGGAACAAGCCGGCAATGACGTGGGTTACGGATATTTGTTAAAAAAATCCAATAAATATGTCATAAAATCTTCAATTGAAATGGCCTTGAAACTATTTGCATCTCATCAGAGAACACGGCAAAATGAGGAAATATTAAAACAAAGAGAACAGGAACTGAATGAGAAAAACAGGCAAATGAATTTTTTGCGGGATTTTGTGCTGAAAATAGCATCGGACAGTTTGGATGATGATCTTCATGGATTTTTAATCACCCAATTAAAGCATATTTCCGGGGCGTCGCTGGTTATTTTTTCTGAATACGATCAGCAGCAGAGAACGTTAAAAATCAGAAAAATCGAAACGGATAAGTCTATTCTGAACAAAATGCTGGCTCTGACCAGCAAGGATATTTTGGAGACAGAATCACCGGTTTCCGAAGAGATGTATGCAGAAATTACAGAGGACTTAATTGGATTCAGGGATACCCTGACGGAAGTAAGTTTCGGTGAGATTCCGCCGTCTGTAGATAAACTTTACCGTAAGATCAGCGGTGTCAACCGGTTTATTGGCATTGCCTATATTCTGGATGGCCGCTTGTACGGAACAAGTCTTATGGGAATTCACCGGAATAATCCTGATCCGTCAATAAAAGTGTTGAAATCCTTTGCACATATTGCGGCTGTTGCTCTGCAAAAACGGAAAATTCAAAATCAGTTATTCAAAAGCGAACAGAAATATAAAGAACTGATCAATAATATAAATGATGTGATTTTTACAATAAGCCAGCAAGGAAATATCCTTTATATATCCGATGAAATTTTTAGGATTACAGGGTATAGTGCCCGGGAATTAACCGGCAGGAATTTTTCTGAATTTGTATATCCTGAGGATTTGCCGGGATTAATACAACAATTCAAATCGACCATGAGCGGTAATCTGAAACCCTATGATTTTCGCGTGATTGTCAAGTCCGGTAAAATTAAATGGGTACGGACTTCCAGTAAGCCTGTTTTGCTGGACAATGACCAAAAGGGATTGAACGGGCTGCTTGCTGATATTTCAATTCGTAAATTGAACGAAGGGAAAATCAAAAAATTGTTGGCGGAAAAAGAATTATTACTAAAAGAAGTTCATCATCGCATCAAGAATAATATGTATATCATTGCTACGATGCTATCCTATCAGGCCCGGGATTTTGATGACCGGCAGATGCGTGAGGCCCTTGAAAATATTGCTTTCCGGGTCCGAAGCATGATTGTGCTCTATGACAGATTGTACCGGTCAGAAAATTTTATGAACCTGTCACTAAAAGATTATTTCCACGCGCTGATCAATGAAATAAAGTCTGTTTATCTAAATAAGGGCAACATTAAAATCACCGCAGATATTGAACCAGTTAAAATCCCGGTTAAACAGATGACCTATTTAGGCATAATTATTAATGAATTGATCAATAATTCGCTGAAGCATGGATTTAAAAATTCGAATACCGGAGAAATATCCATAACCGCAAAAATGGAAGGGGACCGTTTGCATATCTGCCATCGTGATAATGGTATCGGTTATCGTGAAAAGGGTGATAAAAATAAAGGCAGTAATTTCGGATTAAAATTGATCAATCTGTTGGTGAAACAATTTTACGGCAAGATAAATATTTTAAATGATAAAGGGACAAAAGTCTGTTTTGATCTATTGATCAGTGACTGACCTTAGATTGCTTCGTTATCTTCCTTTAAAACCCTGGGAAGCATGACCGTAAACTTGGCCCACTGGCCATAGACTGATTCTACCTTAATATCACCGTTATTTTTTTCCAGGATCCTGCGCACGATTGAGAGGCCTAAACCTTCTCCATCAATATCTTGCTGATCGTGCACCCGTTTAAATATTTCAAATATTTTTTCCTGGTGTTCCGGTTTGATACCAATGCCATTGTCTTTGATATAGTAATAACTTTTAAATTCGGTACCCCGGCCGCGAATTTCCAGTTTCCCTTTTCTTTCAGGATGTAAGAATTTAAGTGAATTAGCAATCAAATTTGAAAATAACTGGTTGATTTGTTTTCGGTCAGCCAGGCAGGGAGGAAGGTTGCCTATTTTGAGATCTATATCATGTCGTTTGATCTTGTATTCGAAGGTGCTGAGGATATTTTCAAATAATTCATTCATGTCCAATAATTCAATATCCAGTTCCTGTCGGCCTAGCCGCGATAACTGTAGTAATGCAGAAAGAAGAGATTCTATTTTTACGACGGAATTGTTAATGTATTGAAGTGATTCGGGTATATTTTCCGTAATGATTTTTTGAATGGATTCCCGGCATTCATGAATATTTTTTGCTTCTTTAATTTCTTTCAGGATTTTCTGGACAGAAAAATGGAGTTCTTCACCAAATCCTTCGATATTGACCAGTGGTGAGCGAAGATCATGGGAGGTTACATAGATAATACGTTCCAAATCATGGTTTTTCCGCTTTAATTGAGCATTGAGTTTTTTGATGCCTTCCTGAGCTTTTATTTTTTCGGTGATATCAATGCCTGAACAAAGCACACCGGTGATGGTTTTGTCGGCATCTCTGAGCAGAATATTATTCCACAAAATATTTTTAGGTTCTTTGCCCTTGGTAACAACTTTTGAGTCAAAATAAGCCGACCGTTTAAAAGTAGAGGCGAACATATCAATCTGTTTGCTCAAAAAATCATTGTAAAAATTCCACGCTTGTTCTCGGATATTGGCGGGTAAGAAATTGTCGATCCAGTTTTTGCCGATTATTTCGTCCTGTGTAAAGCCAAGAATATCACATCCCTTTTTATTGATCAGGGTTACATTCAGATTCGTGTCCAGATGAAGAAAAATTACGCCGGCAACATCGAGGTAATTCTGAACTTTGTTACGCTCAATCCGCAATTGTTTTTCAATCAGTTTTCGTTCTGTTATATCCTGCAATACACCGATGGATTCGACGACATTTTCTTCATCATAACTAAAAACCGGCAGAGCGCTATCGCTGATCCAGCGTTCCTGCCCTTCTTTTGTCCTGATCTGAAAATCCACCTGGTAACGCTCGAGTTTTCCGTCAATAAATTTCTTTTTATAGGTCTGATAATCGCAATTATCGTGGACAATCACATCTTCTTTGATACGGCGAAAATAATCATAGTCAAACTCATCATAGGAGAGGCCGAGGATTTCCTCCAGTCCATTGCCGACAAATTCATATTCTTTTGTTTCAAGGTTAAGTCGGTAAGGTACACCATTGGCGTTTTGGATTGTTTTTTGATACAATTCATGAATCTGTTTCAATTCCACTTCAGTTTTTTTACGTTCGGTAATATCAATGTAAATACCGATTGTAAAATCAACTTCGTCGCCAATTTTCACCGGTGAACCGACAATTATTGTATCGATATATTTGCCGGATTTAGCGCGGCGTTTGGTTTCCAGTGATATTTTATTTTTTTCATGCAAGACCTGCTCAGTAAATTTGACAGCTTCGGCATGGTATTTTCCGGGCGCTAAAATATCATTTATATTTTTCCCGACCACCTCTTTGCTGCGATAGCCAAACATAGTTTCAAACTGAGAATTGACTTTCACGATTTCTCCTTCCCGGTCAGTGGAAGCAATGGCTTCAGGGGAATTTTCAAAAAGGGATTCAAAGAATAGTTTCTGAGTGATAATGTCATGCTCGATTTCTTTACGATCGGATATATCGGTAATTGTTCCGCGTAGTCCGATAGTTTTACCTTTATTTTGAATCCTGTTGGCATAGAATATCGAATACCGGGTTTGTTGATTATTGCCAATGGTTTGAATTTCACAATTTATACAGGCATCGCCGGCATAAATCGCAGCCATTTTTTTCTTGACATCCGGCAGGTCAGAGGGTCTGAAAAGGTCAAAAAATGTTATCCCCTTTTTAAAGTCTTCTTTGCTTAGGGAGAAATAATTTAAAAAACTTTTATTGGCAAAAGTTACTATTCCCTCCAGATCCAACTCAAAAACCGGTTGAGGCAGCAAATCGGTCATATCCCGAAACCGTTTTTCCGATTCCCGTAATCTGTTCTCAATTTGGTGTTTATGCAGCGCTGTTTTGATCATGGAGTTAACTTCGTCAATACGATAGGGCTTTAGTAAAAAACCAAAGGGCTCAGTGAGTTTGGCCTGCTCGATTGTGTGTATATCGGAATGGGCAGTTAGATATATTACCGGAATATCCAGTGTGTTTTTAATTATTTGTGAGGTTTCTATGCCTGACATTTTACCATTGAGTTTGATATCCATGAGGATCAGGTCCGGAAGAAGGGTTTGGGCTTTATGAATGGCTTCCTTGCCATCTGATGCGGTATCGACAATTTCATATCCCAACTCTTCCAAACTGCTTTGCAAATCCGTTGCAAATAGTAATTCATCCTCAACAATTAGTACCCGTCCGTGACTCATTATTCCTCATAATTTAGATTGATTTTTTGTTGATTGTAAAATAGGTATTATTACACAAAATAACATTAACTTTTTTTCTTCTTTACTTTACAGATTTTATGATTTTTTAAAAGCTTTATCCTTTAATTTTTTAGAAATATATCATATATTATCAAATCAAAAAACCAGGAAAATTTAAATGAAAAATATTACAAGTGGTGTTCTTGAAATTGTTGAGGATAAAGGTTTTTTACGTGATCCTTTTAATAATTTCGATATACAAGAGGACGATGTAGAAATAAGTAAAGAAATTATCAGAAATTTTAAACTTAAAGACGGTTGCTTTGTAACGGTATCAATTAAAGATGATAAGTTCAATTCAATTTTAGGTGTTAATAATCTTTCACCGGAAAAATTTCGTTTGTTAAAATCCCATAAGGAACTGACTCCGGTTAACCCCAATGAACAATTAATGATTGGTCAAAACAGAAATGATGCAATCGGCAGATTGATCGACCGCTTAGTGCCTGTTGCAAAAGGCCAGCGGGGGCTGATAATTTCTCCGTCAAAGGCCGGTAAAACAACATTGATCAAACATATGGCAAAATCAATCAGTGTTAATTATCCCGATATGAAATTAGCCGCATTACTGGTTGATGAGAGGCCTGAGGAAATCACTGATTTTCAGCGGGAACTGCCCAAAGCAATGGTGTTTCATTCTTCTGCGGATATGACCCCGGAAAGCCATATCAGGATTGCCCGACTGACTGTGAATATGGCTTCACGAATGCTGGAAGTGGGGGATGATGTTTTTATTTTGGTTGATTCGCTGACCCGCCTTGCAAGGGCTTCCAATAAAGAAGCCAAATCTAACCGTACCATGAGTGGCGGATTAGGGATCAAAGCTATGGAGTTTCCCCGCCAGCTCTTTGGCCGTGCGAAGAATGTCGAAGAGGGCGGATCACTGACAATTCTGGCATCGATACTAGTGGAAACCGGCAGCCGAATGGATGATATGATCTTTCAGGAATTTAAGGGGACAGGCAACTGGGATTTGCGCCTGTCGCGGGAATTGGCAGAACGAAGAGTCTTTCCGGCAATTGATCTTTCCGAATCTTCCACCCGGAAAGAAGAGTTGATCTTATCGGAGCGAATGCTGGAAAAGAGCAATGATTTAAGACGGAAAATAGTTGATCTGCAACCGGCAGATGCACTGCGTGCAGCAATTAAATACCTGAAATAAATATAGGATAAACTGATTTTCGGCTAACCCTCATTTCCAATGTATTACCAAAATAGGGCTAATTGACAGAAGTAATTTTTACGTACCTGTCCTATAAGCAGAAATTATAAAATTTATGGGGGTGAAACTTTGCTAAGAAAAAAATAAAGGGATTAAAAAATCCCTTTATTATTACTGATCTATGGTATTAGATTAATTCTACGTTTTGGGCGCAAGGTCCTTTTCGACCTTCACCAACTTCGTATTCAACCTTATCGCCATCGTGCAGTGATGATGATCTAACATCGGACTTATGCACAAAAATGTCTTTGTCACCGTCATCTGGTGTGATAAATCCATAACCTTTTGTTTCGTTAAACCATTTTACTGTACCTGTGTTCATTACTAAATTCTCCTTGTTAAATTAACGTCTAAAATAGTTTTTGATCTGATGAAACTTTTTAATATCAGTAAAAACTATTACAGTATCTAGTATAAGCATAATTTTTTAAATTACATAAAAAAAAATGATTTAAATTATATTTTAATATCTTTTTGTTGAAAATAGCGCTTGTTTATTGATAATATTCTTCGCTGCGGGCCAGGTGATCGTGAAGAATTAAAATCCGCAAATCAGGCGGATAACCGAGGGCTCAATAGGAAAATATTCAATACTTGTCGGCCGTGTCAATAATGTTTCGTAGGGCTTTAATTCCGGTTGATCATCGGGCAGGTTTTTTAATGTATTTCCGTCAGGATAGATAGTGAGGGTAGACTCAATTTCAAAAATGCCTTTTTTTGCACGGGCTCTGTTAATCTGTAATCCCGTGGGGGTAATGGTAAATTTAGACCACATGACCTGTCCTTCTCCGATTAAACGGAAAATGATACCCAATATTCCGGAGGTGGGCTGCCCCGATATTCCCCGCATGTCATCATAGAGTATGAAATCATCAAATTCCAAAATCCGGTAGGTGATTTGGCTTTGATTTTTGACTTTTAAACCGGGTTGTGATAAGGTGTCGTTAAAAGTATAATAGGAACTCCCAATTTTATTTTTGTCCCAACCGACAATAACATTGATTGCAAATTCAGGTTTTGGACCGGTTTTATTTTTTTTAATGATCCGGCTCTGTCTTAAATCAATTACCTGGTCCTGTTGATAATCGATTGCCAGCCGGGAAAAGGTTGGCATTTCTCTATCACTTAATTGAGTGTAATGTTTAAAGGCCCGGTACCATTCACGGTTATCTAAAAAAATGATTTCCGCGGTGGAATCCCGATTGTGCAGGGTTTTAGCGATTTTGAGCAATACCATTGCCTGAAATCGGGCCACATTTGTCGTAGCGGTTACATTATAGCCGCGCTGCGTTTCCATAGCCCGAAGAATGCCGGGGAATTTAATTTCAGTGACGGCCTGGGAAAACAGGCTGGAAAACATTAGTAAAATTGATAGTATGAATTTAAATCTTATCATAGCGGCACCAGTAATATAGATATAAGTAATAATGAGCGCTTTTCAAAGCGAAAAAAGAGGTGTATAAGGTATTACCCTCTAATTTCCGGCAAGCGATCGAGGGGAATGTATGGCCGGCGGCTGATTATTCGCAGACCGTAGATCCTATTCTAATGAAAATAACGGGCTTTTGATCCCCCGGCAGATCTGACAGCTTTATTTATGCTTTATTTTCAGGAATAATATTATTGATGCAAAAACAAAAGTTACGGCATTCGCTAAAATAATCGGCAGATCATTCAAAATAACACCATAAATTAACCAGAGCAATACACCGCAACTAAACGCCAGATACATAATTAATGAGAGGTCCCTGGTGTGTTTTGTTTGGATTGTTTTTAATGCCTGTGGAATAAAGGCTGATGTTGTTAATATTGCCGCAATGAATCCAATTAATTTTACCATATTCTTTCCTGATTTATTAAAATAACGGGAAATTTAATCTTTTTAGAGTAATATTTGATATTTTTTTTGATAAGCAGGAAATTTATTTTTCAATATCCAGCCATTTTTGAGCGGAAGACAAATCTTTAAAAACTTCTATATCCAGGCCCTTTATTTCTGACAGGGACGAAAACATTCTTGCCATTCCATAGGTCAGATGACTATTGGCGCAAATGGCCAACTTTACAGTGTCGTATTTAATTGGTAAATATTCAGACATACGCGCATATTCTTCCATCTCATGAATTTTGAATTGAAGGCGGGCCTCTAAATAATTGGACAATATTTTTAAGTTTTTTTGAAAGGGAAGGGTTTGGACCTTTTTACGGTATTCCAAAAAGTCTGATAATGCCAATACGCCATGCCCGGTTTCATACAAAATATTATTTTTATTATCATAATGAAAAACAATGGGCATTGACATAACTCCTGAATCTTTATTCCTGCAGATTATTATTTTAAAGATAAGGAAAATATTTAATTTATTTTAAATAAATATCGCAATGAAAAATTGGCTGAAGCATATTTTCTCTCACTAGTGTCCTAAAATTCATTTTTGAGGTTTTAAACTATTTAAGACAGCTGTGATTTTCAATATAACTAATGAATTTTTCATATATCAATTTTATTTTTAATTTTTTCCTGATAACTTATGAAAATCAGTTTATAAAGGAGAATTTATGTTATCTTTGCCGATAAAATTTTCAGATCAAGAATATGTGGTTAAACCAACCAAAATTATTGCCTTGGGACTTAACTATCACGACCATATCAAAGAGAGTGTCTCACAAAATGCCACCGGTGGTACCAGGGAAATTCCCAATGAACCGGTTCTTTTCAATAAAACGCCCAATGTTTTAATTGGACATGAGGAAGATATACTCTTTCCTGAAATTGCAGATCGATATAATTTTGAACAACCGCGAATCGATTATGAAGCGGAGCTAGCTGTCATAATTAGTAAAAAATGCAAGGATGTCGAGGAAAAGGATGCCATGGACTATGTATTGGGGTATACCTGCATGAATGATGTCAGCCAGCGCAATATTCAAATTGCTGATAAAAGTGGCTGGTTTCGCGGCAAATCCTTTGATACCTTTGGTCCCATTGGTCCTTGCCTTGTCCTGAAAGAGCACCTGTCTGACCCGCAAAATCTGGCGATTCAAGCGCGACTGAACAGTAAAACTGTCCAGGATTCCAATACCAATGAAATGATCTTTAAAATTCCTGAAATAATTTCTTTCATCTCCAAAAATTTTACCCTGGAACCGGGCGATATTATCATGACCGGAACGCCGGCCGGAGTGGGGCCGCTGAGTCCCGGTGATATTATTGAAATTGAAATTGCGAATATCGGGATATTGCGAAATCCAGTGAAAGGATAAATCGCAATAATAGTATAGATCATCGGACATTCTGTATTGTGATTTTTGCAATTTGGAGTTTTATGCTACCGATGCAGACTAAAAATGTGATCACACCCGCTTGATCACCACCACTGTCGCATCATCTTCCCAGTGAACGGAGCCGCCAAAGCGGTAAACATCCTTATAGATCAGGTTGACGATTTCTTTGGCTGATTTGTCCTGGTTTTCCATGACAAGTTTTTGCAGGCGGTGTATTTCATATTGTTCGCCTTCATCATTAGTGCGTTCGATAATACCGTCGGTGTACATGACCATGACCGAATTTTTTTCCATTTGAACGTGAGACCGCTGTACTTCCAGGTCCTTTAAAAATCCCATTACCATACCGGTGGATTTTAGTTCTGTAATCTGGTCACCCCTGATGACAAAAGGGGAGGGATGGCCGGCATTGACATAGAAAAAGTGACCGTCTTTTTCAAATTCACCCAATACCAGGGAAACGAAGTTACTGGCAAAGGAATTTTTTTGTATGACTTTGTTGAGTTTTTTGATGATATAGGCCAGTTTGAAACTGCTGGCCAGACCCATTCTGAGTCCTACTACAACATCACGCACCAGTAAGGCCGCCGGAATTCCATGACCACTGGCATCACCGATGCTGAGCCCCAGGTACCCTTCGTCGGATTCAAAATATTCATAAAAATCACCGCCCACAATAATTGTGGGTATTGAGCGGCCATAAACATCAAAACCGGGGATATTCGGCGCAGAACGGGGCAGCAAACTCTTCTGAATTTGCACGGCCTTTTCTAATTCCGTATCCATGATATCAGAAAAAAGCCTGAAACTGAGGGCCATTTGAAAGGCGTTGATAAATAAAGAAATTTCCTCTCGGATCCATCCTTCTTCCAGACCAAAAACAATTAATAACAGCCGCTCCGGCGTATTAATCGTCACCGCTGCCGGCACCCGGTAGGTCGTCTCATCACGGACAAATTCCCGGCGTAATTCGGGATTATCAAAAATGTAACTGCCATGTTCGCTCAGTAATTGTATTGATCGCGATTCCATACTGATCCTTGGTTGCCACTGATCATCACGGATTGCATAAACACGAATAAAATTTTTATCCCGTTGGTCATAAATACAACCGTCGGTTATCTGGAGTTCTTTACCAAAATTATCCACTAATTCATTGAGAATTGATGATATGAAATTTTCATGAGTGGCATCTTTACCAATTTTTGTTAACAGTGTATCCAGTTTTCTGGAAAAGGATTTCGGATCTTTCAAATTTCACCATATTTTTATTATTACTACCAAAACAGGAAATTAAGCAAATGTAATGAATTTTTCCACATTTCATTATAATATTTGAATGAACAAAAGCCTTTCGTTTATATCGAAAGGCTTTTGTCAGCAATAAATATATTCAGGTTTTATTTTACCTGAATCGTTGTCTTAAACAATTCTTCCTGCGCTTTGATTTTGTCTTCATTACCGTAAACACATAGACCGCTGTTGTCCAGAATGTCCTTTACAAAACCGGACATGCTATTGATGTCTTCAGCAGTTGTGCCCAGGACTTCATCACGGATTTTTTGCACTTCCGCCCGGGTTGCTTTTTCCATATATAGTGACAGGGCGGTATTACCTTCCTGGGAGGGTGATTTTGGCTGGTCCATGCGGGAAATGGTACCGATGATATAACGGGTCATTTCATCTTCAGCAGGATCAAAATCCTTTAGAAATTGCGGTGACGCATCAATGTTTTCCACGGTTTTTTTCAGGTTGGGATCACGATAGGATGCAAAGTAAGCATTGCCGCTTTCAGAAAACCCACTGAAACCGCCATATGCGCCGCCAACAACGCGCAGTTGCTGGGTTAACCAGCCACGGGACAGGATTTGGTTCAGCACTCTGATTTTGCCATTGTAATCATAACCCAGTTTTTTAAAATTGTACCCTTTGGTAACATACTGAACTTTAGAAGGAGTCATCAACCCTTCGTTTTTCAATTCGAATTCAAAAGTCCAGTCGGTTTTTACCGGTTTCATATCGGGTATTTCATGAATGAAATTGTGTAGTTCGTTATTGTATATCGCCAGATCGGTTTTGGAACAGGTTACAGCTGCCAGTAAATTATCCTTTAAGAATAGAGCTTTTGAAACTTCGGAAAGATTTTTGACAATTTCGCCATATTTACTGTCAAAATTCTTCTGCAGTTCCGTTACAAATTGATAATAACTGTAGCCCCGGGTCAGTTCATTGAATTGACCGGTGTTGGAATAATAAGAACTCAACCGGTTCATTGCCACACTAATTCCATTACGCATGATATTCGCGTACTGCTGTGACTGATGACGGGTCAGCAACGTTTTTAAGCGTTCCTTATCTTCCAGTTTTGAGCCGGTAAGAATTTCTTCTGTTAATTCAAACAATTTGTTCGCTTTTACGTTCATTGCCTTTGAATTAACGACAAACTTCGGGATCATATTGTCGTCATTATTATTTTCCAGGTAGGTGGTAATATATGTTGAGAAACTTCCGGTGTGTTTATTCAGTTCATTATCCAATTCACCATAAGTAAAGTTTTCGGTATTGAGGCTACCCAGTAATTCCGCCAGAAGCGCCAGGTAAGGAATCTGTTCCCGGGGCACGACGCGGGCGTCGAACATCAGTTTCGTGTAGATGATATCATTGGTGAAGGTTTCATAATGAAGTACGGTTGTACCGTGAACATCCTTTTCTTTGATGGTATAAAATTCCGCTTCAGTGCCGATGTCTTCCAGTTTTAGTAAGGGAATTTTGGCCAGGTCTTCAGGACTGTCTTTTTCCTGCTGAAAAGCGATCAATGCTTCGGTTTCCTGTATTAAGGTTTCGAGCTCTTCCTCACTGAGCGAGGCCTTGTAGGCGGCCAGTTCTTCCGCTTCTTCCTGGCTGAGTTCTTTCTGAAGGCCCGGTTTCGGGGTTAATGCGATTGTCAGGGCGTGATTATTATTCAGAAAAGCGCTATGCAGCAATTCTTCCAGTTTCCCCTCTTCCAGGCCGGCTTTCATTTCCGCCAGGGGTTCTTCCCATTTCAAACTGCGAAAAGGCTCCCCGGCGTAAAACCAACTGGGCAGGGATTGAAACAGGTATGTCAATCCTTTCTGCGGATTATCACCTTCGCGAAGACGAAATTCCATGCGATTAACAATTCCTTCAATCACATCTTTGTCAATGCCCTCTTCGGCAACTTTTGTCATGGTTTCACGAACGATGGTATTGAATTTATCCAGATCAGCGAGATTGGCGTTTTTAACGGTGATCTGAAAAACATTTTGTTTATTACCGGAAGAATAAGCACTGACATCCTGGCCAATACCGGCTTCCTGAAGGGCCAGTTTGATTGGTCCTGACTCATGATTGACCAAAGCTTCGGATAAAATATCCAGGTAAAAGGTCAATTCCTGATCATCACCGGCGCCGATAACCCAGTCCATGGCCAGAAAAGTTTTGTTGGCCAGGTCATCATTTTCAGAAACCGGGTAGTATTCCACTACTTTTTTTGTTTTATCAAAAGATTTTTGCGGTTCAATCCGGGCCCGTTTATCCAGTTGTTCAAATTGTGAGAGATATTCGCGATCAATGAATTCCAGGTCTGCCATCATGTCGGAATTTCCATACAAATAAAGGTAGCTGTTGGTGGGATGATAGAATTTTCTGTGGAAATTGAGAAATTCTTCATAACTCAGTTCCGGAATTGCAGGTGGATATCCGCCTGAGGAATAACCATAGGTATTGTCAGGAAATAAATTTTTGTTGATGTGATATCCAAGTACGCGATTGGGATCGGAAAAGGCGCCTTTCATTTCATTGTAAACCACGCCTTTATAGATGACCGGTTCTTCTTTGTCGGTTAATTCATAATGCCAGCCTTCCTGCTCAAAAATACGCGGGTCATCGTAAATCCGCGGAAAAAATACCGCGTCCAGGTAAATATGCATCAGGTTCTGAAAATCCTTGTCATTCATGCTGGCAACCGGATATAAGGTAATATCCCCGCCGGTCATGGCATTGAGAAAGGTATTCAAAGAGCCTTTTGCCAGGAGATCAAAGGGGCTTTTCACAGGAAAGTTTTTGGAGCCGTTCAGTACCGAATGTTCCAGGATATGGGGTGTACCGCAATCGGTTTGCGGCAGGGTTTTAAAAGTCGCGCAAAAGGTTTTGTTGGGATCATCATTGGCGATTTTTAATAATCGTGCCCCTGATTTTTCATGTTCAAAATAATAACAATCGGAATTAACTTCCTTGATAAATTCTTTTTTTACCAGTTTAAAGCCGTGATAGCTTTCACCCACATTGTACTTGTCGGAAGAACAAGCCGCGAGCAGCATCATCACAGTCAGCAGCAATAAACTTAAACCATTCTTACTTCTCATTTCTCCTCCTGTTTGGTTGTGATATAACGGTAACAATATAATCATTATTTTATTTTCTTCAAATATTATACTGGCGCCGGTAGTATTGAAAAATTTGCTATCTTATGCTAAGAAATAACCACTATATCCTTTTCTTTTAATATTTGTACCTGTTCCTTCGGTATATTATTGCCCAGCAGATTAACATACCGCAATTTTTTCAATGATAATATGGGACTGATGTCATCAATATCATTGAAAGAGAGGTCAAGGAATGCCAGGTTTTCCAGACTTTCCAGCGCGTCGATAAATCCGATTTGATTGCGGGATAAATATAGTTCTTCCAGGTATTCAAGGTCCACCAATTCCGATACATCGGTTATTTCATTGTTATTCAGATATAATTTTTTGACAAATTTACAATATTCAGCGCCGGACAGATCGGTAATTGATTCACCGGACATTTCGATTTCTTCGAAATCCTCCAGGTAGTGGGGCGGAAAATCGATGGGCTGATTACCATAGACTTTTCTTTTGACAGCTGTATAAAAATCAAAATAATCAGGTTTGTGGAGTTCAAACTCAGCGGGCTCTTCTTCCTCGAAAATATCATAATCATCAGCATCATTCTCCCAGCGATAGTCCTCTTCTAATTCCATAATATCATCTTCGGCATATTGGTCAATAATGGCGTCCATATCATTGATTTCCAGAATATGGGCGTATTGTTTGAGTGCGGCTATCTTATTTTTTGCGAGATAACTCTGAATTTGGTGTTGAATCCTTGTGGCGCGATCGGGATGATAGAGCATGATCAGTTGGGTAAATATTTTACTCATATTGCCGTCCTGGATTTTTGTGAAATCCGCCGCAATTCTGGCAATCTGGGTGAGAGTGTTTTTCTGGCCGGTTTTGTAAAGTGTTATCAGTTTTGATGAGATCCGTGTCAGGTTTTCTTCGGCATATAAATCAATTAACTGCTGATATTTTTTTGACATGTGCAATTCCTTATTCAATCATGGTTAATTTTGCTGATGTGACTGCTTAAAAATCGATCACTGTAATGCCTTTATTTTTGTAGCGCGGCATACTTTGGCCGATATTGGCATTAATATAAGTGGGATCGCAAACCAGATATTTATCGCCCCGGTGTCTGACATAGTCGCCTTTGGGTGAACTCCTGGTTTTAACGCCAACTGCCATATGACTGTCATATTTTAGGCCGACGGCTTTCAAATCAAGCAATTCCTCAACCAGGATCGAAAACAAAATAGAGCGGTCTTCACAATCGGAATAAGGATAATAAAGGGTTTCATCGGGAATCAGTGGTTTTTCCCGGCCAAAATGATCGTTATCGGTTTTGTACATAAAAGCGGTCTGCACAAACCGCAAGATAATATTCAGCGCCTCCTGCTCGGGTTTTCCCGCCAGGATTGGTTTAAAAGCCCTGGCAAAGGAATTTATTGTCTGCGGCGCTACCGGCGCTTTGAAATAGACGCTATAGTCGGTTTGCGGATAATAGTCAAAAAACTTGACCAGTTCTTCGTTGTAGTCATAATTAAACTCATAGACTTGACCCTGATATTTAAATTTTAATTCTTTGTGCCTGTCATAATTTCCGATTTCCGGGAGTTTGGGTATGGAAAAATCAAAATATTTATCGGCTGTGGGATGTTTTTTATCATAGGAATAGAGGGTATTAAATTTTTTTGATTTATGATCATCGAAATTAAATATAAAATATTTCTGATTATTTACGGTCAGGTAGGGACGGGCAAAGAGCATATTGTTGCTCGGCACCATCAGCACGGTAAAACCGGGGCCGTAACCAACCCGCACATCATAGCCCAGTTTTGTGATCAAATACCAGGAAAATAATATCCGGCTGTCCTCATCCTCAATGATCTCAGAAGCGATTTTTCTGACCAATGAAAATTTACCATAATCATTCAGTTCAAGTTTTGCGGAATACTCTTCAATCTGCAAAAGCATGGGTTTGGTCTCAACTCTGCTCATTGCTTCCCAGTATGCCGGAATCGACTTGTCATTGACCGGCTTTTTGGCTTGTATCCGGGTTTCTGTATTATACCGGAATGTTAATTCTTTATCATAAAATATGACTGTAATTCCTTTGTATTTATCTTCTTCTGAAACAGGTATTTCCGGCGGCGTGATCTCAGGTGATATTTTTGTATCAATCTCTAACTCCGGCAAGGTTACTTCCACAGGTACATATTCTTTATATTCAAACTTTGTTTCCGGTATCGCGGGAATTTTCTCGGGTTTCGGCAGTTCTTTTTGTTTTTCGCCTTCCTTAGTATCAAAGGCTTTCCATTCATTTTTTAGAAATTCGGCAAAGAGGGAGTCATTTTTGGAAATATAGCGTTGAACCGCCTCTTCGTTCTTTTGAATTTCCGTGTTGACCTGTTCCTGCATTTTCTTCATCATTTCTTCAACATCCTGCTGTGCGAATAACAGCGGGAATATTGCCAGCAACATGATCAGGGATCTCATAGTTTTCATCTTTACCTCCATGGGCAAATAAAAATTAATAATAATCTATTTATCAATATATGAAAATTTGTTGTTGAATGGCTTGATTCAGATCAATTTTATGTAAAAAAAATCGCCAGCAAGACAATGATGATCAAGGCCGGCAACATATTCATGATTTTGACTTTTTTGAGTTCCAGAATATTCAATCCCAGTCCCAGTAATAAAATCCCGCCGGTGGCTGTTAATTCATTGATAATGACAGGTGTAAAAAATTGCTCAAGAAAGGCCGCCAGCAGGGTTAATCCACCCTGGAATATCAACAATGGAATAACGGAAAACATAACACCAATTCCCAGTCCTGCTGACAGTGCGATGGAAGAAAAACCGTCCAGGACGGATTTGGCCAACAATAAATTGGGCTTGCCGCCAAGTCCTTCCTCAAAAGCCCCCAGTATGGTCATGGAGCCCATGCAAAATAACAGAAAGGCCGTGATCAGTCCTTCCGTAAATTTTTCATTTTTCAGATTGATTTTCCTTTGCAGCCAGTTGCTGAGGTTTTGAAATTTATTATCCAGATCCAGAGCAGAACCAATAATTGTTCCTAAGACCAGGCTGAAGATTATCAGCAGTATTTCCTCCCCTTTGATGGCCATTGAAATACCCAGTGCAAGGGTGAATAATCCAATGACCTGAAAAACCGGCTTGATCACTTTTTCCGGCAGGCTTTTATTGAATAATAGTCCGATCGTACTCCCGGCTATAACTGTGATAATATTGATCAACGTACCGGTCATTTATTTTTTGTACCTGTTTTTGTAGGCTTCATAATCCATAATGCGGCGGGTGTAAGGTTCATTCATCAGGTCCGAACTGATCAGGAAATCAGCTGAGGCGCGATTGCAGGCCACAGGAATATTCCAGACGGCTGAAATTCGTAATAACGCTTTGATATCCGGGTCATGAGGTTGCGCTTCCAGGGGATCCCAGAAAAAGATCAGAAAGTCGATTTTTCCTTCTGATATTAATGCTCCTAATTGCAAGTCACCGCCTAACGGCCCGCTTTGCATGGTATTGATGGCTGTATCCAGGGTTTCCGCTAATAAACTGCCGGTTGTTCCGGTGGCAAAAAGATGATGGCGGGCCAGTGTTTTTTTATTGTAAAGCGCCCAGTCCAGCAATTCCGGTTTCATATTGTCATGCGCCACCAGGGCGATGTTTTTTGTTTTATGTATTGTTTTGTTCATTCTTCGCCTATATTAATTTTCGTTTCGTTTATCCACGCCCCAGTTCAACTTGGTTTGCAGAGTCTTAAAAAAGGAGTAATCATCAAATCTTACCACGTTGAGTGAGTGAGAGGAATTTTTTATATTGACTTTGATCGCGGATTCCAGTAAAACCCTTTCCTGCCCGTCGATATCCAGAGCCAGTACATTTTGATTTTTTTCCAGTTGAAAGCTTACAACCTGACCACCGCCAATGATAATGGGACGTGCGGAGAGAGAGTGTGGACAGATCGGTGTGAGCGTGATGATATCGAGATGAGGTAGGATAATCGGTCCGCCGGCTGACATATTATAGGCGGTGGAACCGGAGGGGGTTGAAATGATCAGCCCGTCGCCCCGGTAGGTGTTCAAAAAATCGCCGTCCACGTAGGTGATAAATTTACACATTCCAATGGTTTGGTTGCGATGGATCAGGATATCATTAATGCTGTTATATTTTTTGGAATGGTTTGGGTAAACAATCTCCGTTTCCAGAATTTTGCGCTTTTCAATGGAATAGTGGCCTTTAAAAAATTCATTCAGCTTGGTTTCAAAGTTTTCCAGTAATACTTCCGCGAGAAATCCCAGGCCGCCGGAATGCATTCCGATGATTGGTATTTCCGTGCCTGCGATCAACCGGGCTGCTCCGATAAAGGTTCCGTCACCGCCAATACTGATCACAAGGTCCACCGGAATGCTGACACACTCTTCAATATTTTCCAAAAGCGTCACGTCGTAATTCCGGCACAGATTCCGGTCTTTTTTGCAAATAAAAACCTGGTGGCCATTGACATTTAAATAATCGATAATGCCCGGTAAAATTGCTTTGACTTTTATGCGTTCCGGATGTAAGTGGAGGGAAATTTTCATAGCCTAAGCTTCTTTCATATCGGATTCTACCAGATTGCCTTCGGAATCTTTAGCCAGCAGGCGCACCCGCTTTTCCAGCTCGCCAAGGCGTTGATGACATTTCTGGGAGATGCCAATCCCCTCTTCAAAAAGTGACAAGGCTTTTTCAATATCCAACTCTTCGTTTTCCAGTTTGTCAACAATTTCTTCCATACGTTTGATATTTTTCTCAATGGAAATCTTTTTACTCATTTTTTTCTCCGCCTTTATTATTGTTTTCCGTAATGGAAAGAACAGAAGTATTTAATTTTCCGTCTGATAATTTAATGGTTATTTTATCTTCCGGATGAACATTTTTGACTGATTTCAAAAAATTATTGTCTTCATCGGTAACAATTGCATAACCCCGCTCTAAAATGCTTTCTGGATTGAGGGACTTCAGGCTGCCATCCAAATATTCCAGTTTGCTTTGGTATTGCTTGAGTTTGTTCTGAATTTGATATTGCAGCCGGCGCTCCATATCATCAATGTGCTGAATTTGATTCAGAATGGTTGTGGCCGGGTTCAGAAGAGCAATCTGCCGGTTTAAATGCCTGACCTCTATGGTTGTGGAGTCAAATAAATACTTAAAAGCGCTCATCATTTTTGTTTCCAGGGCGTCAAAGCTATCCCGGATTTCCTGAAGATTGGGGATGGATTCCTCAGCGGCTGCCGATGGTGTCGGCGCCCGGTAGTCCGCTGCAAAATCAGATAAGGTAAAATCAATCTCATGGCCAATACCGGTAACAACAGGTAATTCCGAATCATAGATGGCCCGGACAACAGGCTCTTCGTTAAAAGCCCACAGGTCCTCGATTGAACCGCCGCCGCGACTGACAATGATCAGCTCCACCTTATTCTCTTCAGCGGCATTAAAATAACGAATACCGTCGATAACAGTTGCCGCCGCTTCCTCTCCCTGCACCACAGCCGGATATATTACCAGTTGCACAGCCGGATTGCGGCGGCCGCTTACCTGGATGATGTCCCGAACAGCGGCGCTGGTGGGACTGGTGATCACACCGATACGAGTCGGATATTTTGGAATTGGTTTTTTATGTTCCGGGTCAAAAAGCCCTTCTTTTTCCAATTTAGCTTTTAATTCCTCAAAGGCCAGATAGAGATTTCCCAATCCGGAAGGGCGAATGCTCAGTACTTTTATCTGGTATTGGGAGCGAAGTTTATAAGTGACCACATCGCCAAAGATCACCACGCGCATACCATCCTCAATTTGAAATTTTATGCGATTGGCATTATAACTCCAGACGACACAGTTAACCAATGCTTTGTCATCCTTGATAGAAAGATAGATATGGCCGGCTTTACTGCGGTAATAATTTGAGACCTCACCCTCAACGTACACCGACGGCAGGTAATCATTGATCACCGCTTCAATCCGGTCGGCCACTTCTGAGACAGTCAAAATATTTGTTTTATTATTCATGGGCATTTGATGATTGTTGTACCAAAAATTAAATAATTAAAAATAAGAAAAGGTGTATTCAATAATATACAATTTATGAATACACCTTCAAAATATCATCAATCAAAATTTAATTATTTTTTCTTGTGACGATCTCTTCTTCTGCGTTTTTTTCTTTTGTGAGTTTTGATTTTTTGTCTTTTTCTCTTTTTACCGCTGGGCATAAGTTTCTCCTGT
This sequence comes from uncultured bacterium, assembly GCA_964472715.1. Lineage (GTDB taxonomy): Bacteria > Fidelibacterota > UBA2242 > UBA2242 > JAFGTP01 > JAFGTP01. The sequence continues at coordinate 17,003 of CAYYMT010000011.1, read as the reverse complement.
TCGCTTTAATTTATTTTTCTATTCTTTTTTTATGTTCGGCATCTACCTGCTGGACAAAATGCTTGGAAGGTTTGAAAACAGGCACAGCCCGTTCCGGTACAATCACTTCTTCGCCAGTATTGGGATTTCTGGCAACTTTGCTCTTGCGGATTTTCACGCTGAAATTTCCAAATCCTCTGAGGTCTACTCGTTCACCTCGGAGTAAAGATTCTGATATGGTGGATATAACACCTTCAACAATTGTTTTGGTTTCAAGTTTTGTTAATCCTGTTTGTTCTGCCAGTACATCAACGATTTCGGCTTTAACCATTTGTTATCTCCTTTTATTTTAATATATATTTTACAATTGGTTCACTGTTCAATAATGCTTTGGTTTCATTAAGATCGCCAAATAAAAGATCGAATAAAGTCACTTTTTTCTTGCCGGGAGTAATCAATTTAGGGTCTTTCACCTCTGCTAAAGCTGCCGCCAGGTCAATGGCGTCTTCCCGTGTTCCCAGTGTATCAATGAGCCCGGCTTTAAAAGCCTGTAAACCCGTTAAGATACGCCCGTCAGCGATTTTTTTCAAGTGATTTTTTTCAATTCCTCGTTCTTTTGCGATGGCATCGAAAAATTGATTATAAAGATCTTCGATAATACCGGTCATTTCCAGACTATCTGCAGTGGTAAAATCACGAAAAGGCGAGCCGGTGTCTTTATACTTTCCGGTTTTCAGGGTTTTGTATTCCACTTTGATCATTTCCAGCAGGTCATCGATTATAGGAAAAGTGGCGATCACGCCAATACTGGCGGTAATACTACCCGGGTTGGCCATTATCTTATCTGCCCCAATAGCCGCGTAATATCCACCGGAAGCGCCGACCGATGCAATCGAGGCCACCACAGGTTTACCGCAATCACGAAAGCGTTTCACTGATTCATATATTTCCTGGGAAGCAGCCACACCACCGCCCGGTGAATTAATACGGAGCACCAATGCTTTGACATCGTCACGCTCACGGTATTTTTTCAGTTGCGTGGTCAGTTTATCGGCGCTAATGATCGTACCTTTCAGATCGATCAGGGCAATTTTGTCCCGGCTGCTGAAAGTGTCACCGGAATAGTCATTTTTATTCAGTCCTGTGTATAATGCTAAAATGAATAAAAAAACAAAAACCAAAATGACGATTGAGAGTATTTTGTCTTTTTTCAACAAAAATCCTTCTTATTGATAAATAGTTACTTTTTGGCCGGGATAGATAAATTTACGGCCGTAAATATTGTTCCAGTAACGGACTTTGCTAAGGCTGACTTTGTATTGGTCAGCAATCTCACTGAGAGATTCGCCTTTTTTGACAATGTGAAATACTTTTTTGCCTTTACTGTCGGTAGTGGCGGTTTGTGCCGTGGCCTTCGTGCCGGGAATGTATAGTTTCTGACCGGGATAGATAAACCGACGGCCGTAAAGATTATTGCGGGAGCGCAGGGAACTCAGACTGACCCCATAAGCCCTGGCAATTTCATAAAGAGAGTCACCTTTTTTTACGGTATGCACACCATTACTGGATTTTGTGGAAACATATTGTTGGGAGTTGTAGGAATTTTTGGGAATTCGCAGATACTGGCCGATTTTCAATTGATTGACATTTCGAATATTGTTTGCAGAGACAATAGCCGATACTGTAGAGCCGTATTTTGTTGCCAGATAGCTGAGGTTTTGGCCGCGCTGGACACGAATGGTGACAAATTCCTGCGTATGCTTTTCTTCTTTGGGGATGTCTTTCAGCCTGGCCGCCAGAATTTTCCCTTTGGTTTTCGGAACTTTTAATTTATAAACATCTTCATCGGGAGGAGTCACCCAGCGTCTTAATTCGGGATTGTATTCTTTGAGTTCTTTCGCGCTGACACCGATCATTTTTGCCAGTGATTCCAATTCATAGGAGCCGTTGATCAGCACTGTTTCAAACTCCCAAATGGTATTTTCCGGCTTTTGGAAACCATATTTTTCCGGGTCCTTTGCAATGTTTAAACCGGCCATAAAAGAAGGAATGTAATTTCGGGTTTCCCGGGGCAAGGTTTTTAATTTCCAATAATCGCGGGTGCCTTCGCGTCGAATTGCACGCAGTACATTTAATTTTCCGCAATTATAGGCTGCCATCGCCAGGTACCAGTCATCAAAGTAATCATGCAGATCACTGAGGTACTGCGCAGCGGCGACTGTGGCTTTGATAATGTCGCGTCGCTCGTCCACCCACCAGTTTCGCTTCAGGCCGTAATAGGCGCCGGTGGAGGCAATGAACTGCCAGGGGCCGGCCGCATGAGCATGGGAATAAGCATTGGTTTTATAACCGCTTTCGATCAAAGCCAGATAAAAAATGTATTCTGGCAACCCTTCTTTTTTTAAAATAGGCCGGACAATTTCTTCATAATAATCGGCATTTTGCAGCCACTGCTGAAAATTGTCTCTTTGTTTGGTCTGAAAGTATTTAATGATCCGTTCTATTTTCGCCGAGGTCACCACGGGTAAATTACCCTCTTCATCTTCCAGAACTATCAGTTTATCTTCGCCCCCGAGGTCAATTGTGTCAGCAAGGGATTTGCTGAGGTCGTCTTCAATAAGGGCATTCTGAAAGGAGCCTTCATCGCCATTGACCCATGAAAACTGGCCTTTAAAATCGGAATTCAGTTTTTCACAAAAACGGCGGAAATCATCCCGCTGTAACATGGTCAAACTATCCAGTTCACTGATCTCGGCGACAATTTCCAATGTCCGGTCCAGGCAGAATTTGACGTCTGTGGTATCGGTGAAGTGATTGCCGATCAGGGCTTCCACATAATAGTTTTTGGCTTCGGCGAACAGTAATTCAAATAATTCCGGTGAATTTTCCACTACAGCCGTCTCCTGATTGGTGACTGTATCTTCCACATTCTGATGTCTGAGTCCTTTGCCATTGACTGTTAGAATAAAAATAAATATGATGCTTGAAATTTTGACTAAATTATTTTTGTAATTACGCATGATTCCTCGGATTTTTTAATTCAGTTATATTTAAGGCTAAAGCTATGCCAACAATTTGTTTTTTCAAAATGTTAAATTCTTAGCTTACAGTTGCTTGATAATGTTGGTACTTGATTTCCCTTCCACAAGACCAATAATTTTTATTTTTCCGCCATATTCTCTCACCACCTTTGCTTCCGGCATATTATCAAAATCATTGGGATCATAATCTCCGCCCTTTACATGAATATCGGGCCTGAGACAGGAAATAATTTTACAGGGAGTTTGTTCTTCAAAAACAGTCACATAATCAACCACACTCAGGGCTGCCAGTAAACGCGTCCGGTCTTCCTGGCTGTTTATGGGTCTGTTTTCGCCCTTTAAAATTCTTACCGAAGCATCGGAATTAACCCCTACACAAAGACGGTCTCCGAAACTTTTTGCTTTTTCCAATAATGTCAAATGTCCCACATGCAGGATGTCAAAACAGCCGTTAGTGAAGACTACTTTTTTTCCCGCCTGCTGATCTATTCTAATATGCTCTTTACATTTTTCTTTTGTTAATATTTTCTTAATGCTCAATCGTGTTCTCCAAAAGACACATATCGCACAATTCCAGATCACAAAATAATCTATGATATTCAATACATCCCTGCAAAAGATAATTTGAATTTATTTTGGATTCCGGAATATTCAGTCGATGCAGTAATTTTTTTATTTTGCCGGGCATTGCGCCGCGGGGAATTTGTTTGTTGATTGCCATGCAATAATTTGCATTTTTTTCGTTTTTCAATATCGAACTCAGAGCCCGGGCAAAAGGCAGCATAATATTAGTAATAAAATCCATCAACCGGCTGTTGCCGATCAGTACATTGCTGTGATGAGAAGAAAATAAGGGGTGATTTTTCCACATACCCGCCGGAAGTTGAAATTTTTCTCCAAGCATCTCCAGAATTTTATCGGTATCACGCCCTGAAAAAAGCGTGTTTAAACAATATTGTCCCGGTTTTTGCGGGAAGATATTTACCAGAATCTGCGCCAATGCCACCAACCGCTTATGCGGGTAATTCACCGGCCGGGTGCCGGCAAAATGAAAGTCCGGATCCTTGATCGCTGATAATTGATATTTGGTTTTTAATCTTGCCCATTTTTGCTGAAGCCCGGAAAAATAGACGTCACTGGTATAGTATTTCTGAAAATCTTCATTCAGCAGTCCGGAAATGCCCAGCAAAAGGGTTTCAATAGTGACTAATCGTCCGGTTTCCGGCAGAGTTTCCATAATTTTATGGATTTTGTCAAAAGATATTTGGTTCGCGATATTTTTCATTGCGTGCCGGTTTTGGCTGTAACCCATTACATCCAGCAGGCCAATGAAGAAATAATGCTCCGGCTGGTGCTGCAATAATAATTTTCGCGCCTGCAGGGTTTTACGTTGAAACCGTTTGCTGCCGTATTCTTCGATAACATCACGAAATTTATCAAAATCCAAACTATCCCATTCAAGGCATGGCGGAATAATCGGATCGGCCTTGGTTTTATCAAAATTCAATTTTAGAATTTCGACGGTATTTCCATTTTTTAGCGGAATCGATTGGTCTTCTGTATCGGCTTCAATTACATGCAGAATAACCTTGTTGTAATTCTCATCCTGGTCATGGCCGTGTAAATACCAATCCTTGTTTTCGATATGGATTTCAATATCACCGGTGAGAAGATTGTCGTCCATCAGGACCATGGCATTTAAAAAATCCGGCCCTTCGGATTCATTGCGGTGCCCGGTATTGATAATGCTCAGGGCTTTTCCCGAAATGGTCTGTAAATGCTCCAACTGGAAATTTTTGTCCAGCCATATTTTGTAGAGATGCTTTTCCGGCCGTGAGAGTTTTTTGCGGGGTTCGCAAACCAGGCCTTCTGAACAATTAAGCACGGGAAACCTCAAATTTTTGTTCGTGTTTTTCTTTGGCCGCGATCATAGTGGCCCGCACACCCTGTATACAATCATCAAGATTTTCATATTGGGATACCTTGACCGCCGGACTGATGACAACCCGGACTTTTCCGGGATATATTTTCATGGAATTTTTAGGATTGCAAAAGCGGTTGCCGATCATAATGACCGGAATAATGGGAATATCGTGTTTTTCGGCAATCTTGAAGCCGCCTTTTTTAAAAGGGCCGATTTTGCCGTCAGGACTACGGGTGCCCTCAGGTGCAATAATGATATTCTGATTGCGTTTGATTATGTCACCGGATTTACTGTTGATCGCGCGAATCGCCTGTTTGGGTTTGCTGCGGTTAATCGGAATGTGCTTTCCCAGCCACATGGCCCAGCCAAAGACCGGGATGTAGAGCAACTCTTGTTTAAATATGAAGCGCAGATTAATCGGTAGTGTTGCAATAGCGACAGGAATATCCAGAGCGCTTTCATGGTTCATTATTATCAGTGCCGGATCAGCCTTTTCCAGATTTTCTCTGCCTTCTATTTCATATTTTACTTTTGAAAAGAGGAGCAGTGTTCTGGCCCAGTGGCGCATCATTTTGCCATGCATGACACCTTTTCTGTCGAAAAGCCCCATCACCATTGTCATGGCTGCCAAAAATATGGTATAAATAATTAAGATGAAACTTTTCAAATAAATCATTGTCCACTCAAAAATTATTTTGTGATTTTAGTAAATCCCGTGTATGGCTGTAAAATTTCCGGAATGTCAACCGTGCCATCGGCCTGCTGATAAGTTTCCAGCAGCGCGATCACCAATCGTGGCGTCGCTACACCGGAACCATTCAGCGTGTGCACGAAGTCCACCTTTTTATCTTCTTCACGACGATAACGAATGTTGGCGCGACGGGCCTGGAAATCTTCAAAATTGCTGACACTGGAGACTTCAAAATATTTGTCACTCCCCGGCGCCCAGACTTCGATATCATAACATTTGGCAGCGGCAAAACTCAGATCACCGGAGCAAAGATTTAATATTCTATAGTGCAGTCCCAATGCCTGTAAAATATCTTCGGCATCCTTTAATAATTTTTCATGAACCTCGTAAGATTCTTCCGGGCGGGTGAATTGTACCATTTCCACCTTGTTGAATTGATGCAGGCGGGAGAGGCCGCGGGTCTCTTTGCCATAGCTGCCGGCTTCGCGGCGGAAACATCCGGAGAAAGCCGCGAATTTTTTCGGCAGGTCTTTTTCCGGCAGAATTTCATCACTGTGAATATTGGTGACCGGTACTTCAGCAGTGGGAATCAGAAAGAGGTCATCTTCCGTGCAATGATACATATCATCTTCCATCTTTGGCAATTGGCCGGTGCCATACATAGTGTTTCGATTCACCAGAAAGGGTGGAAAGACTTCTGTATAGCCATGCTTTTCCGTGTGAAAGTCCAGCATAAAGTTGATCAGTGCCCGTTCCAGCCGGGCGCCTTTACCGATGAAAAGCGGAAAGCCGGAGCCGGAGATTTTCGCGCCCCGCTGCATGTCCAGAATCCCCAATTCTTCTGCAATGTCCAAGTGATCTTTCAAATCATGATCACAGGCCGGTTTTTCACCCCAACCGGAAACTTCGACATTATCGTCCTCGGTGAATCCGATGGGTGCGGTTTCATGAGGCAGGTTTGGCAGGGTCACTAAAATGTTATTCAACTGCTCTTCCAGTTCGGCAATTTGAGTGTCCATTTCCTTGATATTTTTACTGACGGTTTGCATTTCCTGAATTTTACCGGATGCGTCCTCTTTGTTGCGTTTCAGGTCGCCGATCTCTTTGGATACTTTGTTACGGACGGCTTTCAAACCATTGACTTCCGTGACGAGATTACGGCGTTTTTCGTCATTAGCTATTATCTCATCCAGTTTGGCTTCGGCTTTTTTGGCTTGCAATCTTTTTCTGAATAATTCCGGGTTTTCTCTCAGTTTTTTTATATCAAGCATTTGAACTCCAAATTCTATACTGTTTTGATTATCAATTGTTTTATAGGTTCCTCAACAGAGAAATATAAGGATAAAAGAATAAAAAATCATTGTTTTTATGATTATGTGTGAGAATTATTGACCGTAGATTAACGCGGATTATCGCGGATAGTTTTGACCACGAAATAAATGAAAAACAGGAAAAGATTTTTTGTCCACGAATGAGACGAATTAAGCGAATTATATTTCAACTTAAAATGTGAATTGAACCATATCTGTCCTAAATAAATTATAGAAACGGCTAAAACCGTTAATCATTTTTTTCCATTTGGAATTCCACCAACTTAAGTTGGTGGTTAATAATATCCATAATCTACTAAAAATCATCTTATTAACCACCAGTTTTAACTGGTGGTACAAAAACACACATTGCCAGGGAGCCCTTTCAAGGGCTTTTGTATTTTAAGATTAACTATTCCAACAAAGCCGATAATTTCCCAATCGACTCTCTTATATAATCCAGAGGCAGATGGCAAATATAGGTTACATTCCTGGTCTGCCAGTCTAAACTTTTTATCTGGTCAGATAGGATAACGCCGGAAACCGGCAATCCGGATGGTAATGTCACCTCAAAAGGATAGCCTTTTATACTTTTTGTAATCGGTTGAAAAAGTGCCAATCCCACTTTTGAATTTTTGTTTCCATGATTATAGTCCTTTTATGTTTCTGCAATAAAGATACAAAAAAGTGGTTTGATTTTCGAATTGGAGATATTTTGTAAAAAAGATATCGAAATGAGAAAATTTAATTGATAAATAATTTTGGTAATTGATTTTAATTAACTGGTTAATAATAGGTTTTTAATCCATATCCTTTTTATTGATAAAGATTAATAATCTGAAAAAAGAAGGAAAGCAATAAAAATGTCTATAAAAATATTTGAAATATGAGTTGCGAATAGTTAAATTTTAAATATGTATAAGATAGCATTTAGCAAACAGGCTGCAAGGAAGTTAAAAAAAATTTCTGCAAATGAAGCGGGAATAATTATTAAAAAAATAAAGGAGTTAGCAAAAAATCCTTTTGATTCCCCAAATATAAAAAAACTAACAAATCATCCCGGATTTAGGTTAAGAGTTGGGGATTGGAGAGTTATCTATACAATCGAAAATAAGAAATTAATAATCACTGTTATTAATATTAAAACTCGTGGAGAGGCATATAAATGAATGTTCAAGTAATAGAAAAAAACGGTAAACCGGAATGGGCAATTATACCATTTTCCGAATATGAAAAAATACAAGAAATACTCGAAGATGCTGAAGATATACAAGCCATTGAAAACTTTGAGAAAAAGCGTCAGGCCGGAGAAGAAACCATGATTCCCGGAGAAATCGTCTTTGCTATTATGGATGGCAAAAATCCAATCCGCGCCTGGCGGGAGTACAAAAAAATCAAAATATCAGCGTTGGCTGAAAAAGCGAATATCAGTTCCGCCTATCTTTCTCAAATTGAAACCGGGAAGCGAAATCCGACTATTGATACTTTGAAGGCAATTGCAGAAGCACTGGATGTTGATGTTGAGCTTCTGATTGACTGATTTTTTACCACGAAAAAAGCGAAACAAACGAAACCATCATCTTCTTCGTATTCACTAATTGATTCTCCACTTCTAATTCATATAAATAATAATCATTTAATGATGCTGGTTCCTTCGAAATCCCAATAATAAAGTTTGGATGATAATTTTCACATCCAGTAACAATGACATATTCTCAATATAGTAAAGATCATAACGTAGTTTCTCTTTCACATCATCAATAGTTTCATCGTATTTATGTTTGATCTGGGCCCAGCCTGTGATGCCGGGTTTAACGATCAAACGCCGGGAGTAGAATTGGATTTCTTTTTCCAGTTTCTCTACAAAATATTCGCGTTCAGGACGCGGTCCAACAATGCTCATATCTCCAATAAGAACATTAAAAAATTGAGGGACTTCATCGATTTTAAATTTTCTGAGGATTTTTCCTATCCTGGTAATTCTTGGATCATTTTTTTCAGCCCAAACTGGTCCGGTCTCTCTTTCTGCATCATTTACCATTGTCCGAAATTTTATCAGTTTAAATTCCTGGTTATTCTTTCCTATTCTATTTTGTTTATAAAAGATCGGTCCTTTGGAGTCAAGTTTAATGAGCAGACATACAATTAGCCAGATTGGTGCTAATACAATCAGGAAAAATAATGAAATTACGATGTCGATAATTCTTTTTAACAGCCACTCCCAGGTCTTCATATTTGATGTAAAAAACTTTATTAGAGAGACGCCATAAACATGACTGGTTTTATAGCCGGATAGAAGATTATAAAAACCCGGTAGTAGCTTCACACTTACCCGATGCTGATGGAAAATATTGATTATATTCATTATATAGTTTTGGTCGACATGATCAAGAGCGATGATCACTTCTTTTATATCATATTTTTTTATGATTTCAGGAATATTATTGATATTACCAAGATAGGGCAGTTTATTGAATTCCGGGTTTTGTTTTTCATCTATATAACCCACAATTTTAAATTTTAATTCAGGAACATTTTTAATCCTGGTAATGGTTTTTTCTGCCTCTTTGTTTGAACCGACAATTAATGTCGGGCGGTCTTTAAATTCAAATAATTTGTATTTCTTAAGCAGGGAGATTATAAAGATCCTTCCAAAATTGAGTAAAATGATAAGCATTGTACCATAATTGAGGAGAAAATCCCTGGAGTGGGCAATTGATATATCAAATTTATAACCTATGAAAAAAATTGCCAGTAAGCCCAGAATTACAATTTTTGTCACACTTAAAATCTCGTCAATCCGGGAGGTGTCCCATTCAATATCATAAAGGTCATTCAATTTTAACAAGGTTGTCCAAAAAATTGTCAGCCATACAGGCACCAAAATAAGGCGATTGGTAAAAAAGGCATGAATAGAAGGAATTTCTTTGAAATAATGAACTGTAATTCCAAAAGCCAACAAAGAAAAAATAATATCGCTCAAGAAAAAGATCAAAGTCTGAAAAAACCTGTCTTTATTGTAGGGAAGGTCAATTTTTGTTTTGTTAAATTTTGTATAGTCCAGGTGGCCTTTGCGAATTTTTTTAATACCGCCGATGGTGATCAGATTCCGGTCTAATTCTATATATCCCAGTTCCCGGATCAACATAATATAAAATATGGCGCCAATAAATAAAATTGTAAGCGTTCCTATTTCATCAATAAATAAAAATGAAATGCTTAATAATCCGGCAATTATACTCATAATATACATAACCCAAACTGCCTTTTGATGAGAAAAACCAATGGCCAGGAGTCTGTGGTGAATATGCTCTTTGTCAGGCAAAAATGGATGCATTCTTCGACTGATTCTGCGAAAAAACGCTAAACTAGTATCTAATGCAGGGATTGACAATGCCATTAATGAACGGAAAATGTTGATATTATTCGAGTCTTCGATTCTGGCCACCTCCAGGGAAATAATTGCAATCGAAAAACCCAATAGAAGTGATCCGGCATCGCCCATAAATATTTCTGCGGGATGATAGTTATATTTCATGAATCCAAGAATTGCGACTATCAGCAGTAAACAGATCAGGCCTACTAGTGTTTGTCCGGAACTTAGGGCCAGCACCAAAAATGTAGTGAGAATAATAACCGATACACCAGAAGCCAGGCCGTCCAGGCCATCCAATAGATTCATGGCATTGGTAATGAAGACAATCCATAATAAAACGAAAACAGGAGAAAAATATCCTAAATGAATAAATCCCAAAAAAGGTACATAAAACTGTTCAAACTGATAGGCCTGCAGCACTACTACTGCCATTAATATTTGAATAACAAACTTGACTTTGAAATTTATATTTTTTATGTCATCCAATAATCCGAGTATTGACATAATCACGCAGGACAGACCCAATAAATAATATCGCTGGGGTACTTTGCCGGCTATTTCCGGCAGTAGTATGACAGCCAGACCAAGTCCCGTCAACACTGATAATAATATTGCTGCCCCTCCCAAATAAGGCATAAATTCACGATGGACTTTGCGCTTATTCGGCATATCACCAATTTTGTATTTTACCGCTATCCTTTTGGCCAAACTATTGAAAATTAGAGAGGATAAAAATGTAAAAACCAGTATTCCAATTAGATAATAAATCATATTACTCCTAATATAAAAAATGGGTGAATTGATTAATACCACCCATTATATCTGTAAAAATTTAAATTATTGTCTTAAATTTTAATGACTTAACAATTTATTTAATGCCTGACTTCTCCTATTATTTCTAATAAATTAGTAAGAAATGTTTTTAGGAACAAGTTTTTTTCATGACCTGTATCATTTTATCTGCCATTTCATTTCGATTATATTTATTAATTGCCAAATCATATCCCTTCTCGCCTAAATCTTTAAGATAAGATTTATCATTGTAAATTTCCTGAATTCTTTGAGCCAATTCTTTTGCATTATCAGGCTCACAATAAATACCACAATTATTACCAATAACAATTTTTGTCGCTTCCCCCTCAGGCATTGACATTATCATTGGCTTTTTCATAACCATATATTCAAAAATTTTCGACGGAATCACAGTTGTAAATAGTTTATTATTTTTCAACATAATCAGACCAACATCAGAAATATTATAAAACCAGGGAATATCCTTTTTAGTTTGAAGTGGCAATATTGTAATATTAGATAATCCTCTGGCTTGCTCGACTATGGTTTCTTTTTCTGCTCCATCACCAATCAGTAAAAAATGAATAGTCTCATTATCCTTTAATATTTTTGCCGTTTCAACAACAACTCCCAGATTATGAGCCATTCCAAAGGTTCCGATATAAGAACAAATAAACCTGTCCTGTTTTTTGAAATCAGTCTTAGGTTTACTAATTGATTTTATTCTTGATAAGTCCATGGAATTTGGTATTGTGACAATATTGTTATCATCATAACCCAAATCTGAAATATATTTTTTAAAAGCATCAGTCAATGTTACTATTTTGGTGGCAGAAAAGTACATCTGCTTTTCCAGTACTCGCAGGAATTTGATGGCAAAGTTTTCTTTCAATGCACCAACCGCCAGGATAGAGTCCGGCCATAAGTCACGAATCTCCAGGATGAATGGTTTGCGATTTAATTTACTAGCAATTGTCCCGGCAAAGCCACAAAAAAATTGCGGACTGGTCGCAAGAATTACATCTGTGTTTTTAACCTTCAATGAATGCCAAACTGCAAGAATCATATAAACCAAAAAATTCATGATCCGTTTTGCTGTACCTTTATTGGGTGTTAAATAAGTTTTAACCCGGATAACATTTATTCCATCAATGGATTCTTTAGATAACCAGTCATTTTTATAACCAGAAAAAATCTTTCCATGAGGGTGATTAGGCTGGTTAGTGATCACGGTGACCTTCATACCTTTTTTTATCCAGCGAATGGCATGTTCATAAGTTCGGCTGGCCGGTGCATTGACTTCCGGTGGGAAATAATGTGTAAAAAATAGTATATGCATTATCATTTCTTTCTATTCTTAATCAGGTCAAATTTATAAATATAATTCAGCAGTACAAAGTATGTTTATAAATTGGAAAATCATTAATTTGTCTATAATTTTGTCAAATAAATATAGGTAGTATATGAAAATAAAAAAACCGATATTCATTATTGGCGTTGGACGGTCAGGCACCACACTTATTCAGAGTATGTTGAATACACATTCAATGATCACTTTCCCGCCGGAAACTCATTTTGTAAGAAACCATTTAGCCAATCAAAAAGAGCATCAAATCCTTAGTAAAGGAAAATATGAAGAGTTTTTGAATATTTTAACCAATGATGGTGATCTTGCAAAAATAGACTTAGATATTAAGAAAATATTTAATAAAGAGACAAAAAAAATAACCGAATTATACTACTCGGTTTTAAAAACTTATTTAGAAAAACAAAATAAGCAATTTATTGGTGAAAAGGATCCTAAAAATCTGGAGTATTTAAAAATAATTAAATCAACCTTCCCTGATGCAAAAATATTACATATCATTCGTGACCCCCGGGATGTAATACTCTCAAGAGTAAAAGCAGATTGGACAAAATATAAAAGTAAGCGATATCATTCGCTGATCTATCGCCTTCAATATGATAAAGCAATAAAAGATGGAAAAACTATTTTTGATGAAAATTATTTTAGTTTTCAGTATGAAAAGCTAATCACTGATCCTGAATCAATGTTGCGGAAAATATGTAAATTCCTTGAAGTTGAATATGAATCCGGTATGCTTTCTTTTTATAAACAATCATCCGATATAATTAAAGGAACAGAACAAAAGTGGAAAGAAAAGTGTTTTACACCTGTTGATGGAAAAAATCTCAACAAATGGGAAAAAAAATTAACCGATAAAGAAATATATTATATTCAAAAAATAACAACCCCGGTATTTAAAGAGGGGCTTTATGATAGAAAAAAAGTTAAGAAACCCGGATTATTTGTCAGAATTAACACCTTTTTTATTAGAATGTCTTTAATCTTTTTAAAACCGCTATACCACTTATACTATGATATTAAATATTTTCAAGTAAAACGGTTTTTATAAATTTTTTCTATTTTAACCGTATCTGTGTCATATATGTTGTTTTATTTGTAAAGGATTTGTTTAGTTCAACGGTTGGCTTCTTTTCTTTCTGAAACATTTTAGGAAAATAATCACTCTTGATAATTTTTGGTGCTGTTTCAAATTTAAACAAAATTTGGTCATCTATGATTAAGTTGTTTTCTTTGGTTGATAATTTAGTATTTGGTGAAAAATGGAAGTTTAAGTTTAATTTATGCTCACCCTTGCTGGTAACTTCATCAATTATCATGATACCGTTATTATTTAATTTCACTGATCTTTTATGCTCATATTTTTCTGTTGTAAAATTACAGGCAATTTCATTTTTATTGGTAATTTGGGAATCTATCACTCCTCTTTTGCCAACTCTGAAAGCGGACCATAAATCGGCTTGCTCATAATCATCAATTTGAATTGTATTATGCGCTTTTACTGATCGTGAATAATTTCTTTCCTTTGATTCTGTATAATCATAATTGCCCGTATCAACAAGAATCGGCTTGTCTTTATGCCAAAGCAATACAGATAATTTATCGGCATGCGAATGGGCAGCATTATATTTGGGGGAAAACGGGGAGTTTACAAGCATTATGGAAAAATCATTAGTTTTCAGGGTGGGGAAATAACTTAATCGGGTTGCTGATTTGAATGGTGAAACATTTAATTTTTGAGCATATTGGAATAAAGTTGCTTTCCCTGGCACACCTTCATAATTAACATCACCAATATTGATGGTATTCTTATTTTTATTCAGGCGATCTACATATTCAAACCCCTTTGAAATTGAAACCTTCAAAACATTTTTTATTGATTCAACATTATGGTTGAATGAATTATTTTCTAATAAATTATAACAATCCATTAAATCCTGAATAGATAATGCATGATAAGTAGGAGAAAACTCATAGTGCATGCCGTCCTTTGTGAGTTGTTCCTGAACCTCTTTTCCCAGTTTTTTCAAAGACCAGGACAAAATCTTTTTATCATTAAATACATATCCCCAATATAACAATGCGACAATATTCTTTAATAAATGGTTGGCTAACAGATGATATTCCCGCTGTTTGAATAACCAATGCCCATGTTCAATTAAAGATTGAATTACAATTTCATCAGGTTGAATATTGTGTTTTGCATAAAATTTTATCCAGTTGACTAATCTCAATGAAATAGGATAGGGTTCCCAGCCATCAGAAGGAATTTTAGGTAGATTTTTACTAATCCAATCATGAATTAAAGTATCCCCATAATCAAAATTTAAATTAATAATATAGTCAAAATAGTTTAAATGATAATTTTTCAATTTGCTTGAGAAACAATTCCAATTAATAGTCGTTTCGTTGAATTTTTTATCAAATATCTGGAAATAATTTTGATCTTTCGCTATGACCGGAGATTCTAATTTTGGCAATTTAAACTTATATGAATTTCTCTTGCTCAAATTTTTAGATAACAACTTACGATTAATAAACAGGATCAAGCGCCAATAAACCTGAATTGGCCGTAAATGTGAGATTGTATTTACTAATCGTACAAGTTTCATTTGATTTCTTTTAATCCTTTTAAATTATAGTATAGTTTATTCAGATTCTCTTGCCCATGAATAAACTCTATCACACCATATCCAAAATATTTTGTGGACCAAATATCTTTTTTGAATTCTTTATATATTTTCCAACCGATTCCATCAGTTGATTGATAAATACAAGCCCGATGTTTTTTTCGGTCTTCGATTGTCGTGCCGATAAACATATCACCCTTTTTATTTACAGCAGTATAATATGCAGGCCCGTCTATTGGAGCAAGTTTTGTTATTTGTTTTGTATTTAAATGGTAAGAATAAATAAAATTCTGATCATACTCGCAATCTGTTCCCCAAATTAATTGATTATCTTTTTGGATTATATCTACAGCACGCAATTTTTGATTTCCCTCGCCAATTGGTGTAACTTTTTTTGTATCAATGTTCATTTTATAAATACCCGGTTCATGATTGTAGTCCCCGGTACCAAAATATATTTTCCTATCTTCATTCTTAACGGGCTTAACAAAATGAATATGGCGGGCAAATTCTTTTTTTGATGTCCATAAGGTTTGCCAGGATTTCCCTTCATCTCTGGATATGTAAAGATTGACAGGAATTCGATCCGGATTACTCCAGTAATCACCATAAATAATGGAATTATCCGGTAAAACACAAATACCTCGCTGGATTGGACGAGAACCAAAATTAATCCGATGTTCATGAATGATTTTACCATTCTCTAGAGTTAGGATGTAATGCTTTATTACTACCACATATCTATGCGTTGATATTGGCAAAACATTATGTGTTTCTTTTCTTAACAAACGTTCTAGTAAGTTGGGTATTAAAATATCGGATAATTTATTTCTTTTGAATATTAAACTATGGTGTGAATGATCTTCAGTGCTGTTCGTTATGTACAGTGAATTATTTTTTTGATAAACAAAATTATTTTTAAAATATGCAAATAATCTCATATCATAATTTTTCCGCTAAATTTAAAAAATTTCTATACATATTTTGCAAATTATATCGACCTTGAATGGTCTGAATTGCATTTTTAGCAAATTTTTCTAAGTCATCAGGAGAATGCAGCAAGGAATTAATTTTTTTAGCTAAATCTTTATAATCGCGTCCTTTAAAGTAAGTTCCATTCTGGTCCTTTTTGAGCAGGTAAACTTCTGGTGCATGAATGTCATCATCAGTTGTTAAATAAGGTAAACCATAAGAAAAAGCGTGATTAATGCTAAGTCCTGTTTTTCCTGGCATAATAAATAAATCCGCAGATAAGAAATAGGGTGCAAGTTTAGTTTCATCAGTTATTTTATCCAGCCAGATGGTGTTGTCGCTTAAATTTTCCTCATAATGAGATTTTAATTTATTTTTTTTCGGTCCATCTCCTATAATTAATAATAAGGGACTTTGAGAATTTGTAGTTTTTAAATACTGCATAGTTTTTAATAATACTTCAAGTCGCTTACTTTTAATAATTCTTCCTACAAATAATAATACTTTTCTATCTCCAATATTATATTTGTTCCTAATCCTGGTAATCTCTTTTTTACCAATTTTATTTTTTGTATTTATTATTTTTTCTGTATTTAATGTATTGTCTGTATAAAATAACTTACTCTTATCAAAGCCTAATTCAGAATAAAAATCGAACATGTCTTCAGTAAAAAACAATATACCATCGACTCGTCTTAATGCTCGTTGTAACAGTTTATTTTTGATTCCGTTTTTACTCACACCTTTAAAATAACCATGAGTCCATGCTACAATTTTGTAAGTTCTTTTTTTTGAGAAAAAACTCAACAATCTGGATGATATCATGTAGGGTGTGTATTGTATAATTACGATATCCAGTTTATAGTCCTTAATGATATTTTTTAAATTTTTATGAAATATGAATGTTTTGCTACCAATTTTA